>JAQBYB010000089.1 GCA_027624235.1 Pseudomonadota bacterium | reverse complement strand
GGGGAAATCCCCGGAGAAAAACTCGGGGAAATCCCCGGAGAAAAACTCGGGGAAATCCCCGGAGAAAAATAAGAAGGCCGAGGACAAAAATGCCCCCGCCAAAGCCCCCGTCATAGCCGAGGCCCCGGTTGAAGCCGCGCCGGAGGCTACGCCGGATGCGCCAGCGACCGCGACCCCGCCCGAGAATGGCAATAACAACACCTACGATGCCGATTCCATCAAGGTTCTGCGTGGTCTGGATGCCGTTCGCAAGCGCCCGGGCATGTACATCGGCGATACCGACGACGGTTCCGGTCTGCATCACATGATCTACGAGGTCGTGGATAACGCCATTGACGAGGCCATGGCCGGGCATTGCGATACCGTCCTTGTTACCCTCAACGGCGATGGCTCGGTGACGGTATCGGACAATGGTCGCGGCATCCCCGTCGATCTGCACACCGAAGAAAAGGTGTCGGCGGCCGAGGTCATCATGACCCAGCTTCATGCCGGCGGCAAATTCGATCAAAATTCATACAAGGTGTCCGGCGGCCTGCACGGCGTCGGCGTTTCGGTGGTCAATGCCCTTTCCGAATGGCTGGAATTGAAAATCTGGCGGAACGGCAAGGAGCATTTCATCCGTTTTAAGGACGGCGAGGCGGAAGCGCCGCTGGTCATTTCCGGCGTTGCGTCCAAGGGTGAGGATGGTGAGCCGGTTTCCGGCACGGAAATAACCTTCCTGGCGTCGACAAAAACATTTACCAACACCGATTACGATTTCGCGACGCTGGAACACCGCTTGCGGGAATTGGCGTTTCTCAATTCCGGCGTCAGCTTGAAAGTAACCGATGCGCGCAGTGTCGATGCCAACGTGGTCAACCTGAAATACGATGGCGGCCTGATCGCCTTTGTCGAATATCTGGACCGGGCCAAGACGGCGTTAATCCAACCGCCTATTTTCATCGACGGTCAGCGCGATGACGTGAACGTCCAATTGGCCCTGCAATGGAACGACAGCTATCACGAAACCATGTTGTGCTTCACCAACAACATCCCGCAACGGGACGGCGGTTCGCACTTGGCCGGATTCCGCGGCGCCCTGACCCGGACCATCAATTCCTACGCCGCCTCGGTCGGCATCGCCAAAAAGGACAAGGTTGCGATCACCGGCGACGATGCCCGGGAGGGCCTGACCTGCGTGCTGTCAGTGAAGTTGCCGGATCCCAAGTTCTCGTCCCAGACCAAGGACAAGCTGGTGTCTTCGGAAGTCCGTCCGGCGGTTGAAAACGTCATCGGCGAGGCGTTGGACCGCTGGTTCGGGGAACATCCGGCCGAGGCCAGGCAGGTCATCAGTAAAATCTTCGAGGCCGCGTCGGCCCGCGAGGCGGCCCGTAAGGCCCGTGAACTGACGCGCCGCAAAGGCGCCCTGGATATTTCGACGCTGCCGGGAAAACTGGCCGATTGCCAGGAGCGTGACCCGGCATTGAGCGAAATTTTCATCGTCGAGGGAGACAGCGCCGGCGGCTCCGCCAAACAGGGCCGTGACCGATCCAACCAGGCAATCCTGCCGTTGCGTGGTAAAATCCTCAACGTCGAACGCGCCCGCTTCGACAAGATGCTGAGCTCGGCTGAAATCGGCACTCTGATCGCGGCCCTGGGCACCGGCATCGGGCGCGACGACTTCAACATCGAAAAATGCCGCTACCACAAGATCATCATCATGACCGACGCCGATGTTGACGGCAGCCATATCCGCACCCTGTTGCTGACGTTCTTTTATCGCCACATGGGGCCGATTATCGATAAAGGGTACCTCTATATCGCCCAGCCACCGTTGTACCGGGCCAAGCGCGGCGCGTCTGAAGTCTATCTCAAGGACGACCCTGCCATGGAGGACTACCTGTTCAATACCGCCATCGAAGAAGGCAATGTGTTTGTGCCCCATGATGGCGAACAGTTGGCAGGCCCCGACTTGCGCGATCGGGTCGAAGAAGCGCGTAAGGTCAAAGGTCTGCTGGTCGGTCTGGCCCAGCACGTGCCGTTGGCGATCTTGGAGCAGGCGGCGATCCTGGGCGCGCTCAACCCGCAAATACTGTCCGATGATAAACTTGCGGGTGAAACCGCGGATTATATCGCCATGCGCCTGGACGCCCTGGAACCGGCGACGGAACGGGGTTGGAAGGGAACGCCCCTAGACGACGGTGGTCTTGAATTCACCCGCACGCTCAGGGGCGTGACCGAAAAACACGCCATTGACGGGGCGCTTATTGGCTCCAGCGGCGCCCGGCGTCTCGACGAGCAAGCCGGTAAATTGCAGAAGCTTTATGCCCGCCACGGGATCCTTACGGTCAAGGAAGAGGAATTTCCGATCACCGGCCCGGTCAGTCTGGTCAACAAGATCATGGACCTGGGCCGCAAGGGCGTCGGCATCCAGCGTTATAAAGGCTTGGGCGAAATGAACCCGAGTCAGCTTTGGGAAACGACACTTGATCCAGAGGCCAGGGCCTTGTTGCAGGTCCGGGTCAACCATGCCGACGAAGCGGGGCAGTTGTTTGAAACCTTGATGGGTGACGTGGTCGAACCAAGGCGCGAGTTTATTCAGCAAAACGCCCTGAAGGTCGCCAACCTGGACATTTAATTGCAAGGAGTAGTGATGGCTAAGAAGGAAATCGATCAGATCCTTGATGAACACGCGGCGTGGACCGAACAAGGCTCGGTTGGCGGACACCGCGCCGAGCTGATGGGCATTGACCTTCGCGACGCTGATCTTCAGGGCGTCGATTTGCGCAATGCCGACCTTCGCGGCGCCGATCTGACCGGCGCCAACCTGTCCGGGGCCGATCTTCGCGGCGCCAACCTGGAACGCGCCATGCTGCTGAATGCCAATCTTGAAAGCGCGTTAATGGGGTATGCGGACTTCAGCGAAGCCGACTTGCGTGGCGCCAACCTGACCAATGCTGATCTGCAGGGCATCGATCTGTGGCGGTGCAATATGAAGGGCTGCACCATTGATGCGGACGTCTTGCATACGGCGCTCAACTGCGAAAAACCCAAACGCCAGCATAAAAAATTAACCTGATGATAACCGGCGCGCGCGATCATGCCGGCTATGGCAAGGCCCCGTAAAACTCCCGGGAATAACAAAGGCCAGACCGGTCAATCTAAGACTGGTCAATCTGCGGCCAAACCCTCCCGCAAGTCCCCTCGTAAGTCCCTGGGCAAAGGTCGGTCCTCTGGCTCTCGGAAAACCGCCGGCGGACTTTCGCGAGCGCTTGCCTGGTGCCTGCGGAAAACCCTGAAATGGGGCACCGTCGGCGCGGTGTGGGCGGTGATCGTCTTTTCGCTGGCCGCCGCCTGGTATGCGACCGACCTTCCTGATGTCGACAAGGCGTTCAGCGCGACAAGGCGCCCGACGATTACCGTGTTGGCCGACGATGGCGCCCCCCTGGTCAGGACCGGCGACGTGTACGGCCGTCTGATCGGATTGAATGATTTGCCCAAGGCATTGCCCCAGGCGGTGCTGGCAACCGAGGACCGCCGCTTTTATAGTCATTTCGGCATCGATATAATTGGGTTGGGCCGGGCGATGGCGGCAAATCTAAGGGCCGGGCGCATTGTTCAGGGTGGCTCTACCATCACCCAGCAGGTCGCCAAGAATTTATTTCTGACACCGGAACGAACGCTCAAGCGAAAAATTCAGGAACTGATGCTGGCGTTGTGGCTGGAGCAGAAATTCACCAAAGACCAGATTTTGACAATTTATCTCAATCGAGTTTATCTCGGTACCGGAACGTATGGAGTCGATGCGGCGGCGAAAAAATATTTTGGCCGCCCGGCGGAACGGCTCACGGTTTATCAGGCGGCGATGCTGGCGGGGTTGTTGAAAGCCCCCAGCCGTTATAACCTGATCGCTCACCCGGCCCGCGCCAAGGCCCGAACGGCGCAGGTTTTGAAAAACATGGTCGCCGCCGGGTATTTGAGCCAAGCCAATGCTCGGCAGGCGGATATAGGGACCGCGCCGGTGAAATCGGCGACGGCGTCCCCGGGCAGCCGGTATTTCATTGATTGGATTTTGGCGCAGGTTTCGGACTATATCAATCCGGGCGACCGCGACCTGATCGTGCGTACCACGTTTTCGTCGGACATCCAGCGTCTGGCCGAGGCCGGGGTCGAAAAAGCCTTGTCCAGGAACGGGGTTCAATCCGGCTCCAGGGCCGGGATCGGCCAGGTGGCGTTGGTGGCGCTGACGCCGGAAGGCGCGGTGCGGGCCATGGTCGGCGGCCGGTCCTATGGCGAAAGCCAGTTCAATCGGGTGACCCAGGCCAGGCGTCAACCGGGTTCCGCCTTCAAACCCTTTGTCTATCTGGCCGGGTTGGAATCGGGACTGGTGCCCGGCGATGTCATGATCGACGAAAGCGTCACGATCGATGGCTGGCGTCCCAGTAATTTTAACCGCCGTTATCAAGGTCCGGTGACGGTGAAGGCGGCGTTGGCCCGGTCCATCAATACGGTGGCGGTCAAGATCGGCGAGAAGGCCGGGCGGGCCCGCGTGATTGAGACCGCCAGACGCTTAGGCCTGTCTGGAAATTTCAAGCCGACGCCCAGTCTGGCGCTCGGCGTCGCCGAGGTCACGTTGCTGGAATTGACGGCGGCGTATGGCCCGTTTGCGAATGGTGGCGCCGGGGTTTGGGCCTACGGCATCGAGGAAATCCGGGACGGCGGCGGCAGCTTGTTGTATCGGCGCGGCGGTTCCGGCCCCGGCCGGGTCATCTCAAGACGCGATGTCGCCGCCATGAATGATATGCTTGCCGGCGCCGTCACCGACGGCACCGGGCGCAACGCCGGGATCGGTCGCCCCCAGGCGGGCAAGACCGGCACCAGCCAGAATTTCCGCGACGCCTGGTTTATCGGCTATACCGCCGATTTGGTTGCCGGCGTGTGGATGGGCAACGATAACGGGGCGGAGATGAAAAACGTCACTGGCGGCGGTGCGCCGGCGAAACTGTGGCGGGATTTCATGGCCGCGGCGCATGCGGGGCTTCCCGCCCACGCCCTGCCGGGCCTGGACAAAATTCCGGACCAGCCGCCGGAAAAGGAGAGTCCCGGATTCTGGAAAAGCATTTTCGCTAAACTTTAATTCGCCGCGCCGCCTTTCCACGGAATGATCGCCGGCACGGTGGCCTGATAGTCCGCATAGGCCTGACCATACAGCGCCCGCAAGGAGCGTTCCTCATGGCGCGCGCCGATCCACAGGTACAGTGATCCCCAGACCGCCGTCGCCAGCCCGAAATCATTGACGGCGCCGCCCCAGAAAATCAGATACGCCCCGAGGTACAGAGGATGGCGGACGATGCGGTGCATGCCGTCGATGATCAAAGGCTCAACGCCTGGTTCCGGTGCGCCCTGCCGATGCGCCCTGATTTGGCTGAGGCCTGAGAACCGCCCGAGATCGTATTCCCTGAGCGCCAGCAGCAGGACCACCCCCCCCAACACCCTGATCCCGGTCAGACCGGCGCCGACGCCGGGCTCCAGGGCGTACGCCTGGGGGCTCATTACGGCCCCGCCGACGACCATGACAAGACCGATGTGAAGCGTCGCCAGCAGGTTATAGGAAAGCCGGTAATAGGGACCGAACCTGGGCTCAAACCGATTTTTGAACGCCACCCCGGCCAACACGGAATGAACGGCGCCGAAGCTCAACCATGCCAGCGCGTAGATCAGGTGTGCCAGAGGCGCGGTGTTCACGGTAAGCCTTACCCGGGTTTCTTGGCTATTCTGGCGATGGTGGCCGAGGTGCTGTGGCCGGGTTGCAGTTTCGCCAGTTTCACGCGGCCGCCGTATTTTTTGACGACATCGGCGCCGACGACGGAATCGATGTCATAATCGGCGCCCTTGATCAGCACATCCGGTTTGAACGCCTTGATCAGTTTCAGCGGTGTCTTGTCGGCGAAAATCACCACCGCGTCCACTGTTTCCAATGACGCCAGCACGGCGGCGCGGGCGGCTTCCGATTGCACCGGGCGCCCGATGCCTTTTAATCTGGTCACCGACGCATCCGAATTCAGCCCCACCACCAACCGTCCACAAGCCTTGCGGGACTGTTTCAGCAGCGAGATATGGCCCGGATGCAGAAGGTCGAAGCAGCCATTGGTGAAGCCTATCTTGTGACCCTGGCGCCGCCACAGGCCGATCATGTCCTTGGCTTGATCCTGGCTATGAAGCTTGGCCTCGGCGCTGGAAATATCCTGGTGGTGGAGCGCGGCGATCAGGTCGGCATCGAAAACGGCGGCGGTGCCGACCTTGCCGACGACGATGCCGGCGGCGACATTGGCCAAGGCGGCGGCTTCCGAAAGATCGGCGCCGGCCCCCAGAGCGGCGGCAATGGTGGCGGCAACGGTGTCGCCGGCGCCGGAAACATCAAACACTTCCTGGGTTTCGGCGGCCAAATGAAGGACGCCGCCCTTGCCCCCGCCCTTGCCCCCGCCCTTGCCCTTGTTCGGGGCCGGGACAATGGTCATGCCCTTGGCGCTGCGGGTCACCAGCACGGCGCCGAAATGGTAATCCCGGATCAGGCGGCGGGCGGCCTTGATGACATCGGCGTCGGTGTCCGTGTTGAGTCCGGTGGCGGCGGCCAATTCTCCCTGGTTCGGCGTAATTAGGTCGGCGCCGTGGTAGCGCCCAAAATCCGTGCCCTTGGGATCGACGATCACGGTCTTCTTTGCCTGTCTGGCGATTTTGATGATCTTGGCGGCGATCCCGCCGGACAGCGCCCCCTTGCCGTAATCGGACAAGACAACGGCGTGACAACCCCGCATGGCGGCCTTGGCGTGGCGGATCAGCGTCGCTTCGGTTTTGGTATTCAAGGGTTGGGTGGTTTCCCGGTCGGCGCGCAGCACCTGTTGAACGCCGGCAATATAACGCGTCTTGGTCGATGTCCGGCGACCGTCATCGACGATCGGGGTTTCCTTGATGCCGTGCCCCTTGATCTGCCGGGCGATATCCTTGCCGTCTGCGTCGTTGCCGATGATGGTGACAAACCGGGCCTGAGCCCCCAGCGATACTAGATTGCGCACGACGTTGCCGGCGCCGCCCAGCATGGTGTTCTGACGTTCGACGTTGAGCACCGGGATCGGCGCTTCCGGTGAAATTCTGTCAACTGTCCCATACATGAAATGATCCAGCATGACATCGCCGACGCAAAGCACCCGGGCTTTTCGCAGCGCACCGACCAGCGATACAAGGTTGGCTTTTTCAGTCATATCAGGCCGAGCTCCTGTTCCAACGCCCCGCACAGCATATGGCCCAAGGTGATGTGCATTTCCTGAATACGGGACGTGATGTCCGACGGCACCATTAAAAACGGATCGCAAAGGCCAAGCATTCGCCCGCCGCCCTTGCCGCCGAGTCCGGCCGCGACGAGACCTTTTCCCTTGGCGACGGTCAAGGCGCGTATGACGTTTTCGCTTTTACCGGATGTGGAAATAGCGATGGCGACGTCGCCGGGGCTGCCGATGGCGTCGACCTGGCGTGAGAACAAATCGTCGAAGGACCAATCGTTGCCGATGGCGGTCAGCATCGAGGTGTCCGTGGTCAGCGCGATGGCGGCGATGGGGGGGCGGTCGGTGATGTAGCGCACCACCAGTTCGGTGGCCAGATGCTGACAGTCCGCGGCGCTGCCGCCGTTGCCGAACAGCACCAGTTTATGGCCGCCGCGGATAGCCTCGGCGCAAACCCCGACAAGTCGGGTGAACGGTTCCGCCAACGCCCCCCGGGTCGCATCCAGGGTGATTTGGTGCTGATCGAATTCAGTGTTGAAATAAGCGTTTAAATCCATCGGTCCGGTTATTTACTCTTTTTTCCAGCGCGAATGCAAAGCGGCCTCTCAAAGGGTGTCCTTGAAATATTGGATGGTCTTTTTGAGGCCATCTTCTAGCGCAACCCCCGGCACCCATCCCAATTGCGTTTTTGCCCGCCCGATATCGGGGCAGCGTTGTGTCGGGTCGTCGCCGGGAAGGGGCTTTTCCATCAGTTCGGACTTGGCCCCGGTCATTCGAATCACCTGTTCGGCAAGATCACGGATGGTCATTTCCACGGGGTTGCCCAGGTTTATCGGTCCGGTGATGGCATCGTCCGCATCCATCAGGCGCACCAGGCCGTCGACCAGATCATCGACGAAGCAAAAAGACCGGGTCTGGCTGCCGTCGCCGTAAATGGTAATCGGCTGCCCTTTAAGCGCCTGGACGATGAAGTTGGAAACGACCCGGCCATCATCGGGGTGCATGCGCGGCCCATAGGTGTTGAAGATCCGGGCGACCCGAATATTGACGCCGTATTGGCGGTGGTAATCGAAAAAAAGTGTTTCGGCGCAACGCTTGCCTTCATCGTAACAGCCTCTGGGGCCGATGGCATTGACGTTGCCCAGATAGTCTTCGCCTTGCGGATGGACCTCCGGATCGCCGTAGACCTCACTGGTTGACGCCTGCAAAATCTTCGCCTTCGTCCGCTTCGCCAGGCCCAACATATTGATGGCGCCGTGGACCGAGGTCTTGGTCGTCTGCACCGGGTCCATTTGATAATGGATGGGCGACGCCGGACAGGCCAGGTTGTAAATTTCATCGACCTCGACGTAGAGCGGAAAGGTGACGTCATGGCGCATCAGTTCGAAATGCGGCTTGTCGATCAGGCGGAGAATATTATCGCGGCTGCCGGTGAAGAAGTTGTCGACGCACAGCACCTCATGGCCGTCTTCGACCAAGCGACCGCAAAGATGCGATCCGACAAACCCGGCGCCGCCGGTGACGAGGATCTTTTTTCTGGCCGACATTGTTGGTTCCTCTGGAAAACCGCGCTGAACCTAACACTTGGGAACGGCGGTGACAAAGCCGAAAGGAGGGCGGGGCGCGCCAATCGCCGGGGGCGGAAACGGCGTCCGGGCTCTGGTGTGGAGGCGCCATCTCTGACAATATGATTGCCGAGAGCCCTTCCTTCCGCAAGGTGAACTGCGTGGCCTTAGCGGTATTGGAGGGGGTTTTCGGGGTAATAATTTAGGATGAGCGGTAATCTGATATTAAGGGTTCGAACGTAGGGTCCGAACTATTGGATAATGGGGTGAATCATGGCCGATCCCGGCTACGCGAGCGGCGGTATCCGCGATCCGGAAGCAAGCGAGGAAAGCCTGCTGCTGTCTCGCCTCAAGCGTGTTGAGGCGAATCCGGGCGGGGTTTTTGCGATCCATGTCCATTTGTCACAATTGCGCGCCTCGAATCGCCAACCCCATTTCATTTCCATTGCGGTCCGTACCTTCGATGGCCTCATTGAAAATCACGAAGCCTCGGTCTTTTCGCTCCACAACGCGGATATCGTGCTGATCTGCCGTAACGTGCCCGTCGATGATGCCGATGCCTTTGTCGACAAGGTTCGCGTGCTGTTTAGCGAGGATCCCTTGATGAAGGTCGAGGACGGCGCCTTCGAGGATGCCTTTTCGACTTGGTACGATCTCAGCCAGCCGGAGGATTTCTCGACCTTCGCTGCCATTGCCAACGACCTTGCGGTTGAGGCTGTACGGTTTAATCAACTCCAATCCGAAACCAAGGCCAGGGAGGATAAGGATAAGGGCGAACCCCTGGGGGCCTTGAATCTCACGTCCATCAACCAAAAACTCCAGGGCACGCGGGTCGCGGACCTGATCAGGAATCAAACCTGCTTGCAGATGGGACCGGGCGGTCCCGGTAAAATCGTTTTCCGCGAACATTTCATTTCCATGGCCGAACTGAAAAAACGGATTGCCCCCGGGGTTAATTTGTTCGCGTCCCCCTGGCTGTTTCAGTATCTGACCGAAACCCTGGACCGGCGCATGTTGGCGGTGCTGGGCAACCGAAATTTTGATAGCCTCCCCCATACCATCAGTTTGAACCTCAATATCAGCACCGTTCTGTCCAGGGATTTCCAAAAATTTCATCAATCAGTCGGGAAAAACACCGCCAAGGTGGTGGTGGAAATGCAGGTGCTGGATATTTTTGCGGACATGAGCGCCTATGGCTATGCCCGGGATTCGCTTCAGGAACGCGGCTACCGGGTCGTCGTCGACGGTCTTAATCCGCTGGCCCTGCAGTTTATCGAGCCGGGATTGCTGCGGTCGGACTACGTGAAAATTAATTGGGATAAAGATTATGAGGGAGACGTGGACCCGGCGCGCATGATCGAAATGCGCGACGTGGTGACATCAACCGGCAAGGACAGTGTGATCCTTGCCCGCGTCGATACCGAAGAAGCGATTAAATGGGGATTGGCTCTCGGCATCAGCCATTTTCAGGGCTATTTCGTCGATGATCTGTTGGAGAAGATCGCCGATGTTCAAGAGCTCCAGGAAAAAGCCAGGGAGAAAGCGAAGGCCATCGCCAAGGCCAAGGCCGAAGTCGCGGCTCAGGCCGTGCCAGTGGCTCGCGCCCCGGCCCCC
>JAQBYB010000088.1 GCA_027624235.1 Pseudomonadota bacterium | reverse complement strand
AGCCCGACGAATGCCTCAACTTCTTCATTGCCGACGGTTATGCACCAGAATAAGCCGGAAATGCTCTAGAGCCGCATCTGCTTCAGCACCGCTTGCGTCAAAATGCTTTTCGGGTCGGCGAACTCGGCCAGGATGGTGAAATGATTGATGCCGTCCAGCGTCATCATCCAGCACTCAATTCCACCCGGCGCCCCCCAGTGTTCGGCGAAGGCTTGGCTTTGGCGAAGGAATTCCTCGCTTTCTGCGCCGCCGATACCGATGATCAACGGCGCTTTGGTCGCCGGCGCCAGCGTCATCGGTGAATTGCGCATCACTTGGTCCGCCGTGAATTGAAGGGTTTCCTGCATATAGCCCAGCGGAATCGGGGTCAGGTCGTAGATGCCGCTGAGGGCGCATCCGCCCTTGACCACATCGGCGGGTAAACCGTTTCCAAACGTCGGCCAATCGGTGGCCATGGTCATTGCCGTCAAGTGGCCGCCGGCGGAATGCCCGGATACGAAAACCCGTGCCGGATCACCGCCGAAGGTGGCGGCGTTCTGAAAGGTCCAGGCGACGGCGGCGCGGCATTGGCGGACCACCTCGTCCAGGTCCACCGACGGGATCAGGGCGTAATTGACGACCACCAGGGCGGCCCCCGACGGGACCAGGCCGCGGGCCAGAAAGCGAAAGTCGTTCTTGTGGCGGCTGTACCAATACCCGCCATGCAGGAAGACGTTGACCGGGACGCTGGCCCCGGCGATGGGATTGTTGGGCAGGTAGATATCCAATGTCTGCTCGGCGCTGGGGCCGTAGGAAACGTCGAGCCGGGCATCGAAGTCCGCCAGCACCGTGTCGCCCTGGGCTTGAAGGGCGGCGTGAATGTCGACGTGTTCCGGCACCCGCGAGCGGTTGTCGTACTGGGCGTCCAGTTGGGCGCGGTCGTAGCCTTGGTACAAAGGGGTGCCGTTCATGGTGGGGGCCGTTCAGGTTAGGGGCATCATGACATGGCCTTGGTAGGCGGGGCGCTCTTGAAGCCTTTCGTGCCATGCCTTCAGATTTGGCAGCGATGGGCGTTCCACGTCCATGGCGTACCAGCGGCTGACCGCGCAGCCGACCGGAATATCGGCGAGGGAGGGGGTCTTGCCGGTTACGTAATCGCCGCCGCCCAGTTGCTTGTCCAGCAAACCCCAAAATTTTCCGGCCTTTTCCACGGCGGCATGAACGGCGTCCATGTCACGGTCTTCGGGCGCGGTACGCACCAGTTGCCAAAAGATCACCGTCATCGGCGGGTGCAGTTGGGCCAGATACCAATCCATCCATTGTGACGCCAATGCCCGGCCGGCGGCATCCTCGGGCGACCACGGCGCGCGACCGTATTTTTCGGATAGATAGCGGACGATGGTATGGGATTCCCAAAGCACGACATCGCCGTCTTCCAGGGTCGGGACCAGACCGTTGGGATTTTTTGAAAGGTACTCAGGCGTATCGTTACCGCCGAAGGGGCCGCCGATATCGACCCGCTCAACCTCCAGGTCCAGCTCCGCCGTCAACCACATGACCTTTTGGACATTGACCGACGTCCTGCGGCCCAAAACTTTCAACATTTTATAGCTTCCTTATTGTTTTCCGGTTTATTCAATTTGGGCGCTGAACTTGTAGCCGCAGCCGACGACGGTGGTGATGATTTCCGGTTTTTTAGGATTGGGCTCGATCTTCTTTCGCACCCGGCTGATGAGGACGTCAATCAATCGGTCGGTCGGCGCATCGGCGTCCTGGCTGACGGCATCAAGCAGATAATCGCGGCTTAACACCCTGTTCGGCGCCTTGGCCAAAGCGCACAGCAGATTGAATTCGGCACGGGTCAGCGACACCTTGTCGCCGTCGGGGCCGGTGAGGATGTGGCCGCCGGCGTCCAGGACCCATCCCTGAAATTTAAAAATCTCCGTCCGTTCCCGCAAGGCTTCCTCGGTAGAGGTATCGCCGTCGTCGGCCCGGCCCAGAATATTACGGACTCTGAGGGACAGCTCCTCCGGGTCGAAGGGTTTGGTCAGGTAGTCATCGGCGCCGATTTTCAAGGCCGCAAGCCTGTTCTTCTGATCCTTCCTGGCGGTCACCACGATGATCGGCAGAGACGATCGGGCGCGAACCTGGCGGGCCAGCACCAGACCGTCCTCGTCGGGAAGCCCAAGGTCCAGGAGCACCAGATCAATGGTTTCGGAATCGATACAGGCGAGCATCTCCTTGCCGGTTGAGGCAATGCTGACCTTGAAGCCTTCATTCTGCATATAGGCCGCCAGCAGGGACTGAACCAGTTCGTCGTCTTCGACAATCAGCAGGTGTTTGTTGTTGGGCATGGCGGCTCCAAATACGCTTCCGGCACGGGGGCATTGTTCAGGCCCGCACGAACGACCCGGAAACAATTGTAACATATATTCACATAATATTTAAACCGCATTCATCCTATTGCAACAGGCAGGCTCTAAAACTTCATGCATGACAACCCACAGTCCGGACCACAAACAGACAGCGAAACCGGATCAAGCGGCCGAGGTGATTATGTTGCAGATGAAGCCGAATCCATTCATTCAATCCGATCCTGAAGACCGCCAATTCCGCTGGAACGAATGGAGGGACGATGTCAGTATCCTGGCGCAATGCCGCGGTTATGTTGCGTTTCTGCCCACTGGATATCCGCTCAGGCGCTCCACGTTCACGCGTCGCGGGGCGCACCTGATCGTACAGGGACCGGAATGTCCCGAGATCGTCGTTTCAAGGTTTTTCAACGGTGGCGGCCAGACCACGTTGGCGACTGTTGATGGCGTCAAGGTATCCCGGCACATGATTTTGCTGATGTCGAACCTTTCGACACGGGTTGAAAAGGCGTTAAGCGCCCTGGCTGTTCCCGCCGGCGAATAATTCGCCGCCTTTTTTTTGCAGCCCTTTAGCCGGTTCGCGCCCTTCGGTGCGCTGTGCTAGAATTCCCCTACTCGGTATTGAGCCCCATTGAAGGAGCGATGGTCATGCAAAAGGTCGGCCTGGGATTGTTGTTGATTGGCTTTTTGGCGTTTGAGGGCCGGGCCCTCGCCGCCGAGACGACACCGCCGCCCTCCCCTGAAAAGGAAACGCCAAGTGAGTTGTTCAAGGATGCGACTCGCGGCATCCTCAGGGCGCTTGGGCTGATCTTGCAATCGGTTCCACAATACGAGGCGCCGGAGATATTGGACAACGGCGATATTATCATCCGCCGCAAACATACCAAGCCGGAACCGGGCGATAAGCCGAAACCCGACGCCCCGGCCAAAACCAAGACTTAAGTTTTGTCGGCCCGCTGAAAAACCCATGCTTTTGCACAGTTGCCCTTCGAGACGGACCTCCGGTCCTCCTCAGGGTGAGGTGTAAGGAAATGGAACGCCTCATCCCGAGGCGCGCCGGGATGGCGAGTCTCGGAACCTCATCGTGAGCCTGTCGAAGGATTGTCGCCGCAAATCCACTTTTTCAGCAACCTGCTAGTAAAGTTTGAGGCCTTCCGGGTTGAGCAGCCCCATCGCCAGCAACAGCTGGTACACGGCAAGACGTTCGTCATAGGACGCAGACGTGAAGTTGATCTGGGTGTTGTTGACCTCGTTTTCCGCATCCAACACGTTGATCACCGTTTCCTTACCGGCCTCGCGTAGCTTTTGACGCGACGTAAACACCTCGGCCGCAATGTTGACGGCATTTTCCAAAAGCTCCAGTCGCTTGCGGGCGGTCAGCAGCGCCTGCCAGCCCAGCTTGGTCTGCTCAATCACCTTGCGCGACGTGTAGTCGTAGGTGTCCTTGGTGGCGCCGATGTCGAAGGACGCTTGGGACAGAAGATTGCGAGTCGAAAACCCGGTGAACAGATCCCAGGTCGCCGTCAACTTCATCGAATAATCGCGCTTGACGCCAAGCGTGGCGCCGGCGTTTTTCTCAAAATTCCATGCCGTCGAGAGGTCAACGCTGGGGTACAGCTCGGCTTGGACAATCCGTTTGCGTTCCCGGGCGACCTCGATGGTGACGCTGGAGTTGTTGAGCGCCGGATTGCCGCCCAGGGCGATGTCGATGGTACGGTCGAGGTCGCTCGGCACCATTTCAATCGGGGCCACCGGGTCGACCATGGCGTCGAGGTCGGGGGAATGGTTGAAGGTCTGGGTATAGCGGCTGACCGCGTCCTCGAGGGCGCCTTCGAAGCTGACCCGGCGTTCCTTGGATGACTGTAAGCGGGACTTCGCTTGCAGCACATCGACGGCGATGCCGGAACAGCGCTGAACGCGTTCGTCCTCGAGGCTGAGTTGTTGCTGGATGGTGGCTTCATTCTCGCGTGACAGTTCGATCAGGCGCTTCTGACGCAACACATTGACGTAGGCGTTGATGCCTTCCAGCACCGTATTCTGGCGGGTTCCCTCGAGCGTCAGTTGCGCCAGTTCCTTGTTCAGTTTCGCCGTTTGCACCGCCGACGCCGTCGCGAACCCGTTGAACAGGTTCTGGGTTGAGGTAAAGCTGAAGCTTTGCGGCGTCCTTGATGACGGCTTGCCGGCCTGTCCGTCACCCTGTTGGCGTTCCGAGGGGCTGTCAATGACCTCATGGGAGACGTCGCCGCTGATTGAAATTATAGGATAGAACGCCGACTTCGCAAGCGCGATCCCCTGGCGCGACGATTCCACGGTTTTGTAGGCGGCGCGGATATTGGGATGATCGAGCAACAGGGTGGCGAGTTCTTCTTCGAGGGTCGAGGCGAGCGCAACATCCGCCCCCCCAAGGCTTATTACCGCTACCGCCAGACCTAGAACGTTCCTCTTCATGGTGAAAAACGATCCCTTGAAAACCCCGAATCCGGTGATTTTAAGGGTTACGGAATCGGCGGTCAAACGGTGGCGGGGTGAAAAATGGCTAAAAACAGGGTGTTTAATGCGAAATTGGCGGTTTTAAAGGCTTTCCAGCCTACCATATAGGCGAAAAAAAATAGTTGAGACCTACGATATATGGGGACGGTGAAGGCGGAAATTCGACCCGATTCGGGTTTACTGTTTGCCGAACCCTCCCCCGCCGGGTGTCTCGATCACGAACACGTCGCCGGCGTTCATCTTGGCGCTGCCCGTCGGGCCGAGGTCTTCAATGGAGCCATCGGCGCGTTCAATCCGGTTAACGCCGGTCCTGCCGGGCTTGCCATTCTCCAGGCCGTGCGGCCCGTTGAGACGGTTGTTGGACAGGATCGCCGCCGTCATCGGTTTCAGAAACCGAATTCGCCGAACGGTGCCATCGCCGCCCCGGTGGCGGCCTTGGCCGCCGGAGCCACGGCGGATCGAAAAACTTTCCAGCAGCACCGGGAACCGCCATTCCAGAATTTCCGGATCGGTCAGCCTGGAATTGGTCATGTGGGTCTGGACCGCGTCGGTGCCGTCGAAATCCGGCCCGGCGCCGGACCCGCCGCAGATGGTTTCGTAATACTGATACTGATCGTCGCCGAAGGTGAAGTTATTCATGGTTCCCTGTGAGGCCGCCAACACGCCCAAGGCGCCGTATAGGGCGTCGGTCACGCATTGCGAGGTCTCGACATTGCCGGCGACGACGGCGGCGGGCGGGCGCGGGTTTAACAGGCTGCCCTCGGGGATGACGATGTCCAGCGGTTTCAGGCAGCCGCCGTTCAACGGGATGTCGTCATCAACCAGGGTGCGAAAGACGTACAGCACCGCAGCCTGGCACACGGCGGCCGGTGCGTTGAAATTGTTGTTGGTTTGCTTCGAGGTGCCGGTGAAATCGATTATTGCGCTGCGCGACTTTTTGTCGATGGATATTTGAACCTTGATGCGGGCGCCATTGTCCAGCTTCAGGGTGAATGCCCCATCGGTCAGCACATCGATGACGCGGCGCACCGATTCTTCGGCGTTGTCCTGGACGTGGCCCATATAGGCCGAGACCACCTCGAGGCCGAAATGATCGGCCATCTTCCTCAATTCGACGACGCCTTTTTCGTTGGCGGCGATTTGGGCGGCCAGGTCGGCGAGATTCTGGTGCGGGTTGCGCGCCGGATAGGGGCCTTGGCTCAACAACTCTAATATTTCTTTTTCCCTGAGCCGCCCGCCGCGGCTAAGCAGGACATTGTCGATCAACACGCCTTCTTCCTCGACGGTGGTGCTGTTGGGCGGCATCGATCCCGGCGTGATGCCGCCGATATCGGCGTGATGACCGCGCGAGCCGACATAAAACAAAACCTCGTTGCCGGCATCATCGAAGACCGGGGTGATCACCGTGATATCAGGCAGGTGGGTGCCGCCGTTGTAGGGCGCGTTCAGGGCATAGACATCGCCGGGCTTCATGGTGCCTTGGTTTTCGCGGATCACCACCTGGATACTTTCGCCCATGGAGCCCAGGTGCACGGGCATGTGCGGCGCGTTGGCGATCAGGCCGCCGGCCGCATCGAAGACGGCGCAGGAAAAATCCAGGCGCTCCTTGATGTTGACCGAATAGGACGTGTTGGCCAGCGTCGCCCCCATCTGTTCGGCGATCGACATGAACAGGTTGTTGAAGATTTCCAGCATCACCGGGTTGGCGCGGGTGCCGGCCGCGTGGCGCGCCGCGCGGGGCTGGGTGCGGGTCAGCACCTGATGCCCAAGCGTCGTCGTTTCCGCCTGCCAGCCGGGTTCGACAACGGTGGTCGCATTGGCTTCGATGATAATCGCCGGGCCGTCGATTTTGTCGCCCGGCAACAGCGCCTCGCGGTCAAAGACGGCGGTGTCCAGCCATGCGCCATTGGAGTAGATGCGCACCGTGTCCTTGGGCCGCAGCGTGGCGACGCCGTCGATCACCTCAATTTCGGGATCGGCCACCGTTTCCGCGGCGCCGACGGCCTCTATCGACACCGCCTCGACGATATAGCCCCGCTCCGGCGCCGAAAAACCGAACCGCTTTTTGTGTTGCGCCTCGAAGGCGGCGGTCATGGCTTGGCGGCTGCCGAAGGCAACGATCAACGCGGTATCGGTGCCGGCGTAGCGAAGGTGGACCCTGCGGATCACGGTGGTGTTGTTGGCGGCGATGCCCTGTCCGGCGATTTCGCTTCGCGCCTCGGCCTCCAGCTGATCCAGGGTTTCGGATAGCTTGGCGGCTGCCCCGTCTTCATCGTCGAGGGCGGCCTCGATGGCGTGTTCGCGCAACGCCCGAACGTCGGCCAGCCCCATCCCATAGGCGCTGAGCACACCGGCGAAGGGGTGAATGAGCACCCGGTTCATGGCCAGCGCATCGGCGACCATGCAGGCGTGCTGGCCACCGGCGCCGCCGAAACAGTTGAGCGTGTAGTCGGTGACGTCGTAGCCGCGCTGCACGGAGATCTGTTTGATCGCGTTGGCCATGTTTTCGACCGCCACCTTCAGGAACCCCTCGGCGACGTCTTCGGGTTCGGGTTTGGTTTGCCCCGTTGTCTTTTCGATGTCTTCGGCCAGATCGTTGAACCGGGCGCGCACGCCTTGCTGGTCGAGCGGCTGGTCGCCGCCGGGGCCGAACACATGCGGGAAGTAATCGGGCTGCACCTTGCCGATCAGGACGTTGCAGTCGGTGACCGTCAGCGGCCCGCCGCGGCGGTAGCACGCCGGGCCGGGGTCGGCGCCGGCAGACGCCGGGCCGACCCGGAACCGCTGACCGTCGAAGCGGCAGATCGAGCCGCCGCCGGCGGCGACGGTGTGAATACGCATCATCGGCGCGCGCAGGCGGATACCGGCCAGCGTCGTCTCAAAAGTGCGCTCGAATTCGCCGTCGTAATGGGAGACATCGGTCGAGGTGCCGCCCATGTCGAAGCCGATGACCTTGCCGACCCCGGCCATGGCCGCGGTCCGGGCCATGCCGACGACGCCGCCGGCCGGGCCGGACAGGATGCTGTCCTTGCCCTGGAACAGGTTGGCCTCGGTCAGGCCGCCGTTGGACTGCATGAACTGCAGCCGGGTGCCGGCCTCCAGTTCAGCGGCGACGCGATCGACATAGCGGCGCAGGATCGGCGACAGGTAGGCGTCGACCACCGTGGTGTCGCCGCGCGATACCAACTTCATCATCGGGCTGACCCGGTTGGAAACGGAAACCTGGGTGAAGCCGACGTTGCGCGCGATATCGGCAACCAGGTTCTCGTGCGCCGGATAGCGATAGCCATGCATGAAAACGATGGCCGCCGATCGAATGCCGGCGTCAAAGGCGTCGGTGAGCCGTTTCCTGACCGTGTCCGGGTCCGGCGCCGCCAACACAGCACCGTCGGCGGCCAGGCGTTCGTCGATTTCGATCACCTGTTCATAGAGCATCTCCGGCAACTGGATATGGCGGTCGAATAATTTCGGCCGGTTCTGATAGCCGATCCGGAGCGCATCGGCGAAGCCCTTGGAGGTGATCAGCACGGTGCGGTCGCCGCCTCGTTCCAGCAGTGCATTGGTGGCCACCGTGGTGCCCATGCGCACGACCTCGACGGCGCCGGGCGGAATCGGGCTGGACGGGGACAGCCCCAACAGATTGCGAATGCCTTGCAGGGCGGCGTCTTCATATTGGTCCGGGTTTTCCGACAGCAGCTTGTGGCAGACCAGCTTGCCGTCGGGGTGCCGCGCCACCAGATCGGTAAAGGTGCCGCCCCGGTCGATCCAGATTTGCCAGGCCTTTGCGTTTGCCGTCTCGTTCATTCACCCCCCCATGTTGACGACCTAATATAAGGGAAAGCATGTGAGTGTGGAAAGTCAGCCCTTTGGGTTATAGTTCCCGCCATGAGGTAGATATAACACAGGTGAATAGGGACTATTGATGACAACAAAAAACAAAAATCTGGTTTATTTTGAAGAATGGGCGGACCCGGTCGCCGAAACCATGCTCGACGGCGTCGACGGCATCACGCTCCACAAGCTGGCCTTTGGCGATGCCGAAGAAGCCAACTGGGAGGCCCTGGCCACCGCCCACGGCTATCAGTTGCGGGCCACCTATGAAATCCAGGAACCTTACTTCCCAAAAAAACCGTTGATCGAGCGCTGCCCGAATTTGCTGGCGTTTTCCGTCACCGGGTCGGGCTATGACATGATCGATGTCGATGCCTGTACCGAGGCCGGCATCCTGGTCGTCAATCAGGCCGGCGCCAATGCACCGTCGGTGGCCCAGCATGTGCTCGGCATGATGCTGGCGCTGTCCAAACAAATCGTCCAGGGCGACCGGCAAATGCGCCGCGGCCCCGGCGATTGGGGGCGTTGGGATTTCAAGGGCCGCGAGCTGACCGGCCGCACCATCGGCATCATCGGTCTCGGCAATGTCGGGCGCCGGATATCGGCGCTGATGGGCGGCGTCTTCGATATGACGGTGCTCGCCTATGATCCTTATATCAGCGATCAGGATTTCAAGGAGCGCGGCGCCGAGAAAGCCGGCTTCGACGACATCTTCCGGCGCTCGGATTTCGTTTCCGTCAACTGCCCGTTGACCGAGGAAACCAGCCATATGATCGGCGCCGCTGAATACCGGATGATGAAGCGATCGGCCTATTTCATCACCACCGCCCGGGGCGGCATCCAGGACGAAACGGCGCTGGCGCAAGTGCTCTCGGAAGGCCTGATCGCCGGCGCCGGGCTGGATGTGTTCGACCCGGAACCGCCGGCCGCCGATCATCCGTTGATGGCGTTCGACAATGTCATCATCAGCCCTCATGTGGCGGGCATCACAGACGACAGCCTATACAATATGGCTGAATATGCGGCAAAGCAGTGGTTGACTATTTTTAACGGCGCCCGGCCGCCGCGGTTGATCAACCCGGACGCCTGGCCCAAATACCGCGGCCGCTTCGCCGCCATCATCGGCGGCGCGGTCGAAGACTGACGCGGACGACGACAACAGGTCCAAGGAGACATCGGGGATGATTGATAAAATAGGCCGGGGGGGCTTAACCTCGATGACCAACAACCGCCGCCATGAACGCATGGAGCTGCCCAAAAACACCCGCGCCACGCTGCGGGGCAGCGACGGCACGATGCATGACGTCGATGTCCAGGATATTTCCTCCGGCGGCGCCGGGCTGGTCGTCGACGGCACCTTCGAGAACGCCTCGTTCGTCGAGTTGCACATGGAAGGCCTCGGCACCATCAAGGCCCACGTGGCGCGTGGCTTCGCCGACGGCATCGGCGTCGCCTTCGACCTCGACGAGCAGAAAAAAAAGGATATGGAAGAAGAACTGAAGGCGTTCCGCAAGACGGTGGCGGGGGGGAAGTTTTAGGGGGGGCTAGTATTTTTTCTCCGAATATCTGCAAATCATCTGAAAGCGGTCGTCGTTCCGCTGCGCTAATAGAGTCCGAGTTTAACCAGAAGCAACTCTCTGCCCAGTCGGCCCTTGAACACCAAACCCCGGTCGAAGCATACTGGGCTGGCAAAAGCGAGAAACAAGCGGCATGAAACCTAAACCAGATACATAGCGTAATTCCAGTGGTCACCCTCCCGAGCTTATAATGCGGGGTCGCAAGTTCGAACAAGCGC
>JAQBYB010000087.1 GCA_027624235.1 Pseudomonadota bacterium | reverse complement strand
GGGGGATCGGGGGGATCGTTGGGGATAGGGGGAAAGAGTGGTATCCCCGCCTCCGGCGGACGGTTTCATCCCCGTATCTCCTTTCCCTTTTTTTAGAATTAAATCAGACCCTGCACCCAGGCGAAGGCCGCATCGACGGTTGCGACGACCGGTCCCGGTTCGGGCGGCGGGCGGCGGACCAGGATGATGGTGATACCGGCATCGCTGGCGGCGACAATCTTGGCCTCGGTGCCCGCGCCGCCTGAATCCTTGGTCACCAGGGTGTCGATGTCATGCTCCGTCAACAGGCGGCTTTCCTCTTCAAGGGTATAGGGCGGCGCGCCGGTGATCAGTTGGTACTCAGCCAGCGGCGGCGGCGCCTTCGGCGCATCGATCAGGCGCACCAGAAACCACAAATCGTCCAGCCCCGAGAACGCCTCCAGCCCGCCGAGCCCGGTGGTCAGGAAAATCCGCCGGGCGACCCGGGGCAGGATCCGGGCGGCGCCGTTGAGGCCGTCAACTTCAAGACAGGTCGCCCCTGGCGGCAGTCGCCAACCGGGGCGCAAAATCTGAAGCCGTGGCACCCGCGCCCCGGTACAGGCGACGTTGGCGTGATCCGAGATTTGGGCGGCAAAAGGATGGGTGGCGTCGACGACCACATCGACGGCGTTGTCCCGGATATACATCGTCATTCCCTCAATGCCGCCGAAGCCGCCGATGCGGACATCCCCGGCCAGCGCCGGGGTGGTGGCGCGGCGTCCGGCCAGGGACGTCGTCACCCGCACCCTTTTCCCCATCATCAGGGAAACCCGGCGCGCCAGTTCCCGCGCCTCGGTGGTGCCGCCCAAAATGAGAAGGTGCTTAACCGGCATGGCCGACATCGTTCCCCTTGCCATCGAAGATCACCACCTCGACGTCGATATCGCCCGACAGCGTCGCCATCGCCGTCTCGCGGGCGCGGCGGGCGATCAGATCGCCGAGCGGCAGGTCGAGCGCCTGCGCGGCCTCAAGCACTTCGGCGGCGGTGTTGGCGCCCTTGGCCTGGGCGGTGGTGTTGTCGTCCGCGCCCAGCGCCGCCAGCATGTCCGACAGCGCCGTCATGTCGACCCGGGATTGAGACGAGTGCAGGTCCATCGCCCCTTGCGCCAGTTTGGTAATTTTGCCGGGGCCGCCGGCGATGGTCAGCCGCTGGACCGGGTTTTTGCGCAGATATTTCAACAATCCCCCGGCGAAATCACCCATGTCGATCAGCGCCTGATCGGCAAGGCCGAGCCTTTTTTGCACGGCGGCTTCCGAGGTTCGCCCGGTCGCCGCCGCGATATGGGTGATGCCGGACGCCTTGGCGACATCGACGCCCCGGTGAATGGAATGAATCCACGACGAACAGGAATACGGGATGACAATGCCCGTGGTGCCCAGGATCGACAGCCCGCCTTCGATGCCGAGCCGCCGGTTGAGGGTTTTTTCGGCCAGCCGTTGGCCATCGGCGACGGCAACGGTGATGGCAACGGAGCCGCCTGTCCCCTCGCCGTATTTGGCGGACAAATTCCGGATCGCCGATTCCATCATCGTCCGTGGTCCCGGATTGATGGCGGGTTCCCCGACATTGAGCGCCAGGCCGGGCCGGGTTACGGTGCCGACGCCGGACCCGGCGTGAAAGGTGACGCCTACCGGTCTCTTTCCCCTGGCCTGATTGACGGCGACGGTGACGACGATCTCGGCGCCGTGGGTGACATCGGGGTCGTCGCCGGCATCCTTGATGACGCTGACGGTGGCCTCGGTTGCGTTTAGCTCTTTTTGTTTCAGGGCGAAGCTTGGCTCCTCGCCGCCCGGCAGCCTAATCGACACCGGATCGGGAAAGGCCCCGGTCAGCAACGCCTGATAGGCCGCCGTCGCCGCCGCCGTGGCACAGGCGCCGGTCGTCCAGCCCTTGCGTAACGGGCCCTTGGGTTTGCGGGGCGAGGTCGTCATGATTCTCCTTCTCTGCAGGGCATGGTATCATGGCGTTCTTGAAAAGATCATCCGGGAATTCTGATGTCACAAACTTCGGGCTTTATCATCGCCGCGCCGGCGTCGGGCAGCGGCAAGACCGTGGTCACGCTGGGGCTGTTGCGGCACCTGGCGTCATTGGGCCATGCCGTCGCCTCGGCCAAGGCCGGGCCGGATTATATCGACCCCGCTTTTCACGCCGCCGCCGGCGGCCGGCAATGCCTGAACCTGGATTCCTGGGCGATGCGGGAAGAAACGCTGAGCGCCGTTGCCGCCGGGCTGTCCAGGGACGCCGACATCGTCGTTTGCGAAGGGGTGATGGGGCTGTTCGATGGCGCTTTCGTCAAGCCCGGCGACCACTCTAAATCCAAGGGGGGCTCAACCGCCGACCTGTCCGGCTTGACCGGCTGGCCGGTGGTGTTGGTCATCGATGCCCGCGCCCAAGCAGAATCGGCGGCCGCCGTGCTCAAGGGCTTCGCCGAATACCGCCCCGAGGTCGAGGTGGCGGGGGTCATTTTCAACCGGGTCGGCGGCGACCGTCATGCCGAAATTCTCCGCCGCGCCTGTGCGCAATCGTCGCCCGGCATTGCGGTGCTGGGCTGCCTGCCGAGGGCCAAGGGATTAAACTTGCCGGAACGGCATTTGGGCCTGGTCCAGGCCGTCGAGCACCCCGACCTGGAAGGCTTCGTTGAGGCCGCCAAGGCCCTGGTCGCCGAGCATCTGGATATCGACCGGCTGCTGGAATTGGCGCGGCCGCTGAAACTGGAAGCCGGCGCGGATATGGGCGCGTCTCCCCTGGCCCCTATCGGGCAGCGCATCGCCGTCGCCTTTGATGAAGCCTTCGCCTTTTCCTACGCCACGGTGATCGAGGGATGGCGCCACGCCGGCGCCGAGATTACGCTGTTTTCGCCGCTCCAGGACGAAGCCCCTGCCGCCGCCGCCGACGCCGTTTATCTTCCGGGCGGCTATCCGGAGCTTCATGCCGGGCGGCTTTCCAGCGCGTCTCATTTCCTCGATGGACTGCGGGCTTCGGCCAATGCCGGCGCGGCGGTGTTCGGTGAATGCGGCGGCTATATGGTGTTGGGCCGGGGGCTGGTCGACGCCGACGGCGCGCGCCACGCCATGGCCGGTCTTTTGGCGCTGGAGACATCGTTCGCTGAACCAAAACTGCATCTTGGATACCGGCGCTTGCAGGCTTCCGGCGTTGGTCCTTTGGGACAATCCGGCACGGCCTTTCGCGGCCATGAATTTCATTACGCCCAGGTGGTCGAGGAAGACGGCCAACAAGGCGGCGCGTTATTTCAGGCGGCGGATGCCGAGGGCAATGACCTCGGCCCGGTTGGACTTGTTAATGGCAAGGTGGCGGGGTCGTTCATCCACCTGATTGATCGGGAGTAGGGCCTCGTGGATTTGGAACGGTTCCATTATTTTGACTTTCCCCATTGGACACGGTAGACGGATTCAGGAGCCTCCACCCATGCCCGGAAAGCCAACCGCCGCCAACACCGATATCCCTCCGTTCTGGCGGAGCAAAACCCTTGCGCAGATGACCAAGGCGGAATGGGAATCGCTTTGTGACGGTTGTGCCAAGTGTTGCCTGAACAAGCTTGAAAACGAAACCACCGGCGAAATTCAATACACCGACGTCGCCTGTCGGCTGTTGGATACGGAAGAATGCCGCTGTGTCAGCTATGATGACAGAAAACGATATGTGCCCGATTGCAGAATTCTGACGGCTAAGAATATTAAAAGCATCGAATGGCTGCCGTCGACTTGCGCCTACCGGCTGATTGACGAGGGCAAGGATTTGTTCTGGTGGCATCCGCTTGTCTCCGGCGATGCGGATACGGTGCACCAGGCCTCGGTTTCGGTGCGTGGCCGGGTGGTGTCCGAACGTGATACCGACGATCTGGAAAACCGTATCGTCGGCTGGCCAAAATAACGACCCATCGATAAGGAGAATAAAAACAGTGGCTCAACAGGATTTTGCTCTTTCCGGCGTGTATGCCGCCGCCCTCACCCCCGTCACCGCCGACATGGACCCGGACATTGGTTTGATGGCCGCCCACTGCCGCTGGCTGTTGGACCATGGCTGCGACGGGCTGGCGATCTTGGGCACCACCGGCGAGGCCAATTCGTTCGGCCTCAAGGAACGCATCGGCATT
The DNA here is from genome assembly GCA_027624235.1 of Pseudomonadota bacterium. Classification (GTDB taxonomy): domain Bacteria; phylum Pseudomonadota; class Alphaproteobacteria; order Rhodospirillales; family Casp-alpha2; genus Casp-alpha2. The sequence continues at coordinate 6,405 of JAQBYB010000087.1, read as the reverse complement.
CTGAACGGGCTGGCCGAGGCCGGGATTCCGGGCGACACCCTGATGCCGGGCACGGGGGCCTGCGCCCTTCCCGACGCCATCGCGCTGACCCGCGTCGCCCTCGACAATGGCGCCGGCGGGGTTCTGATGCTGCCGCCGTTTTATTACAAGAATCCCAGCGACGACGGCCTGTTCGCGGCCTATTCCGAGGTCATCCAGAAAATCGGTGACGCAAGGCTTCGCCTCTGTCTCTACCATTTCCCGCAGATGTCCGGCGTGCCGATTCCGTTCTCGTTGATTGAACGGTTGCTGAAGGCATACCCGGCTACCGTCGTCGGCATGAAGGATTCGTCGGGCGATCTCGACAACATGATCGGGGCGGCCAGGAACTTCCCCGGCTTCGCCGTTTTTTCCGGCTCCGACGAACTGATGCTGCCGTTGCTCAACGCCGGCGGCGCCGGCTGCATTACGGCCTGCGCCAATGTCGGGTCCGGGCTGGCGGGCCAGGTGTATCAGGGTTGGAAAGATGGCGACGACGTTCAGGCCGTCCATGAAACGCTGACGGCGCTGCGCGGCGCCATCGTTAAATTCCCGCTGTCGACGGCGCTGAAAACCCTGATGGCGCGGCATTCCGGCAATGACGGCTGGCGCAACATCCGACCGCCGCTGATGCGCCTGAACGATGCCGACCGCGACACCTTGTTTGTGACCTTCGACGCCATCGGCTATCAGATTCCACCGCTGCCGTGACAGCGGGCAGGGGGAGCATTCAATGGCCAGAGAGCTGATTAAGGAAACCGCCCTTGAACTCGCCGGCACGTGGGTGGCGGTCAGGTTGTTTAGAAACAACCGCGCCCGCCGGGTCATTCTCCGCCTTGATGAGGGCGCCGACGGCGGTACCGGCGTTATCGTCACCCTGCCCAACCGGGCGTCGCAAAAAGAAGGTCTGGCCCTGGTGCTGGACAAGGCGGATTGGATTCTGAACCAGCTTGACGAACGGTTGCCGCGGGTGCCGTTCGCCGATGGCGAGACGGTGCCCTTCTTTGGCGTCGATTACCGGATCAGGTCGATTGCCGGCGGCCGCGGCGTGGTCCGTTGCGAAGGCGCGGAAATTCTGGTTGCCGGTCGCCCGGAACACCTGGTTCGGCGGGTGAAGGACTGGTTCAAACTCCAGGCCCGCGAACAGATCGCGCCACGTGTCCGCGACAAGGCGCAGGCCCTCGACAGGCGGCCGGGGCGGATCACCATCCGCGACACTAAAAGCCGTTGGGGGTCGTGTTCCCATGACGGTAATTTATCGTTTTGCTGGCGGCTGGTGATGGCCCCGGAGGCGGTTCTGGATTACGTCGTTGCCCATGAAGTGGCGCACTTGGCGGAACTCAACCACGGGCCAAAATTCTGGCATTGGGTCGGGGAATTGACGGCTGACGTTGCGGGCGCCAAAAAATGGCTGCGGCTAAACGGCGAAGCCCTGCATCGCTACGGCTGAAAACAACGCGACAAGCATAAGAATCGCGCGCCTTCAAAACGGGGCCAAGGCAACGCGAAGGAATCCTGCCCATGATCGCTGAATAGGGGATACGCTGTGGAATACTTTGTTCTCGGTTTTTTTGTGGTTCTGATCGGAGGGGCTATCAAACTGCGCCGCCGCATCAATGACCCCGCCCACCCCTTCGGCCGGTGGTGGGCGCGCACGATCCAGTCCTGGTATGATCGCCATGCGGAGTCCCCGCTCAAACTGGGATTCCAGATCATCATCTTGCTGACCGTGCTGCTCTGGCTGGCGATCTTTCTGGGCTCGTCGGGGAAAGATCGCACCGGGGTGAGGGATTTATTCGACGGGATTTACCCATCCGGCAGCGGCAATGAAAAAAAGTAAAAAAGGCGCCCGGCGGCCCGCGTCGAATAAGCCAAGGAAGAAGCGTTCTCCTCCCGTGGCGGTTCAATCCGCGCCGCCGCTAGCCCCTCGCGGCAATATTGCCGCCGCCGATGACCTGGGCGGTGCCCTCGCCGGTGTCCTCGCCGGTGTCCTGGCCAGTGTCCTGGCCGCCCTTCAATCGGGCCACCCGCAACAGGCCCTTGGCCTTTGCGGCCAAGTGCTGGCGCGCCAGCCGGACAACGCGGACGCCTTGAACCTGGCCGGGGTCGCCGCCTTTCAGACCGGTGACGGTGTTGAGGCCCGGTCGCTTCTGGAAACCGCGATCGCCTTCCGGCCCGGTTTCGCCGATGCCCACAACAATTTGGGCAACGTCCTCAAGGCGGCGGGTGATTTAAGGGCCGCCGAAGCCCAATACCAGCTCGCTTTGGAGGCCCGGCCCGGCTATTGGGACGCCGAATTTAATCTCGGCATCACCCTGGAAGCCCAAGGCCGCTTCTCCGACGCCGAGGCATCTTACCGGCGCTGCCTCAAATCCGACCCCGTTTCGGCGCTGGCGCATTTCAATCTCGGCAACGTGTTGAAGGCCCTGGGCCGTCTCGACGACGCGATGCCGGCCTATCGACGGGCGTTGGACATCGACCCCGAATTGGTCGAGGCCCGCAACAATTTGGGCGCCATCGAGATGGAATTGGGACGTTCCGCCGCCGCCATTCATTCGTTTCGAACCGCCATCGGCCACAACCCCGCTTTCGCCGAGGCCCATTACAATCTCGGCATCGCGCTTCAGGAAGCCGGCGCCTTGGAGGAGGCCATCCAGCGTTATCAAACCGCCCTGGATTGCGATCCGGATCATGCCGGCGCCCAAATCAACATCGGTTATGCCTGCAAGGAACAGGGCCGGCTGGATGACGCCGTCGATGCGTATCAGCGCGCCATCGTCCTGGCCCCGGATTACGACAAGGTGCGGGTCAACCTGGCCGACGTTTACCTGGCCCAGGGCAAGGCTCAAGAGGCGATCGACCTTTGCGACGCCTATCTCACCGACCATCCGGGCAACATTTCGATGCTGGCCTTCAAGGCCATCGCCCTGGAAGAGGCGGGCCAAAAAGATGCCGTCAGGGCGCTCTACGATTTCGACCGCCTGCTGGTGCCGGTCCATCCACCGGTCCCGGAAGGCTTCCCTGATCTTGCCGCCTTCAATACGGCGCTCGGCGATCACCTGTTGGCTCATCCTTCGTTGACCGTGGCGCCGAAGTCCCATGCGACCCGCTTCGGCCGCCATTCGGGCGAGCTGTTGGTGGCGCCGATGGGTCCGATGGCGGCGCTGGAAGGGATGATCATGGCGGCGGTGGAGGGCTACCGTGAGGCGGTGCCGCCCGACCCCGATCACGCCTATCTGGCCCACCGGCCGGCGCGGATGGGCCTGAGCGTGTGGGGCGTGGCGATGCAGTCCCAGGGCCATCAATTGGCTCATATCCATCCGTCGGCGTGGCTGTCGGGGGTGTATTATCCGAAGATTCCCATCGTTATTGCCGCCGCCGACCCGGAACACGCCGGATGGATCGAATTCGGCCGCCCGCCGGAGGATTTTTTCGCCGGCGTCGAGCCCGATGTCCTCCTGATCCAGCCCGAAGAAGGTCTGATGGTGCTGTTCCCCTCCTATTTCTATCACCGCACCATCCCCTTCGCGTCCGACGAGGTGCGCCTCTCCATCGCCTTCGATGTGATGGCGCTGGATTGAATGGGGCTGACAGCGCAAATGGAGGGATTCCGCTAAGTCACGGACTCATAACGTATTTTTGCAAGACTCCCGGTTGCCAAAAGGGGTTAATTTCCACTATTCTCATGGGTTAATAAGAAAGGCACGGCCAAAAACAGCCCTGGGACTCACGCAAAACCTCCATTGTCGGTTTGAAGGCAGACGATGTTTGATAAACAACGGTCCTCGATGGTGATGGCCGCGGCGGCGGCTCTTGCCGCGGCGATTTTCGCCATTGATCTTATGACGCCTTTGGGGTTCGCCGGCGGCTTGCCCTATGTCGCCGTGGTCGGGCTGGGCTGGTGGCTGCCGAAACGCCGCCACATCTTCTTCCTGGCCCTGGTTGCAAGCCTCCTGACCGTGGCCGGATACCTGTATTCGCCGCCGGGCGGGGTTGCCTGGATCGTCGTCACCAACCGCCTGATGGCGCTTTTCGCCATCTGGGTGACGGCGGTGCTGTTGTTCGTGATCCGCAAGGAGGAACGGGCGCGCAAGCGAAGCGACGCGCGCGCTGAGGGCGCCGAAACTATCCTGTATGACGCCATCGAAGGCCTGCCGGTGGATGTCATTCTTTATGACGCCGATGAAAAGTTCGTTTTTTGCAACAGCCTGTACCGGGAAAGCCGAGCCAAACAGGGCAATATTTTTGTCCCCGGCGCATCGTTGGAGGACGTCTGTATGCGTTTCGTCCGCGCCGGATTTGTTGCCGGTGTCGATAAGGACAACGACGATGCATGCCGAACATGGGTGCAGGGCAGGCTGGCCCAGTTCCGTGCCCCCGGTGATCCGGAAATCCGAAAACTTTCGGACGGCCGCTGGGTTTCCGTTCAGGACTACAAGACAAAAGCCGGCGGCACCTTGATTACGCACACCGACATCACGGCGATGAAACGGTCCGAAGAAGCCCTGCGCGATAGCGAGGAACGCCTGAAATTTGTCATCGACACCATCCCGGCGATGATTAACGTCAAGAACGCCGACAGGCAGTACATAATGACCAACCGGGCGCACCAGGAATTTTTTGGCTACAAGGACGCAGACCTGATCGGCGGCAGTAAACCCCTCATTTCTACGGTTGGCGGCAAAAAAACAGAAGAAATAGATCTGGAGGTCCTCAAAACCGGCAAAACCCAGCGGTATGACGCTCGGCACCCCAATGCGTCGGGACAGGAACGGGACATACTGGTCATCAAGGTGCCCCTGAAGAATGCGGCCGGCGAGACCGTGGGCATTGTCACTTCCAACATCGATATCACCGAGCGAAAACGGGTCGAAAAAGCGCTCGAGGAAGAAGAGGTCCGGATGCGCCTGATCCTGGAAAACGCCGTCAGCGGCATCATCGCCATCGACGAAAAAGGCATCATCGGAAGCTTCAACCAGGCGTCCGAAAACATCTTCGGTTATGAGCAGGATGAGGTGATCGGCAAAAACGTCTCCATGCTGATGCCCGAACCCTTTCATTCCGAACATGATGGCTACCTGGATAATTTCCACCGCACCGGCGAGGCCAGTGTCATCGGCATCGGCCGCGAGGTCGTGGGCTTGCGTAAGGATGGCGCCACATTTCCGATGAAATTGGGCGTCAGCGAACTGATCCTTGGCGGCAAACGGTTGTTTACCGGTTTTGTCGAGGACATCACCGAGCAGAAACGGGCCGAAGACGCCTTGCAGGAGGAGGAGCAACGCTTCCGGGATCTGGCGGAATCCGCCTCCGACTGGTTCTGGGAAATGGATGCGGACCTCCGGTTTACCTATATCTCTGATAGATATTATGAGGTCACCGGACGAACGCCGGACGACATCATCGGCAAGACGCGGCAACAAAGCGCCGACGGGAGAACGCTGGAACAGCAACCGGAAGAATGGCGCCGCCATATCGAGGATATTCAGGCGCGCCGCCCGTTTAGAAACTTTATCATGTCCAGTCCCGGCGCCCCCGGCGGGGCATACGAAGGCGGGCGTTATTATCTGCGGCTCGCCGGCCTGCCGCATTTTGATACAGGCGGAAAATTCCTGGGCTATCGGGGAACCGCCACCGACATCACCCGCCAGATCGACGCCGAACAGGAAATCATCAGGGCCCGTGACGAACTGGAAGAAAGGGTCGCCGAGCGGACCCGGGAACTGATGGACGAAGTGGAAGAACGCAAGCGCATGGAGGTGGATCTGCGCCAAGCCAAGGAGGCGGCCGAATATTCCAACCGCGCCAAGGGCGAATTCCTGGCCAACATGAGCCATGAATTACGCACGCCGCTGAATTCCATCATCGGCTTTTCCGACATGCTCCGGGGCGAGGTTCTCGGCACCGTCGGCAATCCCAGGTACCTGGAGTATTTCAACGACATCAATACCTCGGGACGGCATCTTCTGGAGCTGATTACGGACATCCTGGATGTCTCGAAAATCGAAGCCGGGGCCATGGATATGGTGGACGAACGGGTCGATCTTGGCGACGCCGTGGCGACGTCGGTGCGGATGATCAACGAGAGGGCCGTGCGCGCCGGGGTCACCATTATTCAGGAAGTCCCGGACGGTCTGGCGTCCTTAAAAGGCGACTTGCTGCGCGTTAAGCAGATTTTATTGAACCTGATCGGAAATGCCGTCAAATTTACGCCGCCGGAAGGCCGGGTCACGATCGCCGCCGGTCAAGGCAGCGACGGTGGTCTGTTCGTGTCGGTGAAGGACACCGGAATGGGAATTTCGGAAAGTGATTTAGGCCATGTGACCGAGCCATTTTCCCAGGCCGCCGGCACCTTTACCCGTAGACATGAAGGGACGGGGTTGGGCC
>JAQBYB010000086.1 GCA_027624235.1 Pseudomonadota bacterium | reverse complement strand
CCGGGCCGGTTCGGGAAACTAGAGGCCGAGCTTCGCCTTGGTCGCGGCATCGATTTTGCCGGTCGCCTTGAGGCCGTTGGCGCCCTGATACTTCTTTAAGGCGTTGCGGGTCTTACCGCCGGTCAAGCCGTCGACCTTGAGCTTTGCTCCATTCTTGTTCAGCGCTTCCTGAAGGGAGGCTACCGCCGGGTCGGCGGCAATCTTCTTCTTCGCCGGCATGGTGGTCTTGGCCTTGGCCTTTGCCTTGTCCTGGGCCATCGCCGGCGCAGGCAGCGTGGTGCCCAGGAAGAAGATACCAAGGGTGGCCGCAAGCGCGGCCCGTGTAGCTGTGACTTTCATCTGTTGGTCCTCAAAAAAAAGGCCGGAGGGCGTTATCCGGGATGTCCATCGGAATGCCGGACCGGCCATGCTGCATAAAACCGGAATTTCCCATGTGGGGCCGTCCAGTTTGTTGAGCCTGACTCAAACTCGCCCGCAATGCAATCCGGCAGTGACCTTCGTCCGCCATTGAACCAACTCACTCCCTTGGTTCCGCCAGCGTCCCAAAAACTAATCTAACTATATGATATTTATAATAAAATCATGATAAACCGGGAGTTGATAGATGCGCTGCCTGGGAAATGCGGGGTCGGATTTTTTGTTCAAACAGAGTCTTTGCCGCCGTGCGCCTTCGACCAGCCGGTCGGGTCGTCGAGGAAAGCGCGCACGCCGTCGATGGCGGCCTGGTCGAAATAGTTGCCTTCTTCCGCCGCCTGCAAGACATGTTGCCAGGTCGCCAGATAATGCAATTTGACGCCAAGGCTGCGCATGGTTTCCTCGGCGCCGGGAAAGGCGCCGTAAAAAAAGACGACGAAAATATCCGTAACCTCGGCGCCGGCGGTCCTCAGCGCTTCGATAAACGTAACTTTGGAGCCGCCGTCGGTGGCCAGGTCTTCAACCAGCAACACCCGCTGGCCCTCGTCGAAGTGGCCTTCGATCTGGGCGTTGCGGCCGAACCCCTTGGGCTTTTTGCGCACATACAGCATCGGCTTGGACTGCGCCTCGGCGATCCAGGCGGCGTAGGGGATGCCCGCCGTCTCGCCACCGGCGACGGCGTCGATGGCGGCAAAGCCGATCTCGCGTTCCAGCTTTTCGACCGCCAACTGAATGATCCGTTGCCGGGCCTGGGGGAAGGAAATCACCCAGCGGCAATCGATATAGACCGGGCTGGCCCAGCCGGCGGTCAGGGTATAGGGCTCTTCGGGGCGGAAATTGACCGCCTTGATGTCAAGCAGCAGGCGCGCCGTTTCAAGTCCGGCGGCGTCATCGGCGTTGGTTGGGGTTGCGGGCATTGGGGCTCCTCGAAGTCTGTTGTTTCTGTTTAGAGGCAAATCCCATCGGAGACAATTGCCAATCCCCTACAACTTCGGCGCCGATGGGGTTACACGTTTATTTATTTCCTTGTTGAGTCCCTACAACTTTATTTGTAGGTTCTGGTATGGACTCCTTGATGAAATCACAACACCGCCGTTCTCTGGAACGGGCCATTAAAATTATTGGCGGCCAATCGGCTTTGGCCAGGGCCTGCGGCGTTCAACAGGGGCATGTTTGGGCCTGGTTGAACAAATCCGGCCGCTGCCCCGCCAAATACGTTTTTGCCGTCGAGGCGGCGACAAACAATGAAATGACCCGGCACCAGCTTCGCCCCGATCTTTATCCCGCATCTGAACCCAGGAAAGCAGAGCCAATGACAAAATCACCAAAGAAAACCAGCTCCAAAAAGGGCGCGCTTAAAATCGCCATCTACGGCGCCGGCGCCATCGGCGGCTATCTGGGCGTGCAATTATCGCTGGCCGGGCATGATGTTTCGCTGATCGCCAGAGGCGCGCACCTGAAGGCGATGAAAAAAAACGGCCTGAAACTGTTGATTGATGGTGAGGAACGTATCACCACGAAATGCTTTTGCACCGACGAGCCGGCAGAGGCCGGGCCGCAGGATTACGTCATCGTCACCCTGAAATCACATCAGGCCTATGACGCGGCGGCGCGGTTTGGGCCGTTGATGGGGCCGAACACGGCGGTGGTGACGGCGATGAACGGGGTGCCCTGGTGGTATTTTTATAAACTTGAGGGCAAACATGAGAACCACCGTCTGGATAGCGTCGATCCCGGCGGCTTCCAGTGGAAGACCATCGGGCCGGAGCGCGCCATCGGTTCGGTCGTCTACCCGGCGACGGAGATTATCGCGCCGGGCGTCATCAAGCATGTGTATGGCAACAAGTTCACCCTGGGCGAGCCCGACGGCGTCACCACCGAGCGGGTCCAGAAACTCAGCGACGCCATGAACGAGGCCGGACTGAAGGCGCCGGTGCGCGACAACATCCGCGACGACATCTGGATCAAACTGTGGGGCAACCTGTGCTTCAACCCGATCAGCGCCTTGACCGGCGCCACCCTTGATATCGTCGCCACCGACCCGCCGACCCGTATTCTGTCGCGTTGCATGATGATGGAGGCGCAAACCATCGGCGAGGCCCTGGGTGTTCATTTCCGGGTCGATGTGCATCGCCGCATCAATGGCGCGGCAGAGGTCGGGGCGCACAAGACCTCCATGCTCCAGGATCTGGAAAACCTGAAACCGATGGAAATCGACGCCTTGGTGACGGCGGTTCAGGAAATGGGGCGTTTGGTAGATGTTGAAACCCCGTATATCGACTCGGTGCTTGGCCTCATCCAGCAACGCGGCCGGATGCTCGGCCTCTACCCGACTTTTTCCGGCACTGATCTGGCGTCTGATTCTAGCGCCGAAGAAGATGCAAGGGAGCTTGTAGACTGATATACCACCAGGGCGCATACCCCCTGGAGGAGGCTGAATTCAGTGAATCGCAAGGAACGCCGTAAGCTGCGGAGCGATCAGAACCGCCCGCGGAAAACCGACCACTCCGTCGCGGCCGACATGAAGAATGCCGAAGCCTTGCTCAATGCCGGCGACATGGTGGCGGCGGAAAAGGCGTTTCTGGAGGTCACGGTGAAGGATCCGCTGAACGCCGAGGCCTTTCACATGCTGGCCCTGATCGCTTATTCCGGCGGCCACATGGTTGAGGCCGGGCAACGAATCCTTGAGGCCACCACCCGCAACGATGACGATCCGGCCATCCACGCCAATTGCGGCGCCATCATGAATTTGCTGGGCCGCCCGCAGGAAGCCGAAGCGGCGTGTCGCCATGTCATCGACCTCGACCCCGACCATGCCGAGGCCCACAACAATCTTGCCGTTTCGCTGGAGGTGCAGGGCCGCCTCGACGAAGCCAGGGCCGCCGCCGTGGCCGCCATCACCCTGGACTCAGGGTATGTCGAGGCGCACATCAACCTCGGTAACATTACGCTCCGTGCCGGCGACCCACAGGCGGCCGCCGAATCCTACCGGGCCGCCATTGCCATCAATCCCAACAATCTGATGGCCAGGTCGAACCTGGGCGTCGCCCTTCGCGAAGCCGGCGATCTGGATGGGGCCGAGGCCGAATGCCGCGCCGCCCTCGACCTCAATGCCGACTATGCCGAGGCCCACAACAGCCTCGGCAGCGTGCTTCGGGAAAAACAGGATTGGGCCGGCGCCAAGGATGCTTTTCAGGCGGCCATGGTCTGCCGACCCGGAAATCTGGAGGCGCATCTGAATTTAGCCGGCGTGACCTTCAAGGACGGTGACATCGACGGCGCCGTGGGGCATTACCGCAATATATTGGACGCCCACGAAAATTCGGCCGAGGCGCATGAAGGCCTTGGCGTGGTGTTGCTTGCGGCGGGGCAGCTTGACGATGCGGTGGCGCATTTTAGCGAGGCGGTGAAGATCAAACCGACACTGGGGTCGGCCCAATACAATCTGGCCTCCGCCGCCGGGGGCGAGGCCGGGGAGGCCGAAATCACGGCCATGCGGGGCGAGTTAAAAAACAAACGCCTGTCGGACCTGGACCGGGCCAGAATTCATTTCGCGCTTGGCGAAATCAATCATCAGCGGGGAAATTTCGAGACCGCCTTCGCCGATTTCGAGGCCGGCAACCATCTCGGGCATTCAATGTTGGCGAAAAAAGGCGCGGGCTTCGACGCCGATGCCTTTGACCGGCGGATCGATGCGATCATGTCGACCTATAGCGCCGACGTGCTGGCCGCCGGAAAGGACGGCGGCGATCCCTCGGACAAGCCGGTATTCATCGTCGGTCTGCCCCGGTCCGGCACCACCCTGGCCGAACACATCATCGCCAACCATCCGCAAGTGGACGGCAAGGGGGAAATCGATGTGCTTCGGGGCCTGTGCGGTGCGGACGCCGCCCTGGCAGACGCCGACGACAAAACCGTCGCCGACAAAGCCGATCAATACCTGGAACGGCTTACCGAGGGCGCCGAAGACGCCGCCCGGATCACCGATAAGACGCCCTTCAATTTTCTCCATCTCGGCCAGATCAAACGGTTGTTCCCCGCCGCCCATATCGTCCATTGCCGCCGCGATCTGTTGGACACCGGGTTTTCGTGCTTTCGCCAGAACTTTACCCCGCCCCATGCCTGGACCATGGACCTGGGCGACATCGGACGCTATTTCCGGGCCTATGGCCGCCTGATGGAACACTGGCGGGCGGTGATGCCGGGGGCGGTGTTTGAGTTGCGCTACGAAGACCTGATCGGCGACCAGGAAGGCACCAGCCGCAAGCTGATCGACTTCCTCGGCCTCGAATGGGATGCGGCGTGTCTGGATTTCCACACCTCCCAGCGCCCGGTGCTGACGGCGTCCAACTGGCAGGTGCGAAAACCGCTCTACGCGACAGCCGTCGGCGGCGCCAAGCCTTACGCAGAATTCCTCGGCGAACTGAAGGACTCGATCGCCGGGTAATTAGTTGCTTTTCAGCCGGGGCAGGTATCCGCCGTCGCTTAAGCCGGAAAAGTGGTTGGCGACGTCCGGGTGGTTAATCGGCTGGCCCGACGGGTCGGGTTCAAGGTTGCGCTCGGCGACATAGGTCCGGATATCACCGCCATCGACGAGGACGTGATACCAGGGCCGATCCTTGGGCGGCCTGCTTTTGGCGACATGGCTGTACCATTCCGGGGTGCCGAGGAAATGCGGGTCGACATCGATGACGACGCCCCGGTAATCGAAAAGGCCGTGCACGATCAGGTCGCCGGGACCGAATTTGGCATCGGTGCTGCTCATGGGTCTTAGTATAGTATCCTTACTTGCGTGGGCCGATGTTTTCCGGGTGTTTCATTGCACTTTATCCACAGATTCAAATTTGAATGCATCCTCTGTCAGCGCCCTGGCCGGGTGAAATTCTTGCGCGCGCGCTCAACTTTGGTTCTGATCACGCAGTCCTCAACATGATCGTTGATCAGCCCCATTGCCTGCATGAAGGCATACACCGTGGTCGGTCCGAGGAATTTCCAGCCTTGCTTTTTCAGGTCCTTCGATATTGCAAGCGATTGTGCAGAGGTCGATGCGGTCCGCGCTTTTGCAAGCTGCTTTGGGTCCGGTTCGTAACGCCAGACGAAGGCTGCCAGGGAGCCTTCCCGTTTGATGAGCTCCTGAGCCCGCCCGGCATTATTAATAACCGCCTCGATCTTGCCGCGATGACGGACGATGCCTTGGTCCTTGAGCAGACGATCAAGATCGCGCTGGGTGAAGCGCGCAATTTTGTTGAAATCGAAATCATGGAAGGCGGCGCGGAAGTTCGGGCGCTTGGCGAGGATGGTGCGCCAGCTCAGCCCGGATTGAAAACCCTCCAGACTCAATTTCTCGAACAAGCGATGATCATCACTGACCGGGAAACCCCATTCGGTATCGTGATAGTCGAGAAACGCCGGCGCGGCACCGCACCATTGGCAGCGTGATTTACCATCGGGACCGATGATCGTCGCGCTCAAATGTCTACTCCTTGAAGAAACTTTAGCCGGTCATCGGTTTTTGATGGTGTGATTTCAAGAATGTCCGCGCGTACAATATTTTCCGCGACAAACGGATCGTCGTTCACCCTGCTTTGAATATCTGATAGCGACGTATTGTGCGCCACAATCCCACCGCCCAAACCGGGCTGAAGACTGCCGGCCAACAAAAATACACCGTCATCAAAACCGCGTTTGATCCATTCTTTGTGGCCTTCCATGAATTGGCTGGCTTGGCCTTTGTTGCTGGAAAATTTAAGTAGCACGATAAACATCTGATTTTTTTTCTCCTAATAAACCTGGGGGCGGGGTGCTCGGTGTGGTTTGGGCGCGGCGCTTTCCGTGCACGATTCCAGCCAGTCGCACATCTGTTTAACTTCCTGCTTGATAAATTTCTCATCGTGAAAGGCATTCGCCAGCGTGGCGACACCCTGGCTGCGGGCGAGAAGATGCATCGCCAGCGCGTCGGCGTCTGCCTTGCGGCCAAGCAGCGTAAATTGCCGACACAACCAGGTCCGAAACAGCGTAAACAGCATGGTTGCCTCGGCTTGCGCGGCGTGATTCAGCTTTGCAAGCTCTGTGTTCAGCGTGCCAACCGGGCAGCCGTACCGTTTTATATGGGTCCGGTTCGCGATCAGAATTTGAATAAAGCCGCGGATGCGATCCTCAGGATTTTCCCCTTCGATTTCCCACTGATCCAACATCTTGCGGGTATTAGCCAGTCGCGCATCGATCACGGCATCCAGTAATTTATCCTTGGATTTGAAGTGATAATAAAAATTGCCGCGTGAGATTTGCACAGCATCCGCAATGTCCGAGAACGACGTATGCTCGTACCCTTGCCGATAGAACAACTGATCGGCTGCTTCGACAATATGATCGCGTGTTGTCTTGTTATTCATAAAAACACCTCCCCGGCCAACCGGCACCGCATGGGTAGGACGAGCGTCCAATACAGGACGTAAATTAGGACGACCGTCCAAATCTGTCAAGGACCAGTCAGCGTGCAGGGTCGATGCGTCGCGGCGCCTACGGCCAATTGTTCAGCGCGGTTGTTCATGGCTTTCTTGGGCTGGCGTTTTATGCGACCTTTCAGGCCATGAATTCTGATCGCCAAGCTGGTCCGCCCGCCGTCTGGGTGCTGGCCGACGACCGCGCCGGCAACCGCAGCCAGTGCCTGGGCGTCGCCGATGCGCTCGGCCTCGAGTATCAAATCAAGGACATCGCCTATTCGCCGTGGGCGGTGTTGCCGAATGCCGTGTTGGGGGCATCCTTCGCCGGGCTTAGCGCCAATAGCCGGACGCAATTGACCCCGCCTTGGCCGGATGTCGTCATCGCCGCCGGCCGCCGGACCGCCCCGGTGGCGCGGCAAATTGGTCGTCTTGGTGGAAGTGGCTGCGCCTTGATCCAGATTATGCATCCGGGCGCGGGCGTGAGGGAGTTTACCTTGATCGCCCGGCCCAACCACGACCAACCGTTTGTCGCCGGCAACATCCTTGCCATCACCGGCGCGCCGCATCGGCTGACCCCGGGACGGCTGAAGCAGGAGTCCGATACATGGCAGGGCCGCTTCGATGGCTTGCCGAAACCGTGGGTCGCGCTGATTGTCGGCGGCTCGACACGGCGCAAACGCTTCACCCCGGCCATGGCCCGCGAACTGGGCGCGCGGGCTTCTAAAATGGCCCTGTTGGCGGGCGGTTCTTTATTGGTTTCCACCAGCCGCCGCACCGGGGCGGCGACGGAAACCCTGATCGACGCCATCACCGCGCCGCGCCGTATTTTTCGCTGGGACACCGACGCCGAACAGGATAACCCCTATTACGGCTATCTGGCCCTGGCCGATGCGGTGATCGTCACCGGGGATTCGGTTTCCATGTGCACGGAAGCCTGCGCCGGAACCGGGCCGGTTTACATCTACGCGCCACCGGCCTTAAGCGTCGCCAAACATGCCCGGCTGCATGAGGAGCTTTACCAACTAGGCTACGCCCGGCCGCTCGCCGGAGACGTTGAGCCGTGGTCGCATCCGCCCCTGAACCCGGCGCTTGCGGTCGCCGCTGAAATCAAGAAGCGGTTAGGGGTGTAGAGAATCCATGCCGAAGTTTTCCGCTAACCTTTGGTATTTGTTCCAGGACCTGGAGATGATGGACCGCATCGATGCCGCCGCCGCGGTCGGGTTCAGGGGCGTTGAGTATAATTTCCCCTATCAATGGCCGGCGTCTGAATTGGCCGAACGCCTCGCCGAACACGGGCTGCAACAGGTTCAGATCAACGCCCCGCCCGGCGATTGGGATTTGGGTGATCGCGGCCTGGCCGGATTGCCGGGACGCGAAGAAGAATTCCGCGATTCAATCGAACAGGCCATCGGGTATGCCAAGGCCCTGAATTGCCCGTTGGTCCACGTCATGGCCGGGGTCGTTGCAGACGGTGCCGGCGTCGACGCGGCAATGGAAACCCTGGCCGACAACCTCAACTCCGCCGCCGCTGCCTGCGAAAAAGAAGGCATCGGGGTGCTGGTCGAGGCGCTCAATCCCACCGACGTGCCCGGCTATTTGATCGGCGATACCGCCAAGGCGCTTTCGGTGATTGGGGCCGCCGGTCACAACAACCTGTTCCTTCAGTACGACCTCTATCACGGCGCCATCAACGGCGACGACCTGTTGGCCACGATCAGCGACAACCTTGGCCGGATCAGGCATATCCAGGTCGCCGGTGTGCCCGGACGCGGCGAGCCGGATGGTCAGGAAGGTGGCGGAATCGATTACCCGGCGCTATTCAACGCCATCGACGGGCTTGGCTATGCCGGCTGGATCGGGTGTGAATACCGGCCCCGTGCGGGAACCGTCGAGGGCCTGGGCTGGGCCAGGGAATACGGTATCGGCTAACGCCGCGTTCCCCTCAAATCCTGCAAAAATCCAATGATTTCGACACCTTTTATGGGGGGGTGTGATGGCCGTCATTCGCCGTGGCAAAGCAATGGGATAAAAGCTTCGCAACAACAAAAGGAGGTTGGTGTGAACAAACAATATTTCGAATTGCCCCGTTTGATCGAACGTCTTCACCGGCGTTTCATTGATGTCCTCAAGACCGAACTGAGCAGGATCGGGGTGCGGGATATCAATGGTGTCCAGGCGCTGCTTCTTACCAACATCGGTGAAGAGAAAATCACCATCCGCGATTTGGTCGAACGCGGGTATTATCTGGGTTCCAATGTTTCCTACAACATCAAGAAACTGACCGATCTTGGTTATCTGGACCAGGAACCGACGCCCCATGATCGCCGCTCGGTCACCGTCGGCCTGACCGAAAAAGCGTTGCGGATCGTCCGCTCCATGCGGGAAGTCCAGGACCAAAACGCCATCGCCTTTTCCAATCATGGCGCCGGTCCGGAGGACATTGACGAAATCTGCCAAAGGTTGAGGGCGCTGGAGCGAACCTGGTCCGATTACATCAATTACGGGACCGAGGTCGTCTAAAGCCGTCTCGACGGTTCAATTATTTTTCGTTTTCGGTGAACATCGGCAGAATTTCCAGGGCTTCGGCAATGGATGCCGCCGTCAGGGTTTGGAATCCGTCCCGGCTTAAGGCCAGCGCGGCATCGCGTTCTCCACGGTCTTCGCCGTGCCCGGTCAGCACATGCAGGCCACCGGGCACCCCCGCGGTCCTGGCGGCTTCCAGGTCGCCGGCGCGGTCGCCGATCACCCATGAATCGCCAAGATCCAGCGCCATCCGCTCGGCGGCGGCCAACAACATGCCGGGATTGGGTTTTCGCCACGGATGGTCGTCCTGATCGTAGGGCGGCTTGCCGTCGCCATGATAGGGGCAGGCGAAGACGGCATTGATGAAAGCGCCGCCGCCGTCCAATTCATCGATAATCTTCTCCTGAACCTCAATGAACGCGTCCCAGCCATAAATCCCACGGGCGATACCGGCCTGATTGGTGATGACGATGACTGCAATGCCCAGGTGATTGGCCTTGGCAATAACCTCGGCGGCGCCGTCAATGACGCGCACATCGCCCGGCCGGTGCAGATAGTTGGTGTCTTCGACGATCACCCCGTCGCGGTCCAGAAACAGCGCCCGGCGCCGGCCGTTTCCCTGGGGCCGGTTTAAAATCTGCGACCACAACCCGCCGTCGTCCAGTTCGGCGCCGACGGGCAGGGTTTTTTTCGATGGCATCAGTTCGGGCATGATTTGCGGACCTGTTTAATGATTGCCTTTAATATGCTACAACCGGCGTGGGGGGAAGACGCCGTTCAAGGAAAGTCGCCATGGATCCCGATAAATCCACGGAAATGAAGTCTGATAATCTTGCCCAATGCGCGGTGCGCTGGGGGCTGTTGGCCTTTGCCTGGGTCAATGTCGGGCTCGGCTTGATCGGTATCGTCGTGCCGGGAATGCCGACGACGGTTTTTTTGATTATCGCCGTTTGGGCGTTTTCCAAATGTTCGGTTCGATTCCAACGCTGGCTTTGGGAACACCAAACCTTCGGCCCTTCGATCCGGGCCTGGCATGAGCACCGGGTGATTCCGCTGAAAGCCAAGATCATGGCGTCGGCGATGATGACCGCCAGTTTCATCTATGTGACGTTCTTCGTCGCCGAAAGCTGGGTTTTGCCGGCGGTGTTGGCGGCGGTGCTGATCCCGTCCGCGGCCTTTATCCTGAGCCAGGCCAGCACCACGCCGGAGACGACGACCCTACCGGAAACCGGCGAGACGTCCTAGTCATCTGGAACTGAAAAAGGCTTCATAAATTGCCCTTCGACTGATATTCTCCCGGAGATTTTGGGAGAATTAATCATGGTTGAAA
>JAQBYB010000012.1 GCA_027624235.1 Pseudomonadota bacterium | reverse complement strand
CGCTCAGTGGCCGCCGCCGTTCCCGTGGCCGTCGCCGTCGCCGTGGCCGTCGCCGTGGCCGTCGCCGTGGCCGTCGCCATTGTGGCCGTCGCCGGGGTCGCCGGGATGGTCGCCGTTACCGTCACCGTTACCGCCGCCACTGCCGCCGCCGGGGCCGCCGCCGTGGCCGCCGGCGTGCGCTGGATCGGTCGGCCATCCGCCGTCGTCTCCCCCACCAGTGCCCGGCGAACTGCCTTCCCCCGGCGTGCCAGGGGCACTTGGCGCGCCGGGTCCGACGGCGCCGACGACGCCCACCGCCGATACCGAGACGGCCTGGGTGGGACCGACGGTGGTCTGACCGCCTCCGTCCGAGTTGGAAACCGAGAAGTCGCCGGAGAAGACGTTGACCGTCGTCGATCCATCCGGCTTGACGATAATCAAGGCGTCGCTGCCGCGAAGGCCGAGGACCGCCGTCGGCGTGACGATGCGGACGCCGTCGTTGACCATCTTTCCGGAGATAAAGCGCAAAATTCCCACCGTCAGGTTCAACACCAAGGTGCCGGCATGGCTTTTCGGGTCATAGACCATGGTATCGACGGTCAGGTGCGACTTTGCGCCAAGGGTGAGGGTGGTTTTGTCGATGAACTCGACCAGCATCGCCGAGTCCTCGCCGGTCTCCAGCATCTCGTCCTGGACCACCGGGAAGCGCGGATATTTTTCCTCGCGCTTAAATCCAGGCGGCGTGCCGTAGGCGTCGGACACCACCCGCTTGACCAAGCCGATCAACTCGGCCTCGGCCGGTTGCGGAGGAATGGCGACGGCCATCCCGGTCACGACCAGAACGGCGGCTAGATATCGAAAATCAGTCAATTTCACATCCACCCCACCACCTGTGGCAACGACCGGATACGATCGGATGCGAGGCCAGTATTGTACGCCTTTTTTCAGGGGATTCCAATAACCATAATAATAATATGGAAATAGCTGTTGACGCCCCCCCGTTTAGAGGTTCAGAATCCCAAACGGGACTCCTTCGAGGGAGGACGCATTCATGCGATCACTGCGATCTTTCTGGATGCCGTTGGCCGTGTTGGCGGGGCTGTCGGCCTGCGCCCCGCTGCCGGGGGAAAAGTTAATTGAGCAGGGCCGGCAAAGTTCGCTTCAGGGCGACTGGGACGGCTCCATCAACGCCATCAACCAAGCCATCAAGATCGCCAAGGACAACACGGTCTTTTACTATTCCTACTTCAAACGCTGCGAGGCCTATATCTGGAAAGGGCGGATTAAGCCCGCCCTCGATGACTGCAACCGTTCCATCCGGATATTGCCGGAAGACCATGGCTATCCCTATGCGGCGCGGGGCAGGATTTTCGCCCTCATGGGCCAGCACGTTTGGGCGCTCGAGGATTTCAACGTCGCCATAAGGTTGAAAAGCGCCCGGTACGGCCCAGTGCGCGATAGTTCCACCGTGATCGCTTACGGCGGCAAGGCCCGCGTTCTCGCCACCAGCCTCGAGGATGGCCTCCGGAACGCGGAAAAGAGCATCGAGTTCGCAAAAGCCGCCGTCGATTACGACACGTATGTGTTAACGCCGGCCCACAAGATTCTCAATCGCGATACCCTGGCGGCGGCCTACGCCGAAGCCGGGCGTTTCGCCGAAGCCGTCGAGGAGCAGAAGAAAACCATCGCCCTGGTCAGGAAAAACGGTTGGCAATCCGTCACCTACGGCGGTCGGCCGCTGTTGACCATCCTCACCGACCACCTGGGCCGGTTCGAGGCCAAAAAACCGCTGAGAGGCGGCATCTACTGACATGATTTCCCGACCAAGGCAGGCCGGAATCCCTTGCCGATATCGCCGCTTCCGGCGGTAAAATCTGCCCGGTTCCGGCTTCACGGGCCGCCGCCCCGGCGACCGCTTTCCCCCACCCACAATAGCCAAGCCTTTGGATTCCCATGAGTTTTCAAAACAAGCCCGGAAATCGGGGATTTTGGCATCTTTTGTGCATTTCTTTTGGCAACCCATATGGTTTGCGCCGCCCCTGTTTTCAGCACGGCCGGGCCGGATTGCAAAAGGAAAGGATATAGGATCATGCGTTTTCATGCCGAATTGGACCTCAAGTCGAAACATTGGTTGGTTTTTGATGCCGGAAACCGCGATGAAATTGTCGGCGTTCACGTGTCGGGAACCCTGGCCGCATTGGATGCGATGAAGCGGGAGCAGGACGTCTTCAAAAGCGAATATTTGCAACTATCGGCCTCGAAACCGGAGGCGTAAGGAAGGACCCTCATCGTGAGCCAATCCCAAAACGATAACGATACGGACAATCTCAAGCGTCTGCTAAAACTGGAGATCGACCGGGCCGCCGATCGGCTGATCAAGGTGTATGGCCACCAGGCGTTTGCCCTTGCCGCACAAAAGATCGATGTCGCCCGGAAGAAAGGGGACGATGCCGATCACATCTACTGGATGCAGATCGCCGAAACGGTGAAAAGGGAGCTTCCCGCCAAGGCGTCCTAATTCTTCAGAGCTTTTGCCGCATTGCCGATTTTGTGCCATAATCCCCTATATTCGCTCCTGTTTTTGAAGAAAGGGATATCCGATGCATGACTTCGATGAACCCTTCAAGAAAGATGATCCCTATCTGGCCGGCCAAATGCTGGTCGCCATGCCGGGGATGCAGGACCCCCGCTTCGATAAAACGGTGATCTACATGTGCGCCCACAATGCCGACGGGGCCATGGGCCTGGTCGTTAACCGGGCGCTGGAATCACTGTCGTTTCCCGACATGCTGGAACAACTGGGCATTGAGACCGCCGGTACCGAGGGCAAGATCATTATTCATTTCGGCGGCCCCGTGGAATCGGCGCGCGGCTTCGTCTTGCATTCGCGCGATTACCTTAAGGACGCCACCATGGTCGTCGATGAATACGTCGCCCTGACCGCCACCATCGATATCCTGAAAGCCATGGCCGGCGGCGATGGTCCGCAAAAAAGCATGCTGGCGTTGGGGTATGCCGGTTGGGGGCCGGGGCAGCTGGATTCCGAAATCATGGGCAACGGCTGGCTGCATGTGGAGGCCGACCACGATCTGGTCTTCGGCGATGATCTGGCCGCCAAATGGGACCGGGCGATGCACAAGATCGGCATCGATCCCAGGATGCTGTCCGACAAAGCGGGCCACGCCTAAAGGCGTTGACCGTCCTCTCATGGCAAAACCTAAATCTTCCAAAAACAAGAGCGCCGAAACCCTGATGCAGGAATTGTTCGCGCGCATGGAGAGGGAAAAAGACGCCCAGTCGCTCAACGACAACGTCATCATTCCGTTCGCCGCCGCCCTCGAAGAAATCTGCGAGGCGCGGGGCTACGTGCTCAATATTTTCGGTGATAAATCCAACATCGTCTTCAGCGGCGAGGCCGCCGACGCCGAGGCCATTTACGCCCTGGTCGAGGACTATCTGGCGGCGAAGAAATAAGTTTTGATCCTTCAGCACAGCTCCGTCATTCCCGCGAAAGCGGGAATCCATTCTTTTTTCGGTTTTCTGGACCCCCGCCTGCGCGGGGGTGACGATTTCACTTGAAGGGAATGAACCTTACTTAGGCCCCAGCGTCGTCAGTGTCGGGGTGCTGGCGAGTAGCCGTTCGGCGACGCGCTTGATGGCGTCCTCGTTGACGGCCGCGACCTTGGCGATGGTGTCGTCGATGGACAGCGGTTGCTTGAACACCATCATCTGGCGGGCCAATTGCTCGCTTCGCGACGACGAGCTTTCCAGCGACATCAGGATGCCGGCCTTGATCTGGGCGCGGGCGCGGGCGATTTCGGTTTCGGTAAGCCCGACGGCAACGTCCTTGATCTGATCGAAGATCAACGGCACCAGTTCATCGACCTTGGATTTGTCGGTGCCAGCATAGACGCCGAACAGGCCGCCGTCGATATAACACTGAAGATACGCATAAATGGCGTAGGCCATGCCGCGTTTTTCGCGGATTTCCTGGAACAATCTTGACGACATGCCGCCGCCCAACAGCGTCGCCAACACCGAGGCGGCGTAGAAATCCGGGTCGTGGAAGTCCATGCCTTCCAGCCCGACCAGGACATGGGCCTGTTCCAGTTCACGGGTCTGGTGGAAATCGCCGCCGACATAGCGCGCGGGCTCAACGCTGGCGTTGGTCTCAGCGGGCAGGGAGTCGAAGGCGTCTTCGACCAGATCAATGAGGCGCTGATGCTCGAGATTGCCGGCGGCGGAGAACACCATGCGCGGCGCCGAATAATGTTTACCCATGTACGTGTGCAGGGTGTCCGGCGTCATCGAACGGACCAGGTCGGCGGTGCCCAGCACCGGGCGGCCGAGGGCCTGATCGGGAAACGCGGTTTCCTGGAAGTAATCGAACACGGCATCGTCGGGGGTGTCGAAGGACTGGTTGATTTCCTGAACGATGACGTCCTGTTCGCGGGCCAGTTCGGTTTTATCCATGACCGAATGTTGCAGGATATCGGCGATCATATCGACGGCCAGCGCGACATCGTCTTTCATGATTTTGGCGTAATACGCGGTGGATTCGCGCGACGTGTAGGCGTTGAGGTGGCCGCCGACGTTCTCGATTTCCTCGGCGATGGCCTTGGCGTCGCGGCGCTCGGTGCCCTTAAACGCCATGTGTTCCAACAGATGTGAGATGCCGTTGATTTCCGGATCCTCGTCGCGGGTGCCGACCTCGACCCAGGCGCCCAGCGACACGGTTTCGACGTGTTCCATGGAATCGGAGACGACGCGCAGGCCGCTGCTGAGTTCGGTGACGTTGATGGTCATGGCTTTTTGCCGCCGCGCGCGCGCTCGCTGACAAAGGTCGTCACCGCGTCCAGATCATTGGGCAGCACGTCGCAGCGTTCCTCGCGCTCGAACAGGTCGGCCAGGTGGGCGGGCAGTTCCGGGCGCACCCCTGTGGCGGCCTCGACCGCGTCCGGGAATTTGGCCGGATGGGCGGTGGCCAGGGCGATCATCGGAATTGATCGGTCGCGGCGCTGCGCCCGGGCGGCGGCGATGCCGACGGCGGTATGGGGGTCGATCAGCTCGCCTGAGGTCTCGTACACGTCTTTGATGATGGCCATGGTTTCCTCGTCATCGAAGCGGGCGCCGTAGAAAATTGTCTGCACCGTTTCCAGGGCCTTGGCGTTGATGGAATACTTGCCGTTTTTGCGGAAGCCTTCGAGGAACGACGCCACAATATCGCCGTCGCGCCCGACCAGATCGAACAACAGGCGCTCGAAATTTGAAGACACCTGAATGTCCATGGATGGGCTGATGGTCGGCTCGACCCCGGTCATCTTCATGGTGCCGGTTTCCAGGAACCGGGTCAGGATGTCGTTGGAGTTCGAGCCGATGACCAGCTGGTCGATGGGCAGCCCCATGGCGCGGGCCTCATATCCGGCGAAGACATTGCCAAAATTACCGGTCGGCACGGCGAAGGACAGGTGCTTTTTCGGCGTCCCCAGCTTCAGCCCGGCCCAGAAATAATACACCACCTGGGCCATAATCCTGGCCCAGTTGATGGAATTGACGGCGGAAAGCTTCAGGCGCTCCCTGAGCGCCCGGTCGTTGAACATCGCCTTCACCAAATCCTGGCAATCATCAAAGGTGCCGTCGATGGCGATGTTGTGGACGTTATCGGACGTCACCGTGGTCATCTGGCGGCGTTGCACGTCCGACACCCGGCCCTTGGGGTGGAGCATGAAAATCTCGATGGCGTCGCGGTCGCGGCAGGCCTCGATCGCCGCCGAGCCGGTGTCGCCCGATGTCGCGCCGATGATGGTGGCGGTTTCGCCTTTGGTTTTCAGCACATGGTCGAACAGCGGCCCCAGGACTTGCAGGGCCATATCCTTGAACGCCAGCGTCGGCCCGTGGAACAGTTCCAGCAGCCATTCGTTGTCGCCGATTTTTTTCAGCGGCGCGATTTCGGGGGTGCTGAAATTCGCATAGGCGCCGTCGATAATCCCGGCCAGGGCGGAATCCTCTATGACGCCGCCGACAAAGGGCTTGAGCACCCGCAACGCCAGTTCCGGATAGGGCAGGCCCTCCAGCGCGGCGATCTCGGCGGCGGAGAATTGCGGCCAGACTTCGGGCACGAACAGCCCGCCGTCCGGCGCCAGGCCTTGCAGCAGCACGGCGTCGAATGCGGTCGCCGGGGTTTGCCCGCGGGTAGAAATATATTTCAACGACTGTTCCTCCAAACCGGTCTCAGCCTAGCCGCGTGGCAAAGCCCCGGCAACACCAACGAACACCAAAATGATTAAGCTAAATACCGGGTTTTGAGGTGGGCTTTGAAGACTTCCGGGTCAAGGGATTTGCCGGTCGCTTCAATGAGAAGCTGTTTCGCCGTCAGCAGCGAGCCCTTGCCGTGGACGTTGGTCTTGAGCCAGCGGAACAGCGGCTTGAAATTGCCTTCGGCAATGCCCGCCTCGATTTCGGGGACGGCTTTCTTGGCGGCGGCAAAGAGTTGCGCCGCCGTCATCGCGCCCAGCGTATAGGTCGGGAAATAGCCCCAGGCGCCGTCATACCAGTGCAGGTCCTGCAAACACCCTTCGCGGTCGCTGGGCGGCGTCAGCCCGAGCATCTTTTGCATGCCGTCATTCCAGGCGCCGGGCAGGTCATTGAGCGTCATGTCGCCCTCAAGCAACGCGCGCTCCAACCGATAGCGTAAAATGACGTGCGCCGGGTAGGTGACCTCATCGGCGTCGACACGGATGAAATCGGGCTGCACTCGGGTGTAAAGCCGATGCAGGTTGCCTTGGTCCCAGGCCGGGCCTCCAGATTTTAAATCGCCCTTGAAGGCGTCTCGCATGATCGGGGCGGCGTACCCGAGGAAGCCTTTGGAGCGGCAGACCTGCATCTCCACCAACAGCGACTGGCTTTCGTGCATGCTCATGCCGAGCGCCTCGCCGACCGGCTGGCCGCGCCACGGTTTCGGCAGGCCGCGTTCATACAGCGCATGGCCGGTTTCATGCAGCACCCCCATCAGGCTGGAGGTAAAATCGGCCTCGTCGTAGCGCGTCGTGATGCGGACGTCATCGGGGGTGCCGCCGCAGAACGGATGCAGGCTGATGTCGAGCCGCCCGTGGTCGAAATCGAAGCCGAGCGCTTCCATGAACTGGATGCCGAGCGCCTTTTGGGCGTCTTCCGGGAACGGGCCTTCGGGCAGGATGGGTCCCGGCCGCAGCGCCTGGACGTCGAGAACCTCGCCGAGAAAGTCCGGCAGGAAATCTTCCAGCGCGTCGAACACCGGGTCGATGTCGGCGGTCCGGCCGTCGGGCTCGAAATCGTCGAGCAGCGCGTCGTACAGCGACAAGCCCTGTTTTTCCGCCTTCGCCTGACCGGCCTGGCGGGTCAGGTTGAGGACTTCTTCCAACGCCGGGCGGACGGCCCCGAAATCGGCGTCGGCGCGCGCCGTCCGCCAGATGGTTTCGCAGACCGAGCAGGCTTTTGATAACGCCACCACCAGGTCTTCGCTGAGCGCCGTCGCCTTGATCCAGCGCCGCTTCATTTCGCGGAAGTTGGCGGGCTGCCAGCCGGCCAGGGTGTCCGCGTCGGCCTCGGCGGCGGCGATCAGGTCCGCCGTCTCCGCCGCCGTCATCAGGCTATGCCGGACGGCCTTCAATTCCGCCAGTTGTTCGGCGCGCGCCTCGGCGCCGCCCCTCGGCATGATCGCCGACATGTCCCAGTGCAGCACGGCCTCGGCCTCGCCAAGCGCGCCCAGCCGCTTGAAGCGCCGTTCCAGTTGTTGGTAGGGGGTTTCGCTCATGGGTAGAGATATAGTCGCTGTGTACGGCTTCGGCAATTCCCCACGCTATATTGAAGGATCGTTCAAAACCTGATACACCATCCCCCATGCCGTGGGAAAAAAAATTTGATGAAGAGGCGGTCCTCGACAAGGCCATGCACGCGTTCTGGCGGCAGGGCTATGAAGCGACCTCGATGCGAAATCTGGTTGATTGCATGGGCATCAATCCGGGCAGCATCTACGCCGCCTTCGGCGATAAGCGGACCCTGTTTCAAAAGACGCTCGACCATTACGAAGCCCAGTCACGTTCCATGCTTGCGAAACTGGAAGAAAAACACGGCCCCCTGAAGGCGATTTTGGCGGTGTTCGAGCACATGGTCGACGATGTCCGCGATAACCCGGACAACTGCGGCTGCTTTATGGTCAATTCCATCCTGGAAGGCGCGCCCAAGGATAAGAAAATGGACAAGGCGGTGCAGAAGGGAATCGAGGAATTCCAGGCATTCTTTCGGCGCATGATCAAGCAGGGCCAGAAAGCCGGTGAGATCAACGCCGGTCTCAACCCCGCCCAGACCGCCCGCATCTTGCAGAGCCTAGTCCTCGGTGGCCGCGTCCTCAGCCGTGGGCGGTCAGACATCGCCGTCCTCAAAGACACCGTGGCGCACGTCAAAACCATCCTCAAATAATTTAACTCTTGAGTTTTGAATGATCATTCAATATGTTTGGCAAAATTTTGAACAATCATTCAACAAACCCACAGGAGGACTGATATATTATGAAAATCGAGAATTCCATCGCCCTGGTCACCGGCGCCAATCGCGGCATCGGGCGGGCCTTTGTCGAAGAATTGCTGAGCGCCGGTGCGGCCAAGATCTACGCCACCGCGCGGGATATCAAAACGCTGACCAGCCTGATCGCCACCGCGCCTGAGCGCGTCATCCCGGTGGCCCTTGATGTTACGAGGCCCGACATGATCCGCGCCGCCGCCGACCGGCATACGGATATCACCTTGTTGATTAACAACGCCGGTATGGCCGCCTTTGCCGGGTTGATTGCCGCCAAAGACGACGCCCCGGCGCGGGGCGAGATGGAAACCAATTACTTCGGCACGCTGAACATGACCCGCGCCTTTGCGCCGACACTGTCTGCCAACGGTGGCGGCGCCATCATCAATCTGGCCTCCGTCGCCAGCCACGTGAATTTTCCGATGTTGGGGTCGTACAGCGCCTCGAAGGCGGCGGTGCATTCGCTGACCCAGGGCATCCGGGCCGAACTGGCGAGCCAAGGCACCCACGTGCTCGGCGTCTATCCAGGCCCGGTCGACACCGACATGGCGGCAGGCTTCCCGATGGACAAGACGCCGCCCAACGCGGTCGTCAAAACCATCCTCGCGGCGTTGGAAGCCGGAGAAGAAGACGTCTATCCCGACCCCACCTCGGTCGAACTTCACGCCGGCCTTTTAGGCGACCCGAAAGCCGTTGAAAAAAAGGTCGGGGAGATGTTGCCGGAATAGGCTGGGATACCCCGTGGCGACTCCTTAAACTCAGTCACGATTTCGGTATTTGACCTGGGGCCGCCAAACCGGGAAAGTGTCGCCGCAATGAACACCCTGATTTCCGTCGCCAACCTGTCGAAAACCTATGCCTCCGGCTTCCGGGCGCTGAAGGACGTCAGCCTGGATATTCGCCAGGGTGAGATTTTGGCGTTGTTGGGGCCGAACGGCGCCGGCAAGACGACGCTGATCAGTATTATCTGTGGCATCGTCAATCCGACGTCGGGGTCGGTGATCGTCGCCGGCCACGACATCATTGCCGATTACCGCAAGACCCGCGCCATGATCGGGCTGGTGCCGCAGGAGCTGACCACCGACGCCTTCGAGACCGTATGGGCGACGGTCAGTTTCAGCCGCGGGCTGTTCGGCAAAAAATCCAACCCCGACCATATTGAGAAGATTCTCAAAGAGCTGTCGTTGTGGGACAAGAAAGACAGCAAGATCATGGACCTTTCCGGCGGCATGAAACGCCGCGTACTGATCGCCAAGGCGTTATCGCACGAGCCGGAAATTCTGTTTCTGGATGAGCCGACGGCGGGCGTCGATGTCGAGTTGCGCAAGGACATGTGGAACGTCGTGCGCGCGCTGCAAAAATCCGGCGTCACCATCATCCTGACCACCCATTACATCGAAGAGGCCGAGGAAATCGCCGAGCGTGTCGGGGTCATCAACAAGGGTGAGATCGTGGTGATCGAGGAAAAGGCGGCGCTGATGAACAAACTCGGCAAGAAGCAACTGACGCTGGAGCTGCAACAAACGGTGCAATCCATTCCGGCGCAATTGCGGGGATATGATCTCGAGTTGTCCGCCGGCGGCGACCAGTTGGTCTATACCTATGACACCCAGGCGGAACGGACCGGCATTACCGCCTTGTTAAGCGACCTCAGCGACGCCGGCATTAAATTCAAAGACCTGCACACGACGCAAAGCTCGCTTGAGGAAATTTTTGTCAGCCTGGTGAAGGAGGGCGCATGAATATTCAAGCGGTCAAAGCCATTTACAAGTTCGAGATGGCGCGGGCCTGGCGCACCTTGTTTCAAAGCATTGTCTCGCCGGTGCTGTCGACGTCGCTGTACTTCGTCGTTTTCGGTTCCGCCATCGGTTCCAGGATTACCGAGATCGACGGCATCAGTTATGGTTCCTTCATCGTGCCGGGGCTGATCATGCTGTCGCTGCTGACGGAGAGTATCGCCAACGCGTCGTTCGGTATTTATTTTCCGAAATTCACCGGCACCATCTACGAGCTGTTGTCGGCGCCGGTATCGCACTTTGAGATCGTGCTTGGCTATGTCGGCGCGGCGGCGACAAAATCGATGATTTTGGGTTTCATCATCCTGGCCACCGCCGGGTTTTTTGTGCCGCTGCAGATTATGCATCCGGTGTGGATGGTTGCGTTCCTGGTGTTGACGTCGGTTACCTTCAGCCTATTCGGGTTTATCATCGGCATTTGGGCCGATGGCTTCGAAAAATTGCAGATTATTCCGATGGTCATCATTACGCCGCTGGTGTTCCTCGGCGGCAGCTTTTATTCCATCAATATGCTGCCGCCGTTCTGGCAAAACGTGACCTTGTTTAACCCGGTGCTGTATCTGATCAGCGGCTTCCGCTGGAGCTTCTATGAAATCGCCGATGTCAGGGTGGAAACCAGTCTGGCGATGATCAGCTTTTTCCTGGCGGCGTGCATGCTGGTCGTCTGGTGGATTTTCAAAACCGGCTATCAGGTCAAGAAATAATGGTGACCTTTCGCCGGACAATGTCGGCAATCTTTTGCGGGCTATGCCTGAGCCTTGCGGCGCTGCCCGCCCGCGCCGATGGAGTAAACGCCGTCGCCTCGATCGCGCCGGTGCATTCACTGTTGGCCGGCGTCATGGAGGGGGTCGGCGAACCGGGGCTATTGGTGCGGGGCGGACGCTCGCCGCATGATTATGTGATGAAGCCGTCGGACGCCAAGATGCTGCACGCTGCTCAGGCGGTATTCTGGATCGGGCCGGATATGGAAGGCTTTCTGGCCAAGCCGATCCATGCCCTTGCCGCCAAGGTGCGCGTCGTGAGACTGGGCGGAAATAGCGATGGGGCGGAAGGCGAAGAGCCCCACATCTGGCTCGACCCCCGCATCGCCGCCAGGATGGTGGGGGACATGGTTCGGGTGCTGGCTGAGATTGATGGAGCCAACGCGGCGCGTTATCGCGGCAACGGCAAAAAAATCCGGGCCGGGTTGATCGCGCTGGAACGGGACCTTCACGCCTTTCTGAAGCCCATCGCCGTGGTGCCGTATCTGGTCTACCACGATGCCTACCGGCATTTCGAAAAACGCTTCGATCTGGCGTCCCAGGGCGCCGTCGCCGTGCATGCGGAACGCCCGCCGGGGGCGAAACGGGTCTCGGCGCTGCGCCGCTTGATCGTCGCCAAAAAGATCGTCTGCGTCTTTACCGAGCCGCAATTCACCCCGGCGCTGGCTAAAATGCTGACGCAGGGAACCGGCGCGCGCCTCGGCGTCCTCGACCCGTTGGGCGCGGCATTACCGGAAGGGCCGGGGCTGTACGCTGGAATGATGCGCGGCATGGCGCGGTCCATGCTGGCGTGTCTCGGGGCGAATGGCTAAAGGCGGGCGGCTAACGCCGGGGGTGCTAACGGCTAAAGGCGGGGGGGCTAACGGCTAACGGCGCTAGCAGGCTGCTGAAAAAGTGGATGTGCGGCAACAATCCTTCGACTCGCCGGCTTGCGCGCGCGGCTCAGGATGAGGAATTACAAAAGCTTATACCTCACCCTGAGGAGGACCGGAGGTCCGTCTCGAAGGGGCACTCAACCAAATCATGGGTTTTTCAGCAGCCTGCTAGAGCAAATCCCGAGCAAATGGGCTCATTTGCGCCGACGAATTTGCGGATAAAAACCCTAGAGAACCGGGTAGAATAACGCCCGGTCGGCCAACAGGGCTGCGAAGATCAAAAACAGATAGAGGATGGAAAAGAAGAACATCGGCCGGGCGGTGGCGCCGCCGTTGTCGTCGGTGTCTTTCCACACCCGCCAGGCATGATGGGCAAATTTGAGGCCCAGCAGAGATGCCGCGATGGCGTACACGGCGCCGGACATGCCGATGAAAACCGGCACCAGCGTCGTCGGCAACAGCAGGGCTGTATAGATCAGCATTTGGCGTTTGGTTTCCCGCTCACCGGCAACCACCGGCAGCATCGGCACCCCGGCGGCTTCGTAATCGCCGCGCCGGAACAACGCCAGCGCCCAGGTGTGCGGCGGCGTCCACAGGAAGATGATCAGAAACAAAGCCACCGCGCCGAGGCCGATGTCGCCGTTGACCGCGGCCCAGCCGATCATTGGCGGCAGCGCGCCCGACGCGCCGCCGATGACGATGTTGTGCGGCGTGCGGCGTTTCAGCCAGACGGTGTAGATAAACACATAATAAAGAATGGTCGCCGCCAGCAGGCTCGCCGCCGTCAGGTTGACCATGGCGGCCATGATGGCGACGGAGCCGACGGAAAGAACGATGCCGAAAATGAGCGCTTCGCTTGCCGCCAGACGGCCCGCCGGCAGCGGCCGGTTCATGGTCCGGAGCATGTGCAGGTCGATATCGCGGTCGTACCACATGTTAATAGCGCCCGACGCGCCGGCGCCGATGGCGATACAAAGAATCGCCGCCGTTGCGGTCAACAGGTCCAGGGTCTGCAGCGCACCCGGCGCCAGCAAAAGCCCGACGGCGGCGGTGAACACCACCAGCGACATCACGCGGGGCTTTAACAACAGGGCGTAGTTGGTGACGCGGAATCGGGGCTGCGGCGGTACGGTGCGGG
The DNA here is from genome assembly GCA_027624235.1 of Pseudomonadota bacterium. Classification (GTDB taxonomy): domain Bacteria; phylum Pseudomonadota; class Alphaproteobacteria; order Rhodospirillales; family Casp-alpha2; genus Casp-alpha2. The sequence continues at coordinate 41,296 of JAQBYB010000012.1, read as the reverse complement.
CATCTGCCTGACCGGCAGTTGCCTTATCTGGCGTTCCGATTGTTTTATCTGTCACGGAAAATCCTCTTTGCCGGGAATAGCGTCACCCTGGTCGGGGCATCTTATAGGTCGGCAAACCGATTTCTTCAACAACGCACTTCAAGAATATTGGACGACTTTGCGATACAGATGCCAGGTCGAGTGGCCGAGCACCGGCAGCGCAATGGCAAGGCCGATGAAAAACGGCAGCGCCGCAACGACCATGATATAGGCGACAATGATGCCCCAGGCCGCCATCGTGATCGGATTGGCAAGAACCGCCTTGATCGAGGTCAGCACCGCCGTGACGACGCCGACGTCCCGGTCCAGCAGCATCGGGAAGGAAATGACGGAAAGGGTAAAGACCACGGTGGCGAACACGAATCCGGCGCCGGTGCCGACGCTAATCAGCGCCAAGCCGGTGTCGGTGGTGAACAGGTCGGCGGCGAATGCGGTAATCGAAACCGGCCCCACAGTGCCGAAGTACTTTACGAAGATGGCCTCGGCCACGAACAGCCACGCCAGATAGATCACCATCAGCAACAGGCCGAGCACCGAGATCGGGCGGATGGCGCGTCGTTGCAGGACGTGGAATGCCTTCATTCGGGAATGATCGAGGCCCTGTTCGCGCCGCCGGCTCAACTCATACATTCCGACCGCCACCAACGGGCCGATCAGGGTGTATCCGGCCAGCAGCGGGAACGCGTACTGCAACAGGTCATAGCCGGCGTAGATTCTGGCGAAAATGACGGTGACGATGGGATAAATCAGACAAAAGAAAACCAGATGCGTCGGCATCGCGTTGAAATCGGCCAGCCCCTTGACCAAGACGTCTTTCAAATCGCTCAGGCGGATCTTATTGATGGTCGGATGATCGGCGGTCACGCTTTCATTCGTCAAGGCCCTGCTCCCCAAATGGTGTCGTCTTTGATGAGTGGCGACAGTGTTGCATAGTTATGGTTCCGTCGTCGAATTTTTATAGCCTCGACTCCGGGGCCTGCTTCCGGGCGCCGAGCGTCGGTGAAATGTTTTTTCGCCTTATTGCGACTCCATCCGGGTCTCCCAACAATGGGAATCGAAGGGTTTTTTAAAGAATTACAGGCTAAAATTGATCATGACGGGCATCACAAAAAATGTTCTAAGACCTTGAAAAATTGTTGAAAATAAAAAATTAGAGCCAAGATTCCATAGCCTGACTCCATTTCTGACAAAATTACTTTTTGGTGCGGGATGGTCTGTCCTAAATGGCTTGTATCATAGAATAAAATGGGCTACTCCGTTCCCGCGACTAAAATCGTGGAGAGGTTTTTTCACCGTCTCTCGGGGGCGCTCAAGGGGGGTTCCCAAGGAAATTCAGAGGTCGAAGAGGGTAGTCAATGTTTGTAGCCGTCATGCTTGTCCTGGTCACCGTGGGCACCGTCCTGTTTCATTTGTTGAGCCCGTGGTATTTCACGCCAATCGCATCCAACTGGTCGGCGATGGATACCACCATCGACATCACTTTTTGGGTCACCGGCGCGGTGTTTGTCGCCGTCATCTTTTTTACCGCCTATTGCGCCTACAAATACAAATACGATGCAAACCGGCGGTCGGAATACGAACCTGAAAATAAAAAGCTGGAAGCCTGGCTGATCACGCTGACTACGTTGGGCGTCATCGTGATGTTGGCCCCCGGCCTGTTCGCCTGGAACGAGTTTGTCACCGTTCCCAAAGGCGCCGCCAAGGTTGAAGTGTTCGCCAAGCAGTGGGGTTGGGCCTACCGGTTTCCCGGCGCGGACGGCGTCCTCGGCAAGAGCGGCGTTAAGCTGATCAGCGACAACAATCCGTTCGGCATCGACCCGAAAGACCCGAAAGGCCAGGACGACATCCTCATCAACGATTCGGAAATGCATTTGCCGCTGAACAAGCCGGTCCACCTGCTGTTTCGCTCTGTCGATGTTCTGCACAATTTCTTCGTGCCCCAATTCCGGGCCAAGATGGACATTATTCCCGGCACCGTGACCTATTACTGGTTCACCCCCACCCGCACCGGCTCGTTTGATGCCTTGTGTTTCGAGCTGTGCGGCACCGGCCACTACAACATGCGCGGCAAAGTCGTCGTCGAAGAAGAAGATGCCTTCAAGGCGTGGCTGGCGAAACAACCGACGTTCGCCAAATCCATGGCCAAGGCCGGGACGGCCGCCGAGAAGGGATTTGCAAAATTGGATTCAGAGCTGGCCAAGCCAGGTAACAAAAATTCGAAGAGGGTATTCTAATGGCTTACGTCGCACCTGCACCAGCAGAGGTCGAAGAGGTAGAACTCTATCACGCCCATAGCTTCATCACGAAGTACGTCTTTTCTCAGGACGCCAAGGTCATCGCCATTCAGTATTCCAGTGTCGCGATCGCGATCGGGGTTGTTGGATTGGTGTTGTCATCGTTGATGCGCCTGCAGTTGGGGTTCCCGGAGAGCTTTTCTCTCATTGACCCGGCTCAATATTACCAGTTCATCACCATGCACGGCATGATCATGGTGGTCTACCTGTTGACGGCGCTGTTCCTGGGCGGTTTCGGGAATTACCTGATTCCGTTGATGGTCGGCGCCCGCGACATGGTGTTCCCCTACGTCAACATGATGAGTTTCTGGATTTATCTGTTCGCCGTGCTGCTTCTGGTCGCCAGCTTCTTCGTTCCGGGCGGGCCGACCGGCGCCGGTTGGACCCTATATCCGCCGCAAGCCATCCTTCCCGGCACGCCGGGTTCAGGCGGCGGCATCATTTTGATGTTGGTGTCTCTGGTCTTTTTCATCATCGGTTTTACCATGGGCGGCTTGAACTATGTCGTGACCGTGTTGCAGGCGCGCACCAGGGGCATGACCCTGATGCGCATGCCGCTGACCATCTGGGGCATCTTCATCGCCACCGTGTTGGCGTTGCTGGCGTTCCCGGCGTTGTTCGTCGGCGGCGTGATGCTGCTGTTGGACAAGGTCCTGCAGACCAGCTTCTTCATGCCGGTCATTCTTTCCTTGGGCGAACAGCTTGAATACGGCGGCGGCAGCCCGATTTTGTTCCAGCACTTGTTCTGGTTCTTTGGTCACCCGGAAGTCTACATCGTCGCCCTGCCGGCCTTCGGCGTCGTCTCTGACCTGATCAGCGTCCATTCGCGCCGCAACATCTTCGGCTATCGGATGATGGTGTGGGCGCTTGTCGCCATTGGCGGCATCAGCTTCATCGTCTGGGCGCATCATATGTATGTCAGCGGCATGAACCCGTGGTTCGGGTTCTTCTTCGCGACGACGACGCTGATCATCGCCATTCCGACCGCGCTCAAGGTCTATAACTGGGTGCTGACGTTGTGGAAGGGCAATATCCGCTTCACCATCCCGATGCTGTTTGCGCTCGGCTTCATCGTCACCTTTACCAATGGCGGCATTACCGGTCTGTTCCTGGGCAACGTCGCCATCGATGTACCGCTGTCGGACACCATGTTCGTGGTTGCGCACTTTCATATGGTGATGGGCGTGGCGCCGCTGATGGTGATCTTCGGGGCGATTTACCATTGGTTCCCGTTGATGAGCGGGCGGATGATGGACGAAACCCTAGGCAAGATCCATTTCTGGGTGACGTTCCTCGGCGCCTATTTGATTTTCCTGCCGATGCATTATCTCGGCTTCCTGGGCGTCCCGCGCCGCTATTTCGAAATGGGCGAGACCAACTTCATCCCTGCATCGGCGCAGAGCCTGAGCGCCTTCATCACGGTCGTGACGGTAATCGTCGGGGTTGCTCAGATTGTGTTCTTCTATAATCTGTTCAAGAGCATGAAGAGCGGCGAAATCGCCGAAAAGAACCCCTGGAAAGCGGCGTCGCTGGAATGGCAAACGCCTGATCAACCGCCGGGCCACGGAAACTTCGGCGCCGAGCTGCCGGTCGTCTATCGTTGGGCCTATGCGTACGGCGTGCCGGGCGCGAAGGAAGACTTCGTGCCGCAGAACCTTCATCCCGATGAGGTCGGCGAAGCCGGCGCCCATGAGGCCTCGGAAGAATAGGAAACGGATAGGAACTCTGGCGCGTGAGCTTATTCTCTCAATTGGCTGAAAAGCCCTGGGCCGCTGAACAGGCCGCGATTGACGACCTTCACTCTGGCGGCGAATTCACCCTGCCGGCGCCGCAGGTCGGCTTGAGAGTATTCCTTGGCTTCGCGTCTGTCCTGTTCACGCTGTTTATCGTTGTTTATGTCGAACGGATGGTGTTTTCGGACTGGCATGCGCTGCCGGAACCCTGGTTATTGTGGGTGAACACGGCGATTTTGGTGTTCAGCAGCGCCGGGTTGCAGTGGGCCTGGGTCAGCGCCGATAAGAACCAGGCCGATGGCGTCAAGAAGGGCTTGTACGTCGGCGGCGTGTTGGCATTCGCGTTTCTGACCGGCCAGTTTTTGGTTTGGCAGCAATTGGTGAACATGGGCTATTACGCCTCATCGAACCCTGCCAGTGCGTTCTTCTATCTTCTCACCGCGCTGCACGCGGTGCATTTGTTGGGCGGCTTGGTCGCCTGGGGCAGGACCGCGGTCAAATTACAGAACGGCCTAAGCATGGCTCAATTGCGCGGAAGTATTGAGCTCTGCGCCGTCTACTGGCACTTTTTGCTCGTCGTCTGGATCGTCCTATTCGGTCTGCTGTTGTTTACGTAAAGGGGACATAATAAAAAATGACACAAACACAAACAGGAGAAATCGCATTGCCCGAAGGCATGAAGGGCGTCGTCTCTGATTGGGCTTCGGACCAGCGGGCGTTTAAGGGCGTCCCCTGGGGCAAGGCCATGATGTGGATTTTCCTCCTCAGCGATACATTCATCTTTTCATGTTTCCTGATTTCGTACATGACGGTGCGGATGACGACCACGGTGGCGTGGCCGCCCGTCAGTGAAATTTTCGCGTTGAGTTTCGGCGGCGAACCTATTCCGCTGATCCTGATCGCGATCATGACCTTTATCCTGATCACCTCCAGCGGCACGATGGCGATGGCGGTCCGGTTCGGGTATCAGAGAAATCGCAAGATGACGGCGATTTTGTTGGTGGTGACGGCGATTTTCGGCGCATCGTTCGTCGGCATGCAGGTATTCGAGTGGACCAAGCTGATCGTTGAAGAAGGCGTTCGTCCGTGGGGCAACCCGTTCGGCGCGGCCCAGTTCGGGTCGGTCTTTTTCATGATTACCGGTTTCCACGGTTTTCACGTGTCGGTCGGCGTGATTTTCCTTCTGATCGTCGCCAGAAAGGTTTATCGGGGCGACTATGATAATGGCACCAAGGGCTTTTTTACGAGCCGCCCGGGCAGCTACGAAATTGTCGAAACTATGGGCTTGTATTGGCATTTCGTTGATCTGGTCTGGATTTTTATTTTTGCTTTCTTCTATCTTTGGTAGGGCGGGAACATGGCAAGCGCAGAAGCACACGTGGAAGGCCAACAACATCCGATTGGCATTTATTTCAAGATTTGGGCATTGCTGTTCGTTCTCAGCCTCTTCTCCTATCTTGTCGATTTTTATCACCTTCAGGGCAATCTCCGGTGGTCCCTGATTATCATCTTCATGTTGTTGAAGGCGGGTTTGATCGTCGCCGTCTTCATGCACATGATGTGGGAGCGGATGGCCATGGTATGTGCCATTATTCTGCCGACGACGTTTATAATTGTGTTCATCTTCCTGATGACCCATGAATCCGATTACACCTTCGCGTTGAGGGATTACTTCTTTATTGGAGGCGGGGCTTAGCCGCCTTTAGCCTTCGGCGGTCGGTTGGTTCCGGCCCCTACCCAGCGTCAGCGGGGCGGGGCCGCGGCCTTTTTAGGAAGCCTGAATGTTTATTTCACCCGCCTACGCACATGTCTCCGCCGGCTCTGATACGCCGGGGAACAGCTATGCGCCGCTGATTTTCGTGGCTGCCGTTGCCTTGTTCGTTCTTTTTATCTTTGTCGATAAAAAATGGCGCGAGCATCGAAAAAACCGCGACGCCGGAGAGAATTAACAGCCTTTCCCCTGACTCACGAATGTCGGAGCAAACCTGCCCGACAACCCCCTCCATCAATCATCTTCGGGCCGCCGGGACGGTGTCCCAGGCGGGCGGATATTGTTTTCGGTCAAGGAGGACGCCCCATGACTGGGGCAGTTTAAATGGGCCGAGGGAAGATAAATAAGGGGGTTAATGCAATAAATGCTTTTCCCCATCAATTGTAGTGGTTACATGAGGATGTAAATTTTCCGGATTGAAACCCGGCACGGCTTTACCCCCCCCTGACCGATCAATGGGCTTAAGGGGGCAGGCTGTCCTTGCCTGGACGGTGATGGACGGGTTAGAAAGAAACCACGACCGTTATTTTCCATCCGATCTTGATTTTACTGGAATGGGTCGAATGCTCAGAATATTGAAATTAATTGTTCTGGTGCCGGTATTGGCGGCGTTGTCCTTGATGTTGGGGACGGGGGATGTTTTCGCCGCCGGTCGCGCCGAACCGTGGCAGATGTGGTTTCAACCCGCGGCGACCCCGGTGATGGAACGGATTCTGGAGTTTCATAACCTGCTGCTCATCATCGAGGTTTCGATCGTCGTCTTTGTGCTGGCGATCATGTGTTACATCATCTTCCGGTTTAACGCCAAGTCCAACCCGGTGCCGTCGAAAACGACCCACAACACCCTGCTGGAAGTCATCTGGACGGGGGTGCCGCTGTTCATTCTGATCATCATCGCGATCCCGTCGCTGAAGCTGCTGTATTACGCGGACAAGGTCCAGGATGCCGAGATGACCCTCAAGGTGACCGGCAACCAATGGTATTGGAACTACTCCTATCCCGATCATGGCGGCTTCGCGTTTGACAGCATTATCGTCCCCAATGCGGAGTTGAAGAAGGGCCAGCCCCGCCTTCTGACGGTGGACAACCCGGTGGTGCTGCCGGCGCGGACCAATATCCGGCTGTTGCTGACGTCGGCGGACGTGATCCATAACTGGGCGGTTCCCGCGTTCGGGGTCAAGCTTGATACGGTCGGCGGCCGCATCAATGAAACCTGGGTCAATATCAACAAAGAAGGCGATTATTACGGCATGTGTTCGGAGCTGTGCGGCGTCAATCACGCGTTCATGCCGATCCATGTCAAGGCCGTGTCCAAGGCCGACTTCGCGATCTGGGTGAAGAAGGCGAAAAAGGATTTTGCCGATGTGGAGGTTCCCGCGGCGGCGAAGCTGGCGCAGGCGGATGCCCCTGCCGTTGCTCGTTGATTTATTGGAATTACATGATTTTTTACAAAGGTTGAATGATGGCGAACGAAACAACGGTGGCTGAGGCGGCGCCCGCCAAGGCCCACGGTAATGGCCACGAAAATGGCCACGGGCATCACCCGACGGGCTGGCGACGGTGGCTTTTCTCGACCAACCACAAAGACATCGGCACCATGTACATCGTGCTGTCGTTGGTCGCCGCGCTGGTCGGCGGCGCGATGTCATTTCTGATCCGGCTGGAACTGGCGGAACCCGGCATTCAGTACAACCTGTTCTGGCTGGATAACGAAGCCGCGTACCTGCAGTTCTATAACGTGCTGGTGACGGGGCATGGCTTCATCATGGTGTTCTTCGTCGTTATGCCGGCCATGATCGGCGGGTTCGGTAACTGGTTCGTGCCGCTGCTGATCGGGGCGCCGGACATGGCGTTTCCGCGCATGAACAACATTAGTTTCTGGCTGCTCGCCGCCAGTCTGGTATTGCTGTTGATCGCCGCCTTCACGCAAGGCGGGCCGGGCACCGGCTGGACCGTCTATCCGCCGCTTTCCAATGCCGAATTTCACCCCGGCGCGGCAGTCGATTTAGGCATTCTCAGCCTGCATCTGGCCGGCGCCTCGTCGGTGCTGGGCGCGGTTAATTTCATTACCACCATCTTCAATATGCGCGCCCCGGGCCTGGTCATACACCGGATGCCGCTGTTCGTGTGGGCCATTCTGGTGACCGCGTTCCTGTTGCTGCTGGCGATTCCGGTGCTGGCCGGGGCGCTGACCATGCTGCTCACCGACCGTAACTTCGGCACCGCCTTTTTTGACGCGGCGCGGGGCGGTGATCCGGTACTGTGGCAGCAGTTGTTCTGGTTCTTCGGCCATCCGGAGGTTTACATCATCATCATTCCGGCCTTCGGCATCATCAGCCAGGTGATCTCGACATTCTCGAAAAAGCCGATCTTCGGTTATCTGGGCATGGCCTATGCCATGGTGTTCATCGGTTTTGTCGGCTTTATCGTGTGGGCGCACCACTTGTACACGTCCGGCCTGGACGTCGATACGCGGGCGTATTTTGTGTCGGCCACGCTGATCATCGCGGTGCCGACGGGGATCAAGATCTTCAGTTGGCTGGCGACGATGTGGGGCGGCTCGATTGATTTCCGCACCCCGATGCTGTTTGCCTGCGGCTTTATTTTCCTGTTCGTCATGGGCGGCGTTACCGGCGTCGCGCTGGCCAACGCCGGCATGGACATCGCCTTTCATGACACCTATTTCGTCGTCGCCCATTTCCATTACGTGATGGCGATTGCCGCCGTGTTCGCCATGTTCGCGGGGTTCTATTACTGGATCGGCAAGATGTCGGGGCGTCAGTATCCGAGGGTTCTGGCGCGGGTTCATTTCTGGATGTTTTTCATCGGCGTTAACGTGGTGTTCTTCCCGCAACACTTCCTCGGCATGGCCGGAATGCCCCGGCGCATCCCCGACTATCCGGACGCTTATGCCGGTTGGAATTACGTCTCGTCCGTCGGCTCGTATCTGACCACGGCGTCGACGTTGCTGTTTTTCTATATTATCTGGCGGACCTTGCGGTCCGGCGAAAAGGTTGCGGCCAACCAGTGGGGCGAAGGGGCGACGACGCTGGAATGGACGGTCGACAGCCCGGCGCCGTTCCACACCCATGAAGACCTGCCGGACATGCGCGAAAAGCAACCGGCCGAGTAGGGCAGCGGGAAACGGGCCATGCGCAAACCACGAAATAAAAATAAAAAAACCGCTATCGTGTTGTTCTCGGCGGCAGCCGGCATGGTCGGCTTGGCCTTCGCCGCGGTGCCGTTGTACCAGCTTTTCTGTCAGGTCACCGGGTTCGGCGGCACTCCGAAAATTTTTGCCGCGGCGCCCACGGCATCGATGGCGACCCCGGCGCGGGAAATTACCGTCCGCTTCGACGCCAATGTCAATGCGGGCCTGCCGTGGCGGTTCCAGCCGGAACGGAGAACAATCCGGGTCCGTGCCGGTACGCCGACCGAGATCAATTACCGCGCCGGCAACCTTTCAGACCAGACCACCACCGGCAACGCCACCTACAACGTGACGCCCTTCAAGGCCGGTGAATATTTTTCCAAAATTGAATGTTTCTGTTTTACCGAACAACGCCTCAAGGCCGGTGAAGAAGCGGTGATGGGGGTGCAATTCTTCGTCGACCCGGCGATATTCACCGACCCCAATACCCAAGACGTCAATGAAATCACTTTGTCCTATACCTTCTTCCGCGCCCCGAATCGTAATGAGGACAGCGACAAGAAGGTGGTGTCACGGAGATAAAAGAATGGCAAGCGAGCAGACAAAAAAACACCCCTACCACATGGTCGAACCGAGCCCCTGGCCGGCGATCGGGACGCTGGCCGCGTTCATCATGGCGATTGGCGGTGTCTGGTACATGAAGGGCGGCACCATTTACCTGTTCGCCACCGGTCTGTTGATCCTGTTCTGGGTGTCTTACCGGTGGTGGCGCGATGTCGTCGCCGAGTCCCGGAACGGTGTCGACCACACCAACGTGGTGCGCCTCGGCCTGCGCATGGGCATGGTGCTGTTCATCGCCTCGGAGGTGATGTTCTTTTTCGCGTTCTTCTGGGCCTATTTCCATTCTTCGATGCCGATTTTTTCGCTGGTGGCGCCGGAGTCCTGGCCGCCCAAGGGTGTTGTTCCCTTGGACGCCTGGTCGGTGCCGTTCCTGAACACGGTGATCCTGCTCAGTTCCGGGGCGACGGTGACATTCGCCCACCATGCGCTGTTGCAAGGCAACGCCAAGAAAACGGCCCGCTGGTTGCTGCTGACGGTCTTGCTGGGGCTGACCTTTACCGGGTTCCAGGCGTATGAGTACGTGCATGCGACATTCACGTTCACCGGCGGCATCTATTCATCGACCTTCTATCTGGCGACCGGTTTCCACGGCTTCCACGTCATCGTCGGCACGATTTTCCTGTTTGTCTGCTGGCGCCGGGCCAAGGCCGAACACTTTACCCCGGAAGCTCATGTCGGGTTTGAGGCGGCCGCCTGGTATTGGCATTTCGTCGATGTGGTGTGGTTGTTCCTGTTCGTCTGGGTCTATTGGTGGGGCGGCTCCGGCGCAGTCGCCGGGTGACGCTGACCGGATCGCCGCTCAGCGCCGGCCTACGCGGCCGCTGCCCGCGGTGCGGCGAGGGCCGGCTGTTCGAAAGCTATCTTAAAATTATCGAGCGTTGCGATACCTGTGGCCTCGGCTTCGGCGGTCACGATGTCGGCGACGGTCCGGTGGTGCCGGCGATCATGGTGTTGGGCGGCATCATCGTCGGGCTGGCGTTATGGGTGGAGCTGTCTTTCCAGCCATCGCTTTGGGTGCATGCGGCATTATGGACGCCGCTGACGATCGGCGGCACCTTAGCCATACTGCCGCTTCTTAAAGGGCTATCCGTCGGACTTCAGTTCAAGTTTCGCTCGACCGAGGAAGACGGCGGCGCTTAGTCGCGCGGTCACGTTATCGGGCTTCCCGGAAACTGATATAGATTCCGGCGCCGACAACGATGGCGATGCCGGTCCAGGTGGTGGGGTCTGGGAACGCGCCAAAAACGATCAGGCCGAAGGCGGTCGCGGCGACGATCTGAACGTAGATCACCGGCGCCAGGATGGACCCCGGCGCAAAGCGAAACGATATGAGCATACAAAACTGGCCAAAGATGGAAATACACAAGAACGCGGCAATGATCAGCGCGTCTTCGGCGGCAGGGAGTGTCCAGACGAACGGCATCGTCGGCGCCAACACCACGACCCCGATGATCACGGTGTTGGCCACCGTCACCAGCGGCGGAGATGCTTGCGCCAGCAGGCGACTAAAGGCGTAAAAAAGCCCCACCGAGATGCCGGCGCCAAGGGCCATGAAATGGCCGATCCGCTCGCCGCTGAAGTCGGGCCTGAGAATGATCAAAACGCCGATAAAGCCGATGAAAACGGCCATCCATCGGCGGATGCCCACGTGCTCGCCTAATATAAACGGCGATAACGCCGTCAGCACCAGGGGACCGACCAACACCATGGCCGTCGCATCGGCGAGTGGGATATAGCGTATCGACCAGTAGAACAGACAGACGCCGAAGGTCAGGAACAAGCCCCTGAGAATTTGAGGTCCCAATGGCCGCGGTAACAGAACCCGCCAGCCATGGCGGGGCACGATCAAGGGCAGGAGCACGATCAGCGTCACCGCGAATTGCACCCATAGGATCAGCAGCGGCGAGTAGCCGCCGACCATGATCTTGGCCAGTCCGTCCTTGGTCGCGTTGAGGGAGGCAGCCATCGCCATCAGGAGCATGCCGAGGGCGTGGTGTTGACCAGTTTGCTTCATCTTCGATCCGGGACAGCTAGGCCGCGACCCGGCTAACTGGGGCTTTTTCCAAATAACCTGGCGATATCCACCTTCAGGTGCCCCCAAAGGATGCCCGGCAGTGCAATCACCAAATCCCAGAGCGCATCCCAGCCGCCTTTCAGGCATACCGGGATCATGATCCACGGCGCGGCCGTAATAATTTGTTGGCGCTCGGCGGGGTTCAGATTGGGGCGGTCTTTCAGCACGCCTTCGATAAGATGCGTAAAGGCCCAATCGCAGCGGTACACAACGCCGCCGTCGGGGTCGATGACATAGGCCATGTTGGGGAACGAGCCATAGGCCTGATGCATGGAGCCATCCAAGTCGTCGACCAGGGTTTCGCGGTCATCGCCGTAATCGGCCTGGGTCTGCTTGGCGCGCGCGATTTTATCGTCCATGGATTTGTGCGAGTTGGTGCGCGAGCCGGGATGGGCCTCGCGAACATAGACCACGAGAAAAGCCACGTCCGGGTATTTGGCCCGCAGCGTCTTGATCGGATTGATGTTCTTAACAAACATTGGGCAGGTCAGGCTGCCGGTCTCAATGACCACCCATTGGCCCTTGTAGTCCGCCAGCTTGACCGTCGTGCCATCAAGCCTGGTCATGGGGAAATCAAGCATCGAATCACCGGCCTTGGGGCCGGGAAATTTTTCGTATTCGTAATTCGACGTTTTGAAGCGTCCGTAGTTGTATTCCATCGTTCCCCTCCGGTGATATTGGCCTTTGCAGTGTGATAACGGTTCCGATGCGCCTTGTCACGGATGGCGGCTTCACGGTTGCGTGCGGTTGACTAAGGTGCGGCGTGTTCCTACAAATATCGAAGAAATTTGACCCTAAGCCTAAGGAAAAACTCATGGCCAATCTGGTTCTTGTCGTCAATGTTACGGTCAGCCCCGACCATACCGAAGCCCTTAAACCGGCGATGCTGGAAAACGCCGCCAATTCGGTCAAGGAAGACGGCTGCCTGCAATTCGACGTGATCGAAAGCCAGGATGACGAAAACACGTTTCTGTTTTACGAAGTCTACACCGATGCGGACGCCCTGGCGTCACACCGCGAAACCGCGCATTTCCAAAAATATTGGAACATGATGCAGGAACTGGGCGACGGCGTTCGGCGAACGGCGCAGCTTCACGACCTGATCAGCGAGCCTTTGGTATAACCCTATTCGACCAGTTTCCTGTCGATGCCGGCGGCCATTTCAACTGCTTTGCAGACGGCGGACGTGTCCAGGTGGCCGTACCCCAAGGCCATGGCCGAATTCATTTTCTGGCGCGATGAGACGTAGAGGTCGATCGGCGATTTCATCTGGGCCGCGAATTCGGTGATGATGGAGCTGTCTTTTTCATAGATCGCGAACATGGTGCCGCCGCCCTCGCGGTAGTCGGACTTGGCCATCATGGCGCCCCTGATTTCAAACATTTTCGACGTGCCGGCGCTTTTGCAGAGCACTTCGTAGATCATCTCCGGGTCCAGCCCGGCTTTCTGGCCCAGCGCCATGCATTCGGCGGCCGCCGTAGTGTTCACATGGACCAGATAATTGGCGAGAATTTTCATGCGGCTGCCGTTGCCGACGGGGCCGACGAAGAAATTGCTGGCGGTGAAGCCTTCGAATACGGAAAGGCATTCCTTATAGGCCGCTTCATCACCGCTGATGTGGATCGACGCCATGCCTTTGGCCAACATCGCGGGGGTGGCGCTGATCGGGCTGTCCAGCATGTTTTTGCCGTTCTCGGCCAGACGGCCATGCGCCTTTATTTTTTGGTCTACTTCCAACGTGGAGCATTCAATAACGATTTGCCCGGCCCGGTCGTGTTTCGAGATGTCGTCAATCACGGCGTTGAGCGCACCCATATTGGGCAGCGACGTAATTAACACATCCGCATTGGCGGCGACCTCCTGGGCTGAGGCCAGCGCCTCAAGACCGGTGTCATCCAGGGCCGCGATGCAATCGGGGTTGATGTCGAAACCCGATACCTTGAATTGTTTTTCCAGCAAAAGCCTTGCGATATTGCCGCCCATGGGGCCGAGGCCGATAATGCCGATGGTCATGGTCATGCGTTGGTTCCTCCCTCGATTTAAAATTATTCAATATGGGCGAACAGTTCGTCACCCATGATTTTGCGTTGTTCGGCCAACAGCGGCCCAACGGCGGCCTTGAAGGCGGCGCGCTCGGCATCGGTTAAACGCACGATTTCGTTTTCGGCCGGGTCCAACTTGCCCAGGATGTCGGCGTCTTCGGCCTGGGCAAGTTCGCGCTGAGCCGCCGTCGCCACCACCATGGCCTCGGCAATGGCGCCCTGGACGGCTTGCGGCCAGGATTCGAATTGGGCGTTGTTGGCCAGCACCAGGGCCATACCGTAGAAATGCCCGGACAGCGTGATATAGCGATGGTAGCGGTTGGTGCCGAAATGATAGGAGTTGGTCAGGGGATTTTCCTGGGCGTCGATGCGCCCCGATTTCGCCGCTTCGACCAAATCGGCGACGTCAACGAAAGTCGGCTCGAACCCCAACAGACGAAAGGTCTGTTGGTGCAGGTCGCTCGACATGGTGCGAATGGAAAGGCCGGCGCAATCATCCGGGCCATGGATGGCGTGCACTCTGTTGGTGAAATGCCGAAACCCATTGTCCCAGAAACCGAGCACCCGCATCCCGGTGGTTTTACGGAACCTGGCTTTGAAAAAATCGCCCAATGCGCCATCCAGCGCGGCATAGACCTTGGCCCTGTTCTCGACCACGAAGGGCAGGTCGAAGATGCCCAGTTCCGGCACTTTGTCGGCCAAATAACTGGACGCGAAATAGCACATGGAAAGTTCGCCGGCGTCGACCATGACCGGCAGGTCCATGGCCTTAATACCCCGCGACGCCACCATATCGCCGTCCATCTCGAAAGAGACGGCGTCGTGCAGACGCTCGTTTAATTCCCGGCCGAGAACCTCGGCGGCCTGATTGTGAACGGATACGGGCGGCTGATACCCGCCCAGGGTGATATGTGTGGGGTTCAATATGATATCCTCCATCCAACGCAGGTTGAAGGTGCCATAGCGGCTGAGGTCATTCAACAACCCATTGGAGATCGACCTTTGGCGGGAAGGGGGCCGGAAATGTACTGACGGCGGCGTTGTCTGCGGCTAGTATCACCGGCAATAGACATTAGACGTAAGGAGATGAAAAATGGCGCTGATGGATGGAAAATGCTGCATCGTCACCGGCGGGGCCGGAAGTTTGGGATTGGCCAGTGCGAAAGTGCTGTTGGCCGAGGGGGCGAAGGTGATGCTGGTTGATCTGAGCCAGGATGACCTGGATAAGGCCGCCGCCGAACTGAATTCCTCCGATGTCCTTACTGCCGCCGCCGATGTCACCAAGGCAGCGGACACCCAGGCCTATATCAACCAGGCCGTCGAAGCCTGGGGCCGACTGGACGTTCTGTTCAGCAACGCCGGGCACAGCGGCACCAATGCGCCGATTACCGATTACCCGGAAGACATTTTCGACAATGTCATCGACGTCAACATTAAAGGATCCTTTCTCGCCCTCAAGTACGCCATTCCCCACATGACGTCCGGCGGCAGCATCATCGTGACCTCAAGTATTATGGGGGTGCAGGCGCGGCCCAATTCTGTTGGCTATATTACGTCAAAACACGCCCTCGTCGGCATGGTCCGGTGTGTTGCCCGCGAGGTCGCGGCTAAAAATATCCGGGTCAATATTCTGGCGCCCGGGCCGATCACCAATGAATTCCAAACCACCATCGAAGACCGCATGAGCAAAACCATGGGCATCGACGCCACCGCCATGCTCAATAATACTGTGATTCCCTTAGGCAGGCATGGCCTGCCCGAGGAAATCGCCCAATCCGTTCTGTTCCTGGCCTCCGACCAAAGCAGCTTTTCCACCGGCAGCGTGTTCATGGCCGATGGCGGTTGGAACGCCTGAAGATGATCCTGGAATGACTGCCGGGCGGCGCCTAGTCGCGCTTGCAGGTATACGGCCAAACCAGTTTGGCGGCGGCGGGGGATGTCTTGGCGTCCTCGAACATGACCGGAATGACGACGCCTTTTTCCTCGTCGGGCAGGGCTTTCATGGAATCGGAATCCAACGGTAGCTTTTGGCGATAAACGGCGTTGGGGTCCATCCACCATCCGTCAACCGGGATAATGTTCTCCATAAGATCAACGAACTTCGGGCTTTCGCTGTAAAAGATGGTGAAATGAATGGCCGGACGGCGCGTGGTGCTTTGGCTACGGGTTTTTCCGCTGACCCCGGAATTCCCCGTCGGGCCGAGGATTTCACCGACCTTCACCCGCTGGCCGACTTCCTGGTCCGGCGACTGGTCGAGATGGCCGTACATGGTGTAGATCCAAAGCGGGATGCCCGTATCCTCGGGCGCATGGCGGATGATGATCTGAATGCCGCGGGCCGAACTTTCGCCCTTGTACTTGCCGACCACGGTGCCGGCCGCCGCCGCGATCATCGGCGTTCCCCATCGAACCGGTATGTCGATGCCGCCGTGGTAGGCTTCGCGGTCACGTTTGAAGGTATAGTCCATGGCGTAATAGTCATCAATGCCGGGACAATTCGCGCCTTTGGGAAATACCGGTCCCAGGCCGGTTTCAAAAAAACCGCGATCGAAAGATGTTTTCGGGGTGCAGTCATCCAAACGAAAACGCCCGATGCCGCAAAGGGTGTCGCGGTCGAGCGCCTCTTTGCCGACGATGTCTTTCTTGGCGCTGGGGTCGATTACCGATTCGGAATCCGGCATCCCTTCGGGCGGCCAGTCGTAGGACTTTTCATCATGGCCGGCGTACATGATGCGGACTTCGGAAAGGCTGAGGAAACCATCCTCGTTGGTGTCCAGGCGATCAAAATTCCCCCGCCGGTTCCATTCGTCGCGGCTGAGTTTGCCGTCTCTGTCCTCGTCGGTTCTCTTGAAATCCTCGCCGATGCGGTCGCGGTTTATTTTTCCACCACCGCCACCGCCTCCACCGCCGCTGACCCCGCTGCCGCCGTCCTTCGAGCGTTTCTTGCGGGCTTTTTCCTTCCGATCCTGATGGTTTCGGCTCAGGAGGATGGGGGCGGTCCTATGAGACCGGCCTGTATCGATGGTTTTGTTGTCGTTGCCGAGGCCCCATTGTTCCAATGCCAGGGCTTCGCCGGACAATGAAATTGCCGACAAAACAGCGGCGCCGAACAAAACGGCGAAAAAGGATTTTAGGGTAGGATACGAAAACCGTGAAACAGGCAACTCATCCTCCAAAATAAGTATAAAACTAATACCGGAAGACTATCGTATTCAGCAACAGCCGTCAGCATCCATCTGTATGGGGGGGCATTTGACTGAGCCGAAAGAGCAAAAGACGCAGCAATCGCCGGCGTTGGGTTTCAACAGCGTCTTGCAGGATTCGCATTCATAGAAAAACTGGCAGGCGTCGGTGGGCATTTCCTCGGTCTTTTTGTGGCCGCATTCGGGGCACGTGAGTTCCGAGAAGCGATCGAAGTCCTGGCCATCCATCAAAGTTCTCCGGTACGTGTGTTACTTGATGAGTTCAGACGGATACCCGACATTCCCCGTTGAGGCCATCACCTTGGCCAGGGTAGTTTTGGCGTCGTCGAATTCGACCCAGGCGGTGAGCTTTTCAAGCGAGATCTTTACCGATTTAACTCCATCGACCCTGGTCAGGCTTTTCTTGACGATAAACGGGCACGACGGGCAGGTCATCCCCGGCACCTTTAACGTTACCGATTGTAACTTGGCTTGGGCGCCGGGCGCTGAAAACAGGGCAAAAACAAACGCGAAGATTAATACGAGGGCTCTCATCATTTTTTCCTTTGATTAATAGTTCAACAAATACGGCGCTAGAAAGTTGAATGAAATGGCAGCGGCGACAATGACGGTAGACATCCACAAGGCGATCTTTGTTACCCGCGTTGATTTTGGGCTGGCGCAATAGCCGCCGGGCTCGCAAGCCTCCGCCTTCGGTTTGCGATAAACCATGTAAAATCCCGAAGCCAGAAAAACCAGGGTGACGGCAATGATGTACGGCTGATAGGGGGATAAAGCGGTCAGGTTGCCGATCCAGGCGCCGCCGGCGCCGAGGCTGAACAATACCAGCGGCACAATGCAGCACGATGTCGCCGCCAGGGCGCCGAGGATGCTGCCCGCCGCCACCATCTTCTCGCGGTCGGGTTTCGCGCCACTGGCGTCCATTAACTGTTCAGCAGCCATTCCTTGTACTTGCTCGACCATTTTTCCCCCTCTGTATCGATGATTTCAACTATCATACAATCTTTAGTTACTACAGATTCAAGATTTTTTTGTACACAGTACCGTGAGTACCCAAAAAATGGCCAAAATCCAAGCCCTGATGAGCATCGGCGCGGTCTCGAAACGGACCGGATGCAAGATCGAAACCATCCGGTATTACGAACGGGCAGGACTGTTGAAGCCGCCGGCGCGCAGCCAAGGCGGACACCGCCATTACAGCGAGGCGGCGTTGAAGCGGCTGACCTTCATCCTTCGCGCCCGTCAATTGGGGTTTTCCCTGGACAGGGTCCGCACCCTGCTGGCGTTGGCCGACGGCGAAGGACGGACCTGCGACGAGGTGCACCAGATCACCATTCGCCATCTTCAGGATGTCCGCGCCAAGCAAGACGACCTGAAGGTGATGGAAAAGGTGCTCGACGAGATGGTGTCCAGGTGCGCCGACGGAACCCTGCCAGAATGCCCCCTCATCGAGGAATTATTCGAAGTCGGCCCCCCCGCCTAGCCACTCGCCTAGCCACTGGCATTAAATAGACCTAAGGGCTATCTTATTATGGCAAAACCGTTTTCCGGGTTTCAATAGCCGGTATCCCCGGCTTTCAGCCGCTGGAAAATAAGTGGGATAGCGTAAACAATGGCGAAACGTCAGACCGCAGACGCGTCCGATGGCGGCGAAGTCCAGATTTACGATCACCTGGAACTGCTGTCGGCGATGGGCCAGGAATTCGCCTCGTCCCTGGATATCGAGGCGTCGCTGAAGCGCGCCATCGAACACATCACCAATTACGTCAATGCCGAAGGTGGCGCGCTATTCATGCTCAATGACGAGGGCAAGACGCTGCGTTGCCATGCCAGCACCGGCCCCACCGATATTACCGGCCTGACCCTGGACGCCGATCAGGGCATTGTCGGGCGATGTGTCCAAAACAATGCCAGCGAAATCATCCGCGACGTCAGCAAGGATGCCGGCTTCCACGGCGGCATCGACGAAAAAACCGGCTTTACCACGAAGTCCATCCTGTGCGCCCCGATGAGCGTCAAGGATGAGCGCATCGGGGCCATCGAGCTGATTAACAAACGCGGCGGCGACGGGCTGTTCGAAGATAATGACCTGCACCTGTTGCAGGCGATGAGCGCATCGGCGGCGATGGCCATTCTCAACGCCCGCATGGCCGAGGCCCTGGTTGAGCAAGAACGCCTCGCCCGCGAACTGGAATTGGCGGCGGAAATCCAACGCTCATTGCTGCCCGAGGCGGGCGGGAAAGACTACCCCCTCAGCGGCGTCAATCACGCGGCGCGCACCGTGTCCGGCGACTTCTATGATTTTTTCCCACTGGATGACGGGCGGATCTGTTTCAACCTGGGCGACGTGTCCGGCAAGGGCATGAACGCGGCGTTGCTGATGGCCAAGACCGCATCGCTGTTCCGGTGCCTGGGCAAAACCGTCCGCAAGCCGGGCCGCCTGATGGCGCGGGTCAATGCCGAAATTTGCGAGACCGCGACCCGCGGCATGTTTGTGACCATGGCCGGCGGCATTTACGATCCGGCGACGGGGATTGTGCTGCTGTCCAACGCCGGCCACGAGCCGCCGCTGTTCCACGATACCAACGATAATTTTCACGATATGCCGGCCGAAGCGCCGCCGTTGGGGATTACGGCGATGCTGGCGGATGGTAATGAGTTCCCGGAAACCGAACTGAGGCTTGATGGCGGTACGCTCTACATCTTTACGGACGGGCTCACGGAAGGCTATCTGGAAGATGGCAGTGAGTTGGGGGTCGAGGGGTTTAAGGCAGTGATACGGGAAAACGCCAACTTGGACGCCGCCGCCAGGCTCGACGCGGTCATCAAACTGATTGATCGCGGCGATGTGGCGCTGCGCGACGATCTGACGGTGCTCGCCATTGATGATTCGAAAAACCATGCTGCGCGGCAAACCGGGCACACGCCTTCGAACGTAACCATCGATGTGTTCGGCAGCGACGAACCCGAGCTCTTGTTGAGCCTGACCGTGCCTTCGCAGGCCGACCGCTTGAAACTGGTCCGCAACGCGGTTTTGGAAACGGCCAAGTTCTGCGGCTGCGACAAAGACGTCAGCCGTGATTTGGTGATTGCCGTGGACGAAGCCTGCCAGAATGTCATCCGTCATGCCTATGGCGGCTCCCCGAACGGCAAAATTGAGCTTAAAATATGTCGCAACGAGGATGAATTGATTATCCTGCTTCGGGATTTCGCCGAAACTATCGATGTTTCCAAGGTACAACCCCGCGATCTTGATGATATAAAGCCGGGTGGCTTGGGAACGCATTTCATTCGTGAAGTGATGGATGAGGTGGAATTTTTAGCCTCGCCCGGCGACGGCGGGAATCTTTTGAGGATGATGAAAAAATTATAAAGGGACCTGGGAATGATCCATAATATAAAAGAACAGGGGGGCGCCGTCATCGTCGCCTTGGAAGGTGACGTTGACCTGCAAAGCTCGCCCGATGCGCGGAAGGCTCTTCTCGAATGTGTGGGCAGGAAGATGCCGGTGGTGGTCGACCTCAGTGGCGTCGGCTACATTGATTCGTCCGGCGTCGCGTCCCTGGTTGAAAGTCTGCAAAGCGCCCGTAAAATCGGTTCCAAACTGGTTCTGGCGGCGGTCAGCGAAGGCGCGCTTCGGGTTCTGCAACTGGCGCGGCTGGACAAGGTGTTCACCATTTGCAACAGCGTCGAAGCCGGCCTTGAAAAGGTCAAATAGGAATATTCATGGCTGAACCCGGCGAACAGACACCCCCTTCCGGCCTGTATCGGTTCCTGGATAAGGTCGGACGGTATGCCGTTAGCGCGATTGAGGAAGTCGGCAATGGCGGCATGATGGTCGCGGAAAGCATGTATTGGCTGTTTTTAGGATACCGCATGAAGCAGCCGGTGCGGATGAATGCGGTCATCGAACAGATGAATGAGATCGGCATTTCGGCGATTCCCATCATCGCGCTGCTGGCCGGTTCGATCAGCACGACGCTGGCCATTCAGGGGATCTATACGCTTCGCATCTTCGGCGCCGAAGGTCACGTGACGGCGGGTCTGGCCTTCATTGTGGTCAGGGAATTCGCGCCGATGATTACCGGCATTCTGGTCGCCGGGCGTTCGGGCTCGGCGCTGGCGGCGCGCATCGGCACCATGAAGATCAACCAGGAAATCGACGCGTTGAAGGTGATGGGGGTCAGCCCGGTGCGCTACCTCGTCGCGCCGCCGTTGATCGCCATGTTGATTATGGTGCCGTGCCTTTCGATGATGAGCAACGTGGTCGGCCTGTTTTTGGCTGGTATCTACATCAACATTGAATTGGGAATATCGCTGGCCGCCTACCTGGATCAAATCATCGAAATTCTTAAGGTCGAGGATGTCCTTCAGGGTCTCGGCAAAAGCGTCATCTACGCCATTGAAATCGCCGTCATCGGCGTCGTCAACGGGGCCGGCGTTCGCGGCGGCGCGGAAGGCGTCGGCAAGGCGACGACGCGCTCGGTCGTTCAATCCATTTCAGCAATCATCATAACGGCCATGGTCGTCGTAATTTTGACGACCGGGTGAGGGGCATGGCGGATACCCAAAATCAGGATATGGCAAAGGTCATCGAGGTCGAAGACCTGGTTACCCATTATGGCGACCGCAAAATCCTCGACGGCATTACCATGGATGTCCGCGACGGCGAGATCATGGTCATCATGGGCGGCAGCGGCTCCGGCAAAAGCACCTTGCTTCGGTATTTGATGGCGCTCGAAACCAAGACCTCCGGCGTCATGCGCATTCTGGGCCAGGATATCGATGACCTGAGCGCGCGGGAGTTCTTCGATCTGCGCAAAAAAATGGGCGTCGCCTTTCAGGGCGGCGCGTTGTTCAGTTCGCTGACTGTCGGCGACAACGTCATGCTGCCGCTGTACGAACACACGGACCTGGAATTATCGACCATGGAAATTATGGCCCGCATGAAGTTGCAGGTGGTCGAATTGGGCGGGTTTGAGGATTTGATGCCGTCCGAGCTTTCAGGCGGCATGATCAAGCGCGCCGCCTTTGCCCGGGCCTGCGTCATGGACCCAAAAATTCTGTTTTGCGACGAGCCGTCCGCCGGGCTTGATCCGGCCGTTGCCTCGGCGCTGGATGATCTGATCCTCAAACTTCGCGACGCCATGGGGATGAGCATCGTCGTCGTGACCCACGAATTGGAAAGCGCCTTTAAGATCGCCGACCGGATCACCGTGCTCGACCGCGGTAAAATCCTGATGATCGGGACGGTCGAAGAAGTGCGCGCCTCTAAGAACGAACGTATTTACAATCTTCTCAACCGTGTACCGGAAGACGACACCATGAATCCGGATGAATATTTGGCGCGACTCACGGGCGAGGAATATAAAGTCGGGAACCAGCCACTATGAGAAGTTCAAAGATAAATTATTTAATGGTCGGTTTATTCGTCTGTTTGATGATCGGCGCGTTGATTACGTCCATCGCCATGTTGACCGGTCGGACCGGCGCCGTAGATAAATATTATACGTATTATTCAAATGTCACCGGCATCAAGTTCGGAACGCAAGTCGTCTATGAAGGCTATCCCATTGGCCAGCTTGAGACGATCACCGCGGAAGAAAAAGACGGTCGCATGCGGTTCCGGATCGATTTCAGCGTCCAAAAGGGCTGGAAAATTCCCAAGGACAGCATTGTTGAAATCGCCGCGCCTGGCTTGCTGGCCGCCGTTACCCTGGCCATCGGTGCCGGCACCGTCGGGGAATCCCTGAAGCCCGGTCAACTGGTTATTTCCAAGGAACGCTCCGATGTTTTCGCCGTCGTCTCAAACGTCGCCGGGCAGTTGGGTAACTTAATGGACACCAACATCAAACCGCTGCTGGAGAACGTCAACAAGGCGGTTGGTACGATCAACAAGATCATCGAGAAAGAGGGCGCGTCGCTGTTCTCCGATGCCCGCAAGGTCACCGAAGACTTGTCTGAATTGGTCGCCCTGATGGCGAAAAGGGTTCCCGTGATCGCCGATAATATCGAGCAATTTTCGGGTAAGTTGAATGTCACCGCCGACGAGTTTCAGAAACTGATGACGCCGGAAACCCGCACCAAGATCGAAGCCGTGATCACCAGCCTGAATCAGACGATCCAGTCCATGAATGCCCTGGTGACAGATGTTAAGAAGGTCGTGTTGAGCAAAGACGGTGACGTCCGTAAATCGATGGCGGAGACCCGTTACATCGTCGAATCGGTGTCACGCCATATTGACTCGATCAATCAGAATATGGACGGTGCGGCACGGAATATGTACGAGTTTTCTCGCCAAATTCGCCAGAATCCTGGCTTGCTACTGGGTGGACAACCGCCCGAGGATAAGTCGAAGAACCAGTAAGGAAGGCGCCAACAATGCCGGAGAGACTTGAACAAATGCGGGGATTGAGAATGAAAAACGTTTTTCTTGTGGCCTTGGCGTTGGTCTCGGCCGGCTTGGTGTCGGCCTGCGGCTCAGCGGCGCTGGTGCCCGAAGACCAGTACTACCGCCTGCGCGCCGAGATACCGTCCACGTCATCCTCGAAGCTAATTCTTCCAGGGACGCTGGAGGTCGATCGCTTCGTCGCCGACGGCCTGACCGCCGGGCGGCCGATCGTTTATTCGGAGGCTGGAAAGCCCTATCAGGTTAAAGAATTTCACTATCACTTCTGGACCCAGCCGCCGACGGTGATGCTGCGCGACGAGCTGGTGTCTTATCTGCGCGCCCGCAATGTTTCGGACGCCGTGGTGACGCCGGAAATGCGGGTGCCGCCGGACTATGTCCTGATCGGCCAGATCAAGCGCCTTGAGAAAATCGTCGGTACGCCACCGAAGGCGGTTCTTGAAATTGAGTTAGGCGTGAGAAAGGCGTCGGGGGGAAAGCTGGTTTTTTTTAATACCTACCGGATCGAAACCCAGTCGTCCGGAAATGGTGTCGATGATGCGGTGGGTTCGCTGAATACTTCGCTGACGTCGATCTATGCCAAGTTCGTCGATGATCTATCGAAGTTATAGAAATCCTTCCGATATTTTTTCCAGATGGCCATTAAATCTAAAAATATTCAGGCGATACGCCACCCCGTGACGGACCAGGAACGGGCCCTGCGCCAAGGCCACCAAGGCGGCGTTTTGTGGCTCACCGGCCTGCCGGGGGCCGGCAAGTCGACCCTGGCGTTCGCATTGGAACGGCGATTGTTTGATGCCGGTAAACAGGTCTACGTCATGGATGGTGACAACCTTCGCCATGGCTTGAATTCCGATCTCGGGTTTTCGCAGGAAGACCGGACCGAAAACATTCGCCGGGTGGGCGAAGTAGCGGCGCTGTCTGCCGGTGCCGGCATCATTGCCATTACCGCGTTCATATCGCCCTATCGGGTCGACCGGGCCGGGGCGCGGCGGGCGGCGGGCGACAAATTCCATGAAATTCACCTGAGCGCCACGCTCAAAGTTTGTGAAGAACGCGATCCGAAGGGCCACTATAAAAAGGCCAGAAGTGGTGAAATTCCTGAATTCACCGGCGTGTCGGCGCCTTACGAGATACCGGAAAAACCCGAACTGGAGATCAACACCGGCACCCTGTCGGAGGAAGAATGCTTAAGCATTATGGAAGACTACGTGGAAGCCAACTTCGGCTGATAAGGTCAAGCCGTCTTTATTAAGTATCAAGGGCGCGTTCGTAAACTTCCAGAATGGCTTCCATTTCCGAACGGTCGTCCTTGTCCATCTTGCGGAGCCGAATCAAATGACGCATGACCTTGATATCGAAACCGGCGCCCTTGGCTTCGGCGTAGACCTCGCGGATATCGGCGCTGAGGGCAATTTTTTCTTCTTCCAGTCTTTCGATACGTTCGACGAATGACTTCAACCGTTCACCTGCTACGCCGCCAACATCCGCCATTATTTCTTCCACTTCCGCCGTCAAAGTTTATTGCTCGGGGGTTTTGTCCCGATCAGGTACAATGGTCGCCTTAGCAACGACCGGACGGCACCATACGCGGGCTTGGGAAAGCTGGCAAGGTGGTGTTGGGGACCAATTTTTCAGCCTATTAACGGCCCGCAAATTCCTTTAATTAATGGGTTTTTAACCATAAAGCCGTATTGCAGGTTGATGGCGATTGCTCGAAGGGGGCTTTGTTTTGGGAAGTTATGATTTCAGTCGGCTAAGTGTCTTCCTAATCGAAGATAATGGCTATATCCGCCAAACACTTGAGGATTTGTTACACCATTTCCGGTTTGGCAGGATCGCCACCGCTAAAAACGGCGAGGATGCCATCGATTACATGAAGACGCTTGGCGCCGGCGGTTCCATCATTGCGCCCGATATCATCATTTCCGATCTGGTCATGGCGCCCATCAACGGCCTGCTTTTCCTTCGCTGGACAAGGACGGCTAAGGATTCCACGAACCGAATGGCGCCCTTCCTCATGCTCAGCGGCGCCGCCGACGCGGCCTATGTGAATTCGGCCCGTGATCTGGGCTGCACAGAATTCCTGGCGAAGCCGTTTTCGGCCGGGTCCGTTTACAAGCACTTGGTCAAGGTCATCGAACAACCGCGCCAGTTCGTTACCACGACAAAATATTTCGGCCCCGACCGGCGGCGCATGAAAAAGGACCCGCCGAACCCGGAAAGACGCCTCAAGGAGGACGGCGATGTCACCATCGTCTATTCGGCGGAAAAAGTCGTCAAGCCCAAGGCGCCCACCGACGTCTGGTATTTCCGTCTGCCCAACAACCTCAAGGAAAAGGCCGGCGGCGCCGGGTTCAAGGGCGCCGCCGAAATACCCCTCGATCTTTTGGAACAAGCCGAAGAACAGCTTGAACGCGCCGCCCTGGATTTCACCACCTGGGCGCAAGGCTACCTGGCGAAGTTGGCGGAACATTGCGCCAAGGCGCTGGAAGCTGAAACGGAGGGAGGGCGCGGGCAGTACTTTCAGCAAATCAACCTGCTGGCGCTGGAACTCAGAGGCCAAGGCGGCACCTTCGGCTATCCGTTGATCTCCACCTTCGGCAAGATGCTGTACGATGCCACCGGCGAAGGCTGCCGCGAAGACGACAACGCGGTCGGCATCGTCAAGGCCCACATCGACGCCATGCGGGCCGTACTGCGCGAAAAAGTCGCCGGCGACGGCGGCCAAATCGGCCGCACCCTGTTGGCATCCTTGAAGAAGGCCATCGCCTCCCAGGAAACGATGATCAATTAGGAAGGGCAGGAGGTAAGGGGCCTGCCCACCTCTACCCGGTATTCCGGGTTTCCTTAATCAGCAGATCAACGACTTTGACCAGGGCATCGTGCTGGCTGGCGCCTTTGTTCAAGGCTTTGGCATAAGTCTCCAGCTGGCGGTGGCTGGAGGTGCCTTTCTTGATGATCGTCTTCAGGTGCCCAATCTCGTTGACGCAGCCCAAGGCATCGGCGTCTTCCCCGACAAGATCGATTAATTCCCCTAAAAGGGTCGAGCAGGGCACAATCTCGCCTCTGCCGAAGTCCACCAATCCTTCGTCGAGGCCATAGCGCTGTGCCCGCCAGCGGTTTTCCTCGACCAGCATGGAGGCATATTGACGCCATCGCTGGTTGGATTTTTTCAACCGGTAGAGCATGCGCAGGATGCACATGAACAAGGCGGCGATTGAAACCGCATCGTCGATACGGGTGCAGACATCGGTGATCCGCATTTCCAGGGTCGGATAGCGTTGGCTGGGGCGCACATCCCACCACAGCTTGGAGGCGTCTTCGATGAGCCCGGCGTTGACCAGGGCATCGACATGGCGCTGATATTCCGGCCAGGATTCAAAAACGTCGGGCAGGCCGGTGCGGGGCAACTCATTGAATACGCTCAACCGGTATGACTTCAACCCCGTATTCTCACCCCGCCAAAACGGCGACGAGGTGCTGAATGCCAATAGGTGCGGCAGGAAATAGCTGACCTGGTTTAACAGATCGATGCGCAACTCATCGTCGTCGATGCCGACGTGCACATGCATGCCGCAGGTCATTAACCGGCGGACCACGGTTTGCAAGTCCTTGGCAATGACGTTGTAGCGTTGGCGGTTGGTGTGGGCCTGTTCCTGCCAGTTGGAAAAGGGGTGGGTGCCGGCGGCAATCGGCGCCAGACCGTATTCCCCGGCGATTTCAACAACGGCGGTCCTGAGTTCGGCCAGGTTGTTGCGGGCGTCGGCGACATTGGTTGAGATTTCGGTGTTGACCTCGATCTGGGCCTTCAGGAATTCACGCGACACCACCCCCTTGATGCGTTTCTGGCAGGCCTTGAACAGCGCTTCCGGCGGGTTGCTGGCGACGTCCCGGGTTTGCAGGTCAACCAGCAGGTATTCCTCTTCGATGCCGATGGTGAAGCTCGGTTCCGGGGCGGCCATGTTAGTACTCCTGAACCCGGTGGATGTCGTCGGTGTCCAGAATCTCTGCCATCACCTCGGTGAGAATCCCGGCCCAGCGTTCGATCCCGACGGCATCGCGGACTTGGTTCTGGTTGATCTCGACGGCGCAGTTAGCCAGCCCCGCCGCGCCGCCGTGCAGGTTGATGGTATAGGCCAGGTCGCGCCCCGAATAGGGCAGGTTATCGCCGACCTTGAGGCCCTTGGCCGCCAGCGTATCAATCAGGGGCATGGCGATGCGGGGATCATGGTTCCACAGCACGCCGACGTCCCAGGGCCGTACCGCGTCGCCGAATTCAGGGCTGAAACTGTGGATGGAAAACAACGCCGGCGGCTTTCCCCGCCGCCACAGGTGGCCCAGGTCTTCCATGATGGCGTCGTGATAGGGCTCGAAAAATTCCGCCACGCGCCTGTTGTGTTCTTCTTCGCCCAAGCCCTGATTGCCGGGAATCGGGGTGTGGTCGCTGACTTGGGGAATCGATTCAGGGTGCCCCGGCGGCCGGTTGACGTCGATCACCAGCCGGGAATAGCCGGCCAACACCGCTTGGGCATCCAGGGTTTGGGCCAGCAGACGGGTAACGTCGGCGGCGCCGATGTCATAGGCGATGTGGCGGTCAAACTGGTCGTCGTCGAGGCCGAGGCCTGCCAACGATGCCGGAACCACCCGGCTGGCATGATCGCAAACCAGTTGCAGGGCCGCCCCGCCATCGGCGTTGACGGCCTCAAAGGCGGCGGGGTCGTCTGGACCAATCAGGGATTCCACCGTTTCATCACTGCTGGGAACACGTTCAACCATAAACGGATTATAGCCGTAAATAGAGTCTTTCTGGCTAATATTGACCCTCTCTGATGGCCTGTGGCGAGTCGGTCCGTTCGGCGCGCCGTGCGGCGCGATGCGGGGCATCGGGCAAGCGGCGCAACGCGGCGGACGACCGCCAAGCCCAAAGGCCCTCGGTCAGAGTGGGTCAATATTAGCCAGAAAGACTCTTGGGCGTCTACCACTCGCCGGTGCTTTCCATGGACGCCCAAGGCTCGACCACCGCTAGGGCCTCGCCCTTTTGCAACAATTCGATGGAGATGCCGTCCGGCGACCGGATGAAGGCCATGCGGCCATCACGGGGCGGGCGATTGATGGTAACGCCGCCGTCCATCAGGTGCTGACAGGTCTCAAAGATATTGTCGACGGCGAAGGCCAGATGGCCGAAATTACGCCCGACGGGATAGGGTTCCGGGTCCCAGTTGTAGGTCAATTCAACCTGGGCGTCGGGACTTTCCGGGGCGGCTAAAAATATAAGGGTAAAGCGTCCGGCCTCAATGTCCTTGCGGCGGATTTCAGTAAGGCCCAGTTTGGTGCAATAAAAATCCAGGGACGCGTCGATGTCGGTGACCCGCACCATGGTGTGTAGGTATTTCATGTCGGTTGGTTCTCCTTGGTTTCTTCTAAGACGATGTATCATATTCAACGGCGAAAGGGTGCTGAAATTTCCGGCCCGGAAGGGTACAAGAAAAACCGGCTTCTGGATTTGGGAGAATAACAATAACAACGAGCGATCTGGTCTATTTTAAAGTACAGGGCGGTGTTGCCGTCATCACGCTGAACAGCCCGCCGGTCAACGCGCTCGGCATCGATGTTCGCCGGGGTGTGTTTGAGGCCGTTGAGCGCGCCGAGGCCGACGCTGCGGTCCGGGCGATTGTGCTGACCGGGGCGGGGCGATGTTTTTGCGGCGGCGCCGATATCCGCGAATTCGGCCAGCCCCCGGAGGAGCCGCAACTGCCCGCGGTCATCGAAAAAATTGAAATGTGTTCGAAGCCCGTCGTTGCCGCTATTCACGGCGTTGCTTTTGGTGGCGGGTTCGAGCTGCCGCTGGGCTGTCATTACCGCATCGCCGACGCGGCGGCCAAGGTTGCCCTGCCCGAAATTACGCTCGGGCTGATACCCGGCGCCGGCGGCACCCAACGCCTGCCCCGGCTGATCGGGGTTAAGGCGGCGCTGAGCGTTATTCTTAGCGGCAAGCCGGTGCCGGCCGACAAGGCCTTGGCCATCGGCATACTGGATGAGATTGCCGATGGTGACCTGCTTGAAGCGGCGATCGTCTTCGCCGGTGCGTGCGCGAATAAACCCCTGGCCCGCATCCGTGACCTGACGGTGATTGAGCCCGAACCCGGTTTCTTCGAGGACGGACGCAAAAAGATTGAGCGCCGCGCCCGTGGCCTGATCGCGCCCTGGCATTGCATCGAAAGCGTCGAGAACGCCACCAAGCTTTCCTTCGATGACGGCCTGAAGAGGGAGCGCGCGCTTTTTCTTGAATGCCGGGAATCGGCGCAATCGAAAGGCCAGCGCCATGTCTTCTTCGCCGAACGCGAGGCCGCCAAAATCCCTGACGTGCCGCGTGACACCCCGGTCCTTTCGATCAAGAGTGCGGCGGTGATCGGTTGCGGCACCATGGGCGCCGGCATCGCCATGTGTTTCGCCGATGCCGGCATTCCGGTACGGATTCTGGAAACCGATGCCGACGTGTTGGAAAAGGGCCTAAGCCGCATCAGCAAGGCCTGCGACGGGTCGGTCAAGCGCGGGAGGCTGTCCGAGGCCGGCAAGAATGCCTGTCTGGGCCTGATCCGGGGCACCACCGACATCGGCGACCTCAAGGATGCCGACATTATCATCGAGGCGGCGTTCGAGGATATGGACATCAAGAAAGACATCTTCGCCAAGCTGGATAGGGTTTGTAAACCGGACGCCATTCTCGCCACCAACACCTCGACACTGGACATTGACGAAATCGCCGCCGCCACCAATCGTGCGGACCGGGTCATCGGCACCCATTTTTTCAGCCCCGCCAACATCATGCGGTTGTTGGAAACCGTACGCGGCGCCGAGACCTCGGCCCAGACCATCGCCACGGTGCTGGCGTTGGCGCGTCGTTTAAGCAAGGTCGGCGTCCTGGTTGGAAACTGCGACGGCTTCGTCGGCAACCGCATGTACCATCACTACACCCGGCAGGCGCAATTCCTGCTCGAAGAAGGCGCGCTGCCGCAGCAGATCGATAAAGTGATCTATGATGTCGGCTTCGCCATGGGGCCGTTTGCCGTCGGTGATGTCGCCGGACTTGATGTCAGCTGGCGCATACGCCAACGCCGCGCTGCCACAAGACCAACTGAGGAGCGCTATTCGCCGATTGCCGACCGGCTGTGTGAGCTGGGCCGCTTCGGCCAGAAAACCGGCGCCGGGTGGTACAGATACGAAGATGGCAGCCGCGCCCCGATCGCCGATGCGGTGGTCGAAGAGACCATCCTCGGCGTTTCCGCGGAATTGGGGTTTGAGCGCCGCGACATAAACGATCAGGAAATCCGGGAACGCTGCCTCTATACGCTGATTAACGAGGGCGCCAAGATTTTGGATGAGGGGTTGGCATTGCGGGCGTCGGATATCGACATCATCTGGGTCTACGGCTACGGTTTCCCGGCGCACCGGGGCGGGCCGATGTTCCATGCCGATCAGGTCGGCCTGAAGGTGGTCTATGAGGCGCTGTGCCGCCTGGCCGAAACCCACGGCAACCTGTTCACGCCGTCTCAGTTACTGAAACGGCTGGCCGGGGAGGGCGAAGGCTTCGAGGATTTGTAGGCTTATCGGAGAGTTTTTAACAGCAACAGGAGGGACGCGTTATGAAAGTTTCCATCGCTATGAGTATCGATATGCAGCTTTTGGCCTATTCGGCCTTTATCTGCATCCTGATGTGGGTGCCGTATATTCTACTGGCGATCAAGACCTTCGGCTTGGGCCGGATGGTCGGCTATCCAGTGCCCAGCTATGAAGGCTTGCCCCAATGGGGACAGCGGCTTTACCGGGCGCACATGAACTTGGTCGAAAACCTGGCGCCGTTCGCGGCTTTGGTGCTGATCGCCCATGTCACCGGGATGGCCAATGAGACGACGGCGTTGGGGGCACGGATTTTCTTTTGGGCCAGAATCGCCCAGATCGTCCTGCACACCGCTGGAATCCCCTGGGGCCGCACCCTCGCCTTCGCCACCGGTTGGGCAGGAAACATCATCATTTTCAGCCAGATTATGGGTTATTGAGGCCGTCTCAGACGACCTCGACCCAGGTCACCATGCCGGCGGCGGTGTGCTCCAGTGTGTGGCAGTGGAACAGCCATTTGCCGGGGTTGTCGGCGACGAAGGCGATGCGCACCCGTTCGTCGGGATTTGCCAGTTCGGTATCCCGCCACGGTGCGCCGTGGACGGTTTTGCCGTTGCGCTCGACGACGCGGAAGTGATGCCCGTGCAGGTGCATGGCGTGGGGGAAGGCGGTGCGGTTGACCATGTTGATGACCGCCGTGCGGCCCCTGGGGATGGTCGCCAGCGGTTTCTTCTGCATGCCGACGGCGCCGTTGAAGGCCCAGACCAGTTTTTTCTGGACCAGTTCCTCGATGCTCACCATGGCGCCGTCGATGGAGCCTTGGCGAAGCCCGCCCATGGCGCCGCCTTCCATCAGCAACTCGATCAGTTGCGCGCTATCCAGTGTCGGGGCGGCGAGGAGCCTGTTGGGGGCAAGCACGATGGGATCGTTTGGCGAGATCGCCCGCAGCGGTTGCCCCGCGGCGACCTTGAACGTCGCCGCCTTGATCGGGTTTCGGGTCGACACTTCCTGGATCGGGAGGATGGCCCCCGGTTCGGCAGGGATGTCGAGGATGATATCGGCGCGCTGACCCGGCGCCAGGCGAAGGCCGCCGGCCCCCAGCGTCCAGGGCGAAACCGGTTGGCCGTCCAGCGCGATGACCTGGGCGGTCAGGGGGGCGAAATCAAAAGCCAGCACGCGGGCGTTGGCGGTGTTGACCATGCGCAGCCTGATCCGTTCCCCGCCGCGCACCGGAATTTCCGGGTCGGTAAGGCCGTTGACGGTCAGCCAGTTGCCCATCCTGCCGCCGTGCGACCAATCGCCCAAGTTGCCGAAGCTGGCGTCGTCGATCTGGCCCGCCTTGTTCAGCCGCCAGTCATCGGCGACGAAGGGCAGTTCCCGGTCGACCATCGGCGGCGTTTCTTCCTCGACGATCAACAGCCCGTACAGGCCACGGGCGACCTGTTCCCAGGATAAATGATGGGGGTGATACCAATAGGTGCCGGCGTCGGGCACGGTGAACGAATAATCAAACGTCTTGCCGGGCTGGACGGCGTCCTGGGTCAGCCCCGGCACCCCGTCCATGGCGTTGTCGATGCGGATGCCGTGCCAGTGGATGGTGGTCGGCTGCGCCAATCCGTTGTTCAACCGGACCCGGATTTTTTCGCCGCGCCGGGCGCGGATCACCGGTCCCGGCACTTGGCCCTGATAGGCCCAGACCTTGACCGGCGGCGCGTTGGCACCGGCCAGCGGCGCGGTTCCGGGTTTTGCTGCAAGGATTTGATACGGCTTGCTCTCGTCCGCGTTTAAGCGAAACGGCGGAAGGGTTAGCGCCGCGCCGAACGTAGCGGCGCTGACACTTAAAAAATTTCTTCGAGATATCATCAAAAAATCAGAGAAAAAATGGTGCCGCCGGTAAGAATCGAACTTACGACCTCGCCATTACCAATGGCGTGCTCTACCCCTGAGCTACGGCGGCGTTAGGTGAAGCGCGCGCACAATGCCATAGGGCCTATGCCGGTGCAAGGCCACTAACAACGGGTTGACGGGCGGGGGGCTGCTGACCCACCATAAGGCATCGATTCCCTGATTTTGAAGGAGTCAATCATGGCGAAAAGACGAAAACCGGGGCGACCCGGCAAAAACGTTACCGACCTTGCGAATAAAGCCGTGCCCGGCGAAAAGAAGTCGCCGGGCCGCGAAAATCGCTTGGCCCAGCAGCTACGCGGCAACCTCTTCAAACGCAAGGTTCAGGCCCACACCCGCCACAGCCCCAAGGGAAAATAACCGGAAAATAACCGGAAAATAACCGGGAAAATAGCGGCCCCAATTTGGCCACGTTGATGACCTACGTTCGGCCCCGGCGTCGGCGATAAAACTAAAAAGGACTTCATGGACCGCATCCTCATTCGCGGCGGCAAGCCCCTCAGGGGCACCATCACCATCGGCGGCGCCAAGAACGCGGCGCTGCCGCTGATGGCGGCCAGCCTGTTGACGGACGAAGCGTTGACGCTATCGAATCTGCCGCATCTGGCCGATATTTCGACCATGGCCAAGCTGCTCCAGGAACTTGGCGTCGAGGTCTCCATGGACGGCGATGCCGGCGGCGGCGGCCATATCGGGCGGGTTTTCCGGCTGACGGCGAACGATACCTCCAATACCACCGCGCCTTATGATCTGGTCCGTAAGATGCGGGCGTCTGTGCTGGTGCTCGGCCCGATGTTGGCCCGAACCGGTCATGCCCGGGTGTCGTTGCCCGGTGGTTGCGCCATCGGCACCCGACCGGTCGACCTGCACCTGAAGGCATTGGAACAACTGGGCGCCACCATCAAACTCAACGAAGGCTATATCGATGCCCGCGCCGAAAACGGCCTGAAGGGCGCGCATGTGGTTTTCCCCATGGTCACCGTCGGCGGCACCGAAAACCTGCTGATGGCGGCGACATTGGCGAGCGGCGAAACGGTGCTTTCCAATGCGGCGCGCGAGCCCGAAGTCGCCGATCTGGCTAAATGCCTGGTCGCCATGGGGGCGATCATTGACGGCATCGGGTCGGACACGATGACCATTCAAGGGGTGGAGAGCCTGCACGGCGCAACCCATGCCGTCGTTCCCGACCGGATCGAGACCGGCACCTATGCCATTGCCGCGGCGATCACCGGCGGTGATCTGACGTTAGTGGGCGCGCGGGCTGATCTGTCGGAGTCGGTGGTCAGGGTGTTGACGTCGGCCGGGGTCGAGATTTCGAAAACCGGCAACGGCCTTCGCGTCGCCCGCACCAACGGGCCGCTGAAGGGCGCCGATATGATGACCGAGCCCTATCCCGGCTTTCCCACCGACATGCAGGCCCAGATCATGGCGCTGATGGCGGTCGCCAAGGGGGCGTCGATGATCACCGAAACCATCTTCGAAAATCGCTTCATGCATGTGCCGGAACTTTGCCGGATGGGTGCCGATATTAACGTGCACGGGGCGTCGGCCATTGTCCGGGGCGTTGACGGGCTGTCCGGCGCCGAGGTCATGGCCACCGATTTGCGCGCCTCGGTGTCGCTGGTGCTGGCGGGGCTGACGGCCAAGGGCGAGACCCTCATCAACCGCGTTTACCACCTGGATCGGGGTTATGAACGCCTCGAAGACAAGCTGTCGGCCTGCGGCGCCGATATCAAGCGGGTGCCCGAGTAAACGCTTTTCGCAACTGCGAACTAGAGCATTTCCGGTTCACTTGCGTTCACCTAAAATGCTCTACGCCTTTGTTTTAGACGCAAATTCGTCGTCGCGGATGTAACCATCCGCTCGGGATTTGCTCTAGATAAATCTCTGTAAAACCTCTATTAATGCCGCGATTCCCGGCTTTGATGCGTAGAATCAAGGCCGAAACGCCGGAGAACACCATGTTGCGCGTCAACGAGAAGCTGGTATTGGCCTTGCCCAAGGGGCGCATCCTCAATGAGGTGCTGCCGGTGCTGCGCCGTGTCGGCATTGAACCGGAACCGGGGTTTAATGACGCCGAAGACCGCCGGCTTCGCTTTGCCACCAATCTGCCGGAACTGGACATCATCCGGGTCCGCAGCTTTGATGTCGCGACCTTCGTTGCCTTCGGCGCCGCCCACTTGGGTGTCTGCGGCAATGATGTGCTGATGGAATTTGATTACCCGGAAATTTATGCGCCCGTGGACTTAGGGTTAGGCCCGTGCCGGTTGGTGGTCGCCGAACCCGAAGACATGATCGGCAGCGATGATCCGGCGACCTGGAGCAGCCTTCGCGTCGCCACCAAATACCCGAAATTGACACAAGCCCACTTCGCCGGTCGCGGCGTTCAGGCCGAATGCATCAAGCTAAATGGGGCCATGGAACTGGCGCCGCAATTGGGGCTGTGCCGGCGGATCGTCGATCTGGTATCGACCGGCGACACGCTGAAGGCCAATGGCCTGGTCGAAATCGAACAGATCGCCGCGATCACCTCCAGGCTGGCCGTCAACAGGGCGGCCTGGAAAACCCGCCCCGATGAAGTCGGGCACTGGATCCGCAAATTCCGCGAGGCCGTCGATGGTAATGAGGCTTAATGCCAACGACCCCGGCTTCGAGGACGCCTTTCAACGGCTTCTGGAGGCCAAGCGGGAAACCGACACCGATGTTAATGACACGGTGCGGGGCATCCTGGCCGACGTGCGTGCGCGTGGCGACGCGGCGGTCATGGACTACACCAAGGAATTCGACGGGGTTGCGCTGACGCCTGAGACCATGGCCGTCGGCGCCGATGAGATCGAAGCGGCGACGGCGGCGTCAAATCCGGACGTTGTCGCCGCGCTGCAAACCGCGGCCGACCGGATCACCGATTACCACCAACGGCAAATGCCGGATGGGCTCGACTATACCGACGCCGCCGGGGTCAGGCTGGGCTATCGGTGGACGCCGCTGGCCGCCGCCGGGCTGTATGTTCCAGGCGGCACCGCGGCCTATCCGTCGTCCGTCCTGATGAATGCATTGCCGGCCAGGATCGCCGGTGTCGGGCGGTTGGCGATGGTGGTGCCGGCGCCCAAGGGCAAGGTCAACCCGCTGGTGCTGGCCGCCGCCGCCATTGCCGGGGTCGATGAGATTTACCGTATTGGCGGCGCCCAGGCCGTCGCCGCGCTGGCCTATGGCACCGACACCATTGCCGCCGTCGATAAGATCGTCGGCCCCGGCAATGCCTATGTCGCCGCCGCCAAGCGCCAAGTGTTCGGCGCCGTCGGCATCGACATGATCGCCGGGCCGTCGGAAATCCTGGTCCTC
The DNA here is from genome assembly GCA_027624235.1 of Pseudomonadota bacterium. Taxonomy (GTDB): domain Bacteria; phylum Pseudomonadota; class Alphaproteobacteria; order Rhodospirillales; family Casp-alpha2; genus Casp-alpha2. The sequence goes on along the minus strand of JAQBYB010000012.1, from coordinate 5,092 downwards.
GCCGACGGCCTCAACGATCCCGCCTGGATCGCCGCCGATTTGCTCAGCCAGGCCGAACACGACACCCATGCTCAAGCCATCCTGATCACCGATGATGCGGATTTCGCCGATACGGTCTGCACCGCCATCAATGGCTTCCTGAAAACGCTTTCACGCGCCGCGATCGCGGCCGCCAGCTGGCGGGATTTCGGCGCGGTGATCATTGTCGCGGATTTAGCCGCCGCCGCGCCCCTGGTCGACCGCCTGGCGCCCGAACACCTTGAGATCGCCGCCGAAAACGCCGAAGCGCTTGCCAATGCCATCAACAACGCCGGCGCCATCTTCCTTGGCCGTTTCGCGCCGGAAGCGGTCGGCGATTACATGGCCGGGCCCAACCATGTGCTGCCGACGGCGCGCTCGGCCCGGTTTTCATCCTCATTGGGGGTGTTGGATTTCATGAAACGCACGTCGATCATCGGTTGTGATGCGAGCGCCTTGGCCGCCATCGGTCCCGCCACCATCACCTTGGCCGAGGCCGAGGGGCTGGATGCCCATGCGTTATCTGTATCGATCCGGCTCAATCAGCCGAAGTCGAATAAGTCCGGAGATTCATAAGGCCACTAGGGGTCAATCGTGTCCAACGACCAGCGAATCGGAAATATCTTCCTCGACGAAAAAAGCGTGGTTCGCCGCGCCGCCCATGTCGAACATGAACGCAAGGTCGCCGTCTATGACTTGCTGGAAGAAAACTATTTTCTGCCCGCCGGCGGCCATGACGGACCTTTTAATCTGCACCTCAGCATCGAGGAAAACCGGCTGATTTTCGACATCCGGGCTGAGAACGACAGCGCGGTCGACTGCTTTTCGCTGCCGCTAAATTCGTTTCGTCGGATCGTCAAAGACTACTTCATGATCTGCGAGAGCTATTTTGAGGCGATCAAGACGGCGCCGCCGTCGCGTATCGAGGCCTTGGACATGGGCCGCCGGGGATTGCACAACGAGGGTTCGGATATCCTGCGCGACCGCCTCGAGGGCAAGGTTGAGATCGACAAACCGACATCCCGGCGCCTGTTCACCTTGATCTGCGTATTGCATATAAAAGCGTAGGGACAGACAACCGATGCCTGATCTTCCCTCCGCCGTATTGTTCGCCTGCACGATGAATTCCATCCGCTCGCCGATGGCCGAAGGGATTCTAAAATTTCTGCACGGGGCCAACATTTATGTGGATTCCGTCGGTGTGCGGGCAGTCGAAATCAATGGGTTCTGCGTCACGGTAATGGACGAAATCGGCATCGATATGAGCCGGCATAAGGGCAAGACCTTCGAAGACCTGGAAGATTCGTATTTCGATCTGGTCGTTCCTTTATCGCCGGAAGCCCAGCACAAAGCCGTTGAAATGACCCGGGTGATGGCGTGTGAGGTGGAATTCTGGAACACCTTCGATCCGTCGATTATCGAATCCGAAGACCGCGAAACCATGCTGGAAGCCTTTCGCGCCGTCCGCGATCAGTTAATGCAACGGATTAAGGCGCGGTTTCCGCTGACCAGGGTTTCCCAAAGCTGAACGCGAATAAAGGAAAGCCCTTGACCTGGGCGCCTTTGAAAGCCTTTTATATGCCGCCTTTGAACACGATTTGAGGAATATATGGCGAAAGAAGAAGTTTTAGAATTTTCCGGTACGGTCACGGAGCTACTGCCGAATGCGATGTTTCGGGTGATTCTCGAGAACGACCATGAAATTCTTGCTCATACGGCGGGCAAGATGCGCAAGCATCGTATCCGGGTTCTGGCCGGTGATAAGGTCAACGTTGAAATGACCCCCTATGATCTGAGCAAGGGCCGGATCACTTTCCGATTTAAATAAATACTAAGGAGCGGCCATGGGCGCGCGCTTGATCTTGGCTTCCGCGTCGCCAAGGCGCCTGGAGTTGCTGTCGCAGATCGGCCTGGTTCCGGCTGCGGTCGCCGTCGCCGATATCGACGAGGCCCCGCACGCCCGGGAATTACCCCCGCCGCTTTGCCAACGGCTGGCCACCGCCAAGGCGGTGCACGTTGCCAAAAACTTTCCCGGTGATTTTGTCCTCGGCGCCGACACCGTGGTTGCCTGCGGCCGGCGGATACTGGCCAAGGCCGCCGATGAGGCCGAGGCGCGGAAATTCCTGAAACTCCTGTCCGGCCGCCGCCACCGGGTGTATGGCGGCTTTTGCGTCGTCGGACCGGACGGCGTCGCCCATGCCCGGGGCGTGATGACGGCGGTGATCTTCAAACGCCTCAGTGACCAGGAGATCGACGCCTACCTCAAAAGCGGCGAATGGCGGGGCAAGGCCGGCGCTTACGCCATCCAGGGGTCGGCGGCGGCGTTGATCCCCAAAATCATCGGATCCTATTCCAACGTCGTCGGCTTGCCGCTGGCCGAAACCGCGGCGCTGCTGCACGGGCTCGGCTACACAGGCGAATAAGATGGTGATTGATCACATTTTGATCAGCGCCTCGCCGGGGGAAACCCGGGTGGCGGTGTTGGCGGCGAACCGCCTGGTCGAGGTGCTGGTCGAACGCGTCGGCGCCGCCAGCCTGGTCGGCAACATTTATCTCGGCCGCGTGGAGACCGTGAACAAAGGGTTGGACGCCGCCTTCGTCAACATCGGCGGCGGCCGTGACGGTTTCCTGGCCTTGCCCGAAGCGCGGCTTTTGGGCGGACCTGCGGTCGGCGGTTCCGGCAGCGGGCACGATGATGCCATCGGCGATTTTCTCAATGAAGGCGACGCCGCCTTGGTCCAGGTTCAACGCGACCCGGTCGAAGGCAAGGGCGCGAAGCTGACCGCGCACATCAATCTGGCCGGCGCCGATTTGGTGTTCCGACCGTTGCAGCCCGGCGTCAGCATATCGCGGCGCATTGAGGGCGCCGGCGACCGCGACCGCTTGGCCGCCCTGGTCGAAGGCCTGTTGCCGAAAGATGCGGACGATGGCGGCTTCATCGTCCGCACCGCCGCCAGGGATGTTGGCGAAGACAGTCTGAAAGCCGATGCCGAGCGCCTGATCGAACGCTGGCGGGATATTCGCCATGCCCGGGCCAATGCCAAGGCGCCGGCGTTGTTATATGCCGGGCCGGGTCCGGGCTGCCGGGCGCTTCGGGATTTTGGCGGGCCGGGGATCAGGAAGATTGTTGTCGACGGCGCGCCAGCGCTGGCCGAGGTAAACGCATTTTGTCAGGCCGAGGCCCCTGATCTGGCCGCCCTGATTGAGCATCACAGCGGCCCGCAATCGTTGTTTGAGGCGTTTGACGTCGAACAGCAAATCGACGCCGCGCTGTCGCCGGTGGTGACGCTCGGCGGCGGTGGTTCGCTGATTATCAGCCGGACGGCGGCGCTCTGCGCCATCGACGTCAATACCGGCGGCGCCGATGGCGGCACGCGGCAACGGACCGCCGCGGCAGTAAATTTAGACGCCGCCACCGAGGTCGCCCGCCAAATCAGACTGCGCAATATTTCCGGCTTGATCGTCGTCGATTTCGTCTCCGTCCGCGACGAAGGCAGTAAGCGCGAAACCCTGGAAGCGCTGAAGCAGGCGTGCGCCACCGACCCGGTCGGCCCGCATGTGGTCGGCTATACCCGAATGGGTCTGGTTGAAATGACGCGGCCCCGGCACGGCCTGTCGCTGGGCGAGCTTTTGGGCACTGCCTGGGACTCAAGCGCGCTTACCCCGGCAAAATCGCCGCTGACGCACGCCCTGGCGGCGCTCCGGGCCGTCGTTGGCCATGGCAAAGGCACGGCGCAGGTGACGCTACGGGCATCGGTGGCGGTGATCGACGCGCTCAAAGACATCAACGGCCCCGGCCCGGCGGCGCTCAAGCAAACCGAAGACCGGCTCGGGCTTGCCATTTTGCTTGTCGCGGATCAAGATTTTGCCGCCCCGGGATACGATCTCGATTTTGGAAAAGCCGAATAGCCATGCCGGAAGAATCAGACAAAGTGGTGCCGCTGAAGAAGGCTAAATGCCCGGCCTGCGCCAAACCGGCGGTGGCGGCGTACCAGCCGTTTTGCTCGAAGCGCTGTTCCAACCTCGACCTCGGCCGCTGGCTCGACGGCTCCTATCGCATCCCCACCAATGAGACCATCGACGCGGCCGCCTTCGCCGAAGGCGACGACGAGGATCACTAGGTCAAGACTGGGCGTGCCGCCAGTGGGTAGCGTGCTGGACAGGCTAAGGGATTTCTTTTATAAGCGGCCTTTCCAAGGCTTGCCGGGGCTTCCAAGGCCCTGTCGGCCGTCCCTTCCGGGATACGCCCAGGTAGCTCAGTTGGTAGAGCAGAGGATTGAAAATCCTCGTGTCGGCGGTTCGATTCCGTCCCTGGGCACCATTTTTTTTATTCTCCATTAAAATCAATATGCTGCCCAATTGGGTGGGATAATTTGTATAGTAAGCCATTGAACCTATATGTTCATTCAGGTGTCCCACTTTCGCGAAACCCATAGTTTCATAAAATCTTTTTATATAATTTTAAGGAACAGATTATGACTTCTTTGACAATGGAAAACCCCGTATTCGTAATTTATATGATTGCTGCTGCGATCATGATATTAAAAATCATGGGTCAAGGATGGATGACTGTTTATAGAATGCTTAAATGTGATTCTGGTTTGGTGAACCCAGAAGATTTACAAGTTGGATTAATCAACAAAAATCCTCAACCAGAACAACTAGAGCTTAATGATTATGTCGACCGTTCGCGCCGCATGCATCGTAATGATCTAGAAAACATTCCCGCATTTTTGGCTTGTGGTATTTTGTTTGTGATCGCGGGGCCGGGCCTGTTGATGACACAGATAGTGATGTATGGTTTTGTCGGTGCTCGCATGGCCCATGCGCTGGCTTATGTAACCAAACAAACCCACGAAGTCCGTGCGACATTTTATACCATTGGTTCGGGGATAGTCGTCTTTATGGCGGGTTATGTGCTTAACGTTGCTTTAGGTTGATTTGAATCCATCCGCGTGTCGGCGGTTCGATTCCGTCCCTGGGCACCATTCCTACAATAAAAAAAAAGGGGCTGTCCTAGATAACGTTGATTATCTAGGGTGGCAGTATGAAGCTAAAGCGTTGTCGTTTAACG
>JAQBYB010000011.1 GCA_027624235.1 Pseudomonadota bacterium | reverse complement strand
TTAATTATTCCGGAAACAGACGTTTGAACCCGTCGCGCACGCGCCCGACGAAAGCAGGCTCATGGTCCCGCCAATAGCGCGGGTCCTGCATCATCTGATTCAAGCCGGTTTCGCTTAAATTATCTCCGCCGTTGCCGGCGCCCTCGATCAGGCCGGGTTCTCCACCGCCTTCGGCCATCATCTTGTGCATGGTGAGAACGCCTTCGTGGGTGCTCGACAGCGCGTGAAAGACTTCTTCCGGGAATTTTGATTGGCCCCAGCTTTTGATCTGCTTTGCGGTTTGGCGCCACTTGTCCTCGCCGCCAAAATGCTGAACCAGACGATCGACCTGGGCTTGGGTTTGAAATTCCGAGGCGACATTGGAAACCATCGGCGACAAGTATTCCGCCGCCAGGTCATAGACCATCTGTGCCTGTGCCTGGCTGAAGCCAGACGCATGAAGCTTGGCGTTGACGACCGGGTCGCTGGCGAACATGTCGTTTTCAGTTTTGATGTCGTATCCATCAGCGCTGTCGGGGACCCCGCGCCCAGCCAGCGCACCCAGCTTTTGCTCGAGCGCTTGATACGATTTGATCAGGCTTTCGGAACGCAGTTCGCCACGTTCCGAATCCCAGAATTTATCGGGTAGCCCGGGCGGCGGCGCACTGGTTGCGTCCGGCGTACTCTGACGGTCAATTGCCGTTATAGGTTCGTGGCTGGCGGTGTCGCCATGCTCATCGGCACCGTCGTTTGTGGGCATGGCGTCAAGCAGGGTATCGGTCATCAAAGGGTCTCCCTTTATGTAGGTTAATCAACATTAGCCGCCGTCCCGCCCGCGTTGGACGAGAAGGATGAGTTGCGCCACCAACTGGCGCTGGCCTTCCAGGTGGCGCAACAGGGTGTCGGGTGCGCTTGGGCCTAAGGCTCTTTCAAGGGTGATGGCGCGAAGGTAAGCGAGAACTTTTTCGCCGTCAGCGCCGCGGAAACAACGCGCAGTGGCCAAGGGCAGGTCAAGGCTAAGGTCATTCTCGGTTTCAACGGCATTTTCGGAAGCCTGGGGCGGGCCTGCGTCAAACCAGCCCCAGCCGCCTGCCGCCGCTGAATTATTTTTAACCATCGGCGGCCTCCAATTCGGGATCGACGGCGGTATCGATTAAGTCGGCGATCAATTCCTTCTCGTCTGCGGCAAAGGTTTCCAATGGCAGCGCCAAATCTTCGCGGATCAATTCATTGGGGACGCCAAAGGCGCGTCCGAGCCAGCGAACGGCGGCCGGCTGGTCAACGGCGGCGATCGCTTCGGGGCCGATGGCGCGAACGGATTCCAGCCAGATCATGGTGTTTTGGGCATCCTGCCGGGCCTGTTGCCGGGCCAGGGGGGATTGGTATTCTAGGTCGATCATGAGCCCGTCAATGTGCAGACCGTTGAGTTCTCCGCGCCGGTTAAGGATGGAAACGGCGCGATCAACCAGCGGTGTCAGCATTTCCGATTGCAGCCGTCCATATGTGGCGCCCAGAACCCGCGCCATGTCCGAAGCCCTCTCCAGGACTTCCGTGGCGGACATCTTAGGCGAGTCCGTTTGCCCCAGCTTGTCGACCAGAAGCGCCTGGCGGATGCGGCCGCGCAAATCTTTAAGAACAATCTCGGAAACATCGAACCGGCCCGGCGCCTCTAAAGGCGTAAGACCGGCAGAGCCGACGGCCTTGGGGATGATAGTTCCGGGCGTCAAGTTAATGGTGGCGGGGTTTAAGACGCCGTCGTCGTCGGCCTGCCAAATACCAGTGACGGCAATCGACGCGTTTTTAAGGACTAGCTCGACCACCTTATTGGCGGTCTTGATGTCGGGCAACGCCTTCATCACCGGTGAGCGCCCATAGATTTCACCCGGCGCCTTGAGCCAACGGAAATTGATGAAGGGCGAAGAGTTGAAGCGGCCTTCCTTCAGCACGACCTGTTCCCCAGGTGACGCGGTTTCCGTTTCGGTCACTGCCATATAGGCGAAACCGGGATCATCCGGGATCACGGCTTCGATGACCGGGATCCGGGCATCCAGATCTTTTTCGGTGCGCTTGATGATGTCTTCGGGCAGCGATGCACCCGGAAAACGCCCTTTCAATTGCGCTAGGGCATTTCCGAAAATAATTGAATCAAACCTTGTTTTATTGATTCCCTGTTAAGGCTGTTCGTGATTCTCTTGCATATTGACCGGACTAAGGTCGGCTCGGCCGAACTTCCCCGCGATGACGCGAAATCCTTGTTTCCGGTACCCATCCGTGAGCTCCTGGAAGGACAGGCCGTCAATGATGGTAATTTCTGTTTGATGCGATAACGGGTCGTAGAGGATCCAACGACCGTTATTCTCAAGGATGGCAAAGCAATGGCGAAAGCCGGGTTTTAGGACTTTGAGCCATTTCAGGTCGGCTTCGCCGGAAAACACCACTAGGGCGTTTCGTGGGCGATCCGGGAATGCCGCCGTAACCCTGGTCATTCTATAATTCCTTTTATTTTCAGTTCCGTAGAAAGCAAATCCAGGGCTTCATCCCATATCCGGGCGGGCCGAACCTGATCTCTGCAGCGAGGATCGGGAGGGGCTTCTCGGATGCCGTAAGTGTCCAGAATTTTTAAATGTTCGGCGTTGATGCGTCGTTGGCGACGCAACCGGGCCACCGCACGGTAAAGGTCATCCGGATCGCAAGGCCTGGCGATGGCGCCGGCGACGGCTTCAAAACGGGCGCCATCGGCGCGGGCCTTTTGGCAGCGGACAAACCAGAACCAGGCTTCTTCTGCATTGAGGAACGGAACCGTCGGCATTTCATAAAAAGTCCGGGGGGTGCGGCGGGTGCGAGGCATTTGCATAAACCTTTAGTGTTGAAGTTAGCCCTAAAAAGAAACAAATAAAGAACATTTAGGTTATATATGTGTCATTAGTCCTAAGTCAATAAAAAAAAGAAATAGGTTCCTAATGACTAGAGGCGTGCAATCTATGACAATGTTCCCATGCTTAAACATGCCGATGTATGGAAAGCCATTGATCGCCTCGCCAGGGAATACGGGTATTCCGCATCCGGGTTGGCGCGTCAGTCCGGCCTTGATCCGACCACGTTCAATAAATCCAAACGGGTAACCCGCGAAGGCAAGCTTCGCTGGCCAAGCACGGAAAGTGTCGCCAAGGTTCTGGCGGCGACGGGCGCCAACCTGGCGGAGTTCGTATCCTACGTAACCGACAGCGAGGGTGTCGGTATATACCGGAACATTCCCTTGATCGGTTTTGCCCAGGCGGGCAACCAGGGATATTTTGATGATGCCGGATATCCGGCCGGGGGTTCCTGGGACGAAATACCGTTTCCCGGTCTCGGCGACCCGCAGGCGTATGCCCTGGAGATCACCGGTGACAGCATGGAGCCGGTGTTTCGGGATGGGGATACGGTGATTGTGTCACCGCAGGCTAATATTCGCCGCGGCGACCGCGTCGTGGCTAAAACAAAGAGCGGCGAGGTCATGGTCAAGTTGTTGCAACGCCAATCGCTCCACAAATACGAACTGAAGTCGCTCAATCCCGACCATGAAGACCGTAGCCTTGATGTCGAAGACGTTGAATGGATTGCCCGCGTCGTCTGGTCGAGCCACTAGCCCATATTCTTCAGCCTAAAAAAAATCAACCGGACAGATCGTCGCCTGAAATGGCGCGCCTAATCAGGGCGCGGGATTCCTCGAGCCCGTAGAGTGCGATGAACGACCCCATTCTCGGCCCTTGGGACTGACCCAGAAGGATCTCGTACAGCGCCTTGAACCACGCCTTTAGTTCGGGAAAGGGGTGGCGTTTGCCGACCTCATAAACCTCGGATTGGATGCTTTCGGCATCGGCGTCGCCGGGAAGGGTGTTCAGCGTTGCCAGCAGGTCTTCAAGCGCCTTCATTTCTTCTTCATTGGCCTTACGGTATTGCTTCGACGGTTTGACGAAATCCCGGTAGTAGTTGATGGCAAAGTCCAAAAGCTTGTCCAGAAGCGGCGCCGTTTCCGCCGATGCTTCCGGGCGATAGCGGGAAATGAAATGCCAAAGCACCGCTTTGTCCTCGGTATGGCAGACGCTGACCAGATTGAGCAGGATATTGAAGCTCAGGTGAACAATCTCGTGCGGCGGGTTGCCCTGATGAATGTGCCAGGCAGGATTGTCAAGAATTTGAGCGTCGTCCTGCTTTTCGGTGCTGGCAAGATGGCTGAAATAATCGTCGACATTCCTCGGGATGATATCGAAAAACAGCCGCTTCGCCGTCTTCGGCTTTTGATACATGAACAACGACAGGCTTTCCGGTGGCGCGTACCGCAGCCATTCTTCTACCGTCAGTCCGTTGCCCCGGGATTTTGAAATTTTTTCGCCGTTATCATCCAGGAACAACTCGTAGGTAAAGCCGACCGGCGGGGTGCCGCCCAAAATCCGGCAAATTTTACCGGACAGGTTGACAGAATCGATTAAGTCCTTACCCGACATTTCATAATCAACATTCAATGCCGTCCATCGCATCGCCCAGTCCGCCTTCCATTGCAGTTTGCAATGGCCGCCGGTGACCGGCACCTCAACCTTGGAGCCGTCATCGCCTTGGTAAACGATGGTGCCGGCGTCCAGATTGCGCTCGATCACCGGAACCTGCAGCACCCGTCCGGTCTTTGGGCATAGCGGCAGGAACGGACTGTAGGTGGCGCGGCGTTCTTCGCCCAATGTCGGCAGGATCACGTTGATGACTTTTTCGTAGCGTTCCAGCAACCCCAACAGGGCGGCATCGAAGCGGCCACTTTTATAACAATCCGTCGAGCTCACGAATTCATAGTCGAACCCGAATGCATCCAGAAACGTTTGCAGTCGGGCATTATTGTGGGCGCCCAGGCTGTCATGGGTGCCGAAGGGGTCGGGGACCGATGACAACGGCTGGCCCAGGTGCTGGCTTAGCATGTCGGCGTTGGGCAGGTTTTCGGGGACCTTACGAAAGCCATCCATGTCGTCGGAGAAGGCAATCAATTTAGTCGGCAGATCGGACAGTTGTGAAAAGGCGTGGCGCACCATGGCGGTCCTGGCGACTTCGCCGAAAGTGCCGATATGCGGCAATCCGGACGGCCCGTAGCCGGTTTCAAACAGCACATGGCCCTTGTCCGGCGTTTTATCGCCGAGTCGTTTCAGCAAATCCCTTGCTTCAGCGAACGGCCAGGACTTGGCGTTGAGGGCATTTTCGTTGCGGTCGGTCATGGTGGAGATTATTTCCAAATTGGTTTGCCGGAACCGGGAAGGCCATAGGCTTCCCACTTCCGGGTGACTTCTTCGATGATGTCGTCGGTCATGCGAATTTTTCGGCCCCATTCGCGGGTAGTTTCAGGCGCCATTTTGGTGGTCGCGTCGATCCCCATCTTGGATCCAAGCCCCGATTGCGGGGAGGCGAAGTCGAGGTAATCAATCGGCGTGTTTTCGACCACCGTAATGTCGCGGGCCGGATCAACATTGGTGGAAACCGCCCAGACTACATCCTTCCAATCGCGCACGTTGATGTCCGAATCAACGACGATGACGAATTTGGTGTACATGAATTGGCGCAGATACGACCACACCCCCATCATGATCCGCTTGGCGTGACCGGGGTAGGCTTTGTTGATGGAGACGACGGCAACACGGTAGGAACACGCCTCCGGCGGTAGCCAAAAATCGACGATTTCGGGGAATTGCTGAATGAAAAGGGGAACAAAAACGTCGTTCAGCGCCTCGCCCAGAACAGACGGCTCATCGGGCGCCCGGCCGGTAAAGGTGGACAGATAAATCGGGTCCTTGCGCATCGTAATGGCGCTGATGGTGAAGACCGGGAAAGGTTCTTGGCTGTTGTAATAACCGGTGTGGTCTCCATAAGGGCCTTCGTCGCCGTAATCGTCCAGCGACACGTGCCCTTCGAGAATGATTTCGGCTTCGGCGGGCACCTTCAAGGGCACGGTCTTGCAATCCACCAGTTCAACCTTCTTGCCGCGCAGCAGACCGGCAAAATGGTATTCCGAAAGGGTATCAGGCACCGGCGTCACGGCGGCCAGAATGGTGCCCGGATCGGCGCCGAGAACGACCGCCACCGGCAGCGGTTCAGACCGCTTATCCTTCCAGCGCGCATGGTGCTGGGCGCCGCCCCGGTGCCTAAGCCAACGCATATAGGTGGTTTTCGGTCCGGTCACCTGCATTCGGTATATGCCGAGGTTGAAATCGTCCCGTTCATCGCCGCCGTTAATGTCCGCATCGGGGCCGCGAGTGACGACCAGCGGCCAAGTGATCAGTGGCGCCGGCTCCCCTGGCCAGCAGGTCTGTATCGGCAGTCGTTTGAGGTCGATGTCATCGCCGCTCAATACCACGTCCTGACACGGCGCCGATTTAACCGTTTTTGGCTTCATGGTCATCACGGTTTTCAAAAGCGGCAGCGCTTTAAGCGCATCGCGCCACCCCCCCGGCGGTTCCGGCTGCCGTAAAAAGGCGAGCGTTTCGCCGATTTCGCGCAATTGACCTTTTTCACGGTTCATGCCCCAGGCAACCCGTTCAACAGTGCCGAACAGATTGACCAGGACCGGCATGTCAAAGGCTGAGCCATCTTCCCGAACGACGTTCTCAAACAGAACCGCTGGCCCGCCTTCGGCCAACAAACGGGTCTGGATCTCCGTCATTTCCAGGTTAGGTGAAACCGGCTCACGCACACGCACCAGCCGACCGTCCCGTTCCAGCCGGTCCATGAAGTCGCGTAAAGATGAAAAAACCATAACGCCGGTTCCTTTGCTGGCGGCCGCCTATAGACACCGCATGAAGGCGGTAGGGTCAAGGCCCATGACACGGGCTCCAGTTGTTTTTGGACCAAAATACCGATACGATTTTGCCATTCTTGGCCTAGGTATAAAGGTAGGGTGCCAATCTATCTATTGGAGGGATACCCTCTGCATTAAATTTTAGTCAGGGACGGTTGAAAATTCACAGGGATTCCATGCCTGGGGTAATAATAGGGCGATGTCGAAGCAAGCAAATAAAACACCTGAAAAACAGGAAGCCTCAAGTTTTGAGAGGCTGATTGAAGTCGGCATCGCGCTATCGGCGGAGCAGGACACCGACCGCCTCATGGAAACTATTCTTCTTGAAGCCAAGGGGCTTTCCAACGCGGATGGCGGCACCCTTTACCTATCCGATGAGGACGGCAATCTGAAATTCGAAATTATGCGCACCGATTCGCTCAACATTGCCATGGGCGGCACCACGGGCAAGGAAATCAGGTTTCCGCCGGTACGTCTGCGCGACCCGGAAACGGGTGCGGAAAACAGGGGCAACGTCGCCAGTTGCGCGGCGCTGACGGGAAAATCCATCAATATCATCGATGCCTACGAATCCGATGAATATGATTTTACCGGCACCAAGAAATTCGATGAGGGAACGGGCTATCGGTCCAAGTCCTTCCTCACGGTTCCGATGAAGAACTCCAAGGAGGACATCATCGGTATCCTTCAATTGCTTAATGCCCAGGACATAGGAACTGGAGAGGTAATTCCCTTCGGCAGGGATATTCAGCCATTAATCGAGGCCCTGGCGTCACAGGCCGCCGTCGCATTGGACAACAAGCAGCTGCTGGATGCGCAAAAACTGCTTCTGGATTCCTTTATCAAACTGATCGCGTCCGCCATTGACGCCAAGTCTCCCTATACCGGCGGCCATTGTCAGCGCGTGCCGGAACTGACGTTGATGCTGGCCAAAGCCGCGTGCGAAGCAAAGGAAGGCCCATACGCCGATTTTGATCTCAGCGATGATGATTGGTACGAGCTGGAAATCGCGGCGTTGCTTCATGATTGCGGTAAGGTGACGACGCCGGAATACGTGGTCGATAAAGCAACCAAGCTGGAAACCATTTATGACCGAATTCACGAAATCCGCACTCGCTTTGAAGTCGTCAAGCGCGAGGCGGAAATCGAATATTATAAGGCCATCGTGGACGGCAAGGGGGGCCCGGAAAAACTACGCGCCGAACTGGATGCGCGCCTGGCCCAGCTTGATGATGATTTCGCCTTTATCGCGGAATCGAATATCGGCGGTGAGTTTATGGCCCCGGAACGGATTGAGCGGGTCAGGAAAATCGCCAATATCACGATGACCCGGACCCTCGACAACCGTTTGGGCGTCTCCCATGAAGAAAGTAAACGGTGGGAAAGAACCCCGGCGCCGGAGTTGCCAGTGGTTGAAAACCTTCTAACCGATCGTATCGACCACATTATCTATCGCGAAATGGAGGATCCGGCGGCGGCCAAGGATAACGAGTACGGCTTCAAGCTTGATGTCCCGGAACATAAATTCAATCTCGGCGAAGTCTATAATCTCTGCATTGCGAGGGGCACGTTGACGGCTGAGGAACGCTATAAAATTAACGATCACATCGTCCAGACAATCGTCATGTTGGAACAGCTTCCGTTCCCGGAACACCTGAAGCGTGTTCCCGAAATGGCCGGCGGCCACCACGAAAAGATGGATGGAACCGGATACCCGAAGAAACTAAATCATAGCGATATGTCGGTGGCGGCCCGAATCATGGCCATCGCCGATATCTTCGAAGCCCTCACCGCCGCCGATCGTCCCTATAAGTTGCCGAAAAAATTGAGCGACAGCGTTAAGATCATGTCCTTCATGAAGAAAGATGCCCACATCGATGGGGAGCTTTTCGAGCTGTTTTTGACCTCGGGTGCGTACAAGGACTATGCCGAAAAATATCTCTTGGCCGAACAAATCGACGATGTCGATATCACCAAATACATCAAGGGCGACGACTAAAATTAAATGCCCCCGGATTCCCTTCGCCGCGCCAAAACCTATCCCTACGATATTCCGTTGCGTTCCTACGTTGTCGCCGGTGGATCCTACCGGGAATTGGCTCCATGCGCGCCTGCACCGGATATTGATGGCTGCCGGGCGGTGTTGGCGGTCGGCTCCAACCAGTCGCCGGAACAACTGTTGCGGAAATTCCCCGGCCAGGATTGGGGGGGCGATCCCGGTCATCCGTGCCCGGTTGCATGATTTTGATATCGTCTATTCGCCGCATGTGGCGTCTTATGGGTCAATCCCGGCAACGCTTTTTCCCTGCCCGGGAACCACGGTCAGGCTGTTCGTGAATTGGCTGACCCCGGCTCAGGAAGTGCGCATGCATGAGACCGAGGTGGCGACGGGCAATTATCATTTCGGCAGGTTGGATGGAATCGATGTGCAACTGGAAAATGGCCGGACGCTTTCCTCCGCCTACGTTTATTGTTCCATCCGTGGTTCGCTTGTTGATAACGCCGCCCCTATCGCCCTGACCGAAGTGGAGGCGATCGGTCGCAAGTGGACGTCGCTCAACCAACTGGAAGTCCAAGCCCTTGCCCGCGACCGTGTCTCCCCCGGCATAGACATGGATGAATTCATCCGTGAAGCTATTGCCGATTCCTCTGTCAGGCAGGCCCGAACCGAAGCGTTGATGGCCGATAGTCTTCCCTTCACTTTTTCCGGTTTTACTCCGATTGAAGTTTAAAGAGCGTCTTTCAAAAGCCGATCACCTGGGCGGCGATGATGCCGGCTAGGAGGATCAGCCCAAAGTCCCGGTTGGATTTAAATCGGCGAAGACAATTCTTGGGGTCGGCGATATCGACGCTTCTTATCTGCCATGCCAGTTGCCAGGCGGCCAAGGTCAGGCCCGAATAATACGGCCAGGCCAGGTTCGCCAGCAACCCGGTCGCCGCCAGCAAAATGATGGTGATGGTGTAAAAGCCGACAAGCCAGGGCTTGGTGCCGGCGCCGAATTTCAACGCCGTCGATTTCACCCCGATTAAAACATCGTCATCCTTGTCCTGATGGGCATAGATGGTGTCGTATCCCAGCGTCCAAAAAATGCCGGCGGCGTAAAGGACGATGGCCGGAGCGGCCAAATTCCCCTGTATCGCCGCCCAGCCCAGCAACGCGCCCCAGTTGAATGTGAATCCCAGAAAAAGCTGCGGCCAATAGGTGATGCGTTTCATGAACGGATAGAGGGCGATCAAGATCAGCGAGGCGGCGCCGACTGCCACCGAAAAGGCGTTGAACTGTACCAAAATGCTTAACCCCAGAACCATCAGCAGGCCGAGGAAAAGGAAGGCTTGAAAGACGCTGACCTGGCCGCTGGCGATGGGCCGGGTCGCGGTGCGGGCGACGCGGGCGTCAAAATTCCGATCGACGATGTCATTGACCGTGCACCCCGCGCCCCGCATGACGACGGCACCGATGGCGAACAACACAAACAGCTTGGCATCGGGCCACGTCGGGGTCGCGAGCGCGACGCTCCACCAGCACGGCAATAGCAGCAGCCATGTGCCGATGGGGCGGTCCAGCCGCGCTAACCGCAGGTAAGGCCGGGTCGCCCTGGGTGCAAACCGTTCGATCCAGCCCTCAGTGGGAATATCGGTGGCGATGTGTTCTGATGTTTCCGTCATGGAGAAACTATACTCGAAACCACCCCATTCCTATTAAATAGCCTTATGATATATCCATGATGACCAAGACAAATACCAGCCCCCGCCTGTTTGTGGATGCCGCCCTGGCGCCGGAATCCGCCCTGGTCCTTGACGCCCCCCAGGCCCATTACCTGGGCCAGGTCATGCGGCTGCGGGCCGGTGACGGGGTGCGGTTGTTTAATGGCCGGGACGGTGAATGGTCCGCGGTCATCGAAAATTTGAAAAAAAACAGGTGTTTGGTGACCGTCAATAGGTTGCTTCGGCCCCATGGCGCGGAATTCGGGCCGTGGCTGGCATTCGCGCCACTAAAAAAAACACAAACCGGTTTCATCGTCGAAAAGGCGACGGAATTGGGGGCGTCGCGTCTTTGCCCGGTGATCACCAGCCGCACCAATTCAGCGCGAGTCAATTCGGACAGAATGCTGGCCCGCGCCATTGAGGCCTCAGAACAATGCGAACGGTTAAGCGTGCCCGAAATCGACGCGCCGGAGACGTTGGAACGGCTTATGGCCGAATGGCCTCGGGGCCGACGACTTTTGGTGCTGGATGAAACCGGCGCCGGCCAACCCATCGCCCAGGTGCTGGAAGACTTGCGCGGCGGCGTTGGCGGCATATCTCCTGATTGTGGATTTCTCAGCGGCCCGGAAGGCGGATTTGAAGCCAGTGAACTTGACGCCCTGCGAAAACTGGACTTTGTTGTCGGCGTCGGCTTAGGCGCACGCGTCTTGCGCGCTGAAACGGCGGCAATGTCTGCCCTGGCATGCTGGCAGGCGATCCTCGGCGAAGTTTAATGATCCTGTTTGCAGGATATTTCCTTGAAAGAGAATGCAATGGCTGATGAAAAAGCGGCGAAAAAAGAATACGTAAATGGAAAGGCGTCCCTGGTCGAATACCTGGAAGCCGGGAGCAAACCTAAAGAAAAATGGCGCATCGGCACCGAACACGAAAAGTTCGCCTATCATCTGGCCGACCTCAGCCCTCTGGACTACGAAGGCCCCTCTGGGGTTCGCGCCCTTTTGGACGGCCTCACCCGGTTTGGTTGGACCCCGGTTCTGGAAAGCGGCAACCCCATCGCGCTTTCAAAACCGGACGGCAGTTTCATCAGCCTCGAGCCGGCCGGACAGGTGGAACTTTCCGGCGCGCCGGTGGAAACCATTCATCAGACCTGCGATGAAGTCACCGGCCATCTTCAACAGGTAAAAGCGATCGCCCGCGAGTTGGGGATCGGTTTTGTCGGGTTGGGCTATCATCCCAAATGGGTCAGCGCGGACCAGCCGTGGATGCCGAAGGGCCGCTATAAGATCATGCGCGAATACATGCCCAAAAAAGGCGGCCTGGGTCTGGAGATGATGCAGAGCACCTGCACCGTTCAGGTTAATCTGGATTATGAGTCGGAAGCCGCGATGGTTGAGATGTATCGAATTTCGCTGGCCCTGCAGCCGGTGGCGACGGCGCTGTGGGCGAATTCGCCGTTCAAACAGGGGAAGCCCGTCGGCTATCTGTCTTATCGCAGCCATATCTGGACGGATACCGACCCTGATCGCAGCGGCATGTTGCCGTTTGTCTTCGAAGACGGGTTCGGGTTTGAACAATATGTGGATTACGTGCTCGATGTGCCGATGTACTTCGTTTACCGCGACGGCACCTATATCGATGCCTCCGGGCAGTCGTTCCGTGATTTCATGGATGGAAAATTACCGGCCCTGCCCGGCGAAAAGCCACTGATGTCTGACTGGGTCGATCATATGAGCACTGCCTTTCCCGAGGTTCGCCTCAAGCAGTTCCTGGAAATGCGGGGCACCGATGGCGGGCCGTGGAGCCGGCTTTGTGCGCTCCCGGCCTTTTGGGTTGGGCTGCTCTATGATTCCGAGGCCCGCGCTGGCGCCTGGGACCTGGTCAAGGATTGGAGCGTCGAGGAAATGCAGGTCTTGCGTGATGAGGTTCCGCGCACGGCGCTCGCCACCCCCTTTAGAAACAGAACCCTAAAGGAAGTGGCGCTGGACGTCCTGCAATTCTCCCACAAAGGACTGCAAAATCGGAAACGCTTCGATACGCTCGGTATAGACGAGACCCATTTCCTTAAACCCTTGTTCCAAACCGCCCATTCAGGTCTAACCCCGGCCGATGAATTGTTGGCGGCATACGAGGGTCGCTGGGAAGGGTCCATCGATCCGATTTTCCAGGAATACCCTTACTAACAATACGCTCGACGGAACGGTTAAACGGCGGTGCCGCCAACGGTCAGGTTGTCGATCTTGATCGTCGGTTGGCCGACGCCGACGGGCACGCCCTGGCCGTCCTTGCCGCAGGTGCCGATGCCGGGGTCCAGTTCCATGTCGTTGCCGATCATGGAGACCCGGGTCAACACGTCCGGGCCGTTGCCGATCAACGTCGCACCTTTTACCGGGGCGGTCTTTTTGCCGTTTTCGATCATATAGGCCTCGGTGCAGGTGAACACGAACTTGCCCGATGTGATGTCGACCTGGCCGCCGCCGAAATTGACGGCATAGATGCCGTTGTCCACGGATTTCAGAATTTCCTCGGGGTCGTGTTCGCCGGCCAGCATGTAGGTGTTGGTCATCCTCGGAATCGGCGCGTGGGCATAGCTTTCCCGCCGCCCGTTACCGGTGCTTGTTTTGCCCATTAGGCGCGCATTCATGCGGTCCTGCATATAGCCTTTGAGGATGCCGTCCTCGATCAACACCGTGCGTTGGCTGGGGGTGCCTTCATCATCGATCGTCAGCGATCCGCGGCGGTCATCCATGGTGCCGTCGTCAATGACGGTGACGCCGGGGGCGGCGACCCGTTCGCCCAACAGTCCGGCGAACGCGGATGTCTTCTTGCGGTTAAAGTCGCCCTCCAGCCCGTGGCCGATGGCTTCATGCAGAAGAATCCCGGGCCAGCCGGGGCCGAGCACCACCGGCACTTCACCCGCCGGCGCCGCGACCGAGTCCAGGTTGACCAGGGCCTGACGAAGCGCTTCATCCACCGCCGCCTTCCAGCTGCTTGGGTCAAGATATCGGTCATAGGTGACACGGCCGCCGACACCGTGCGACCCACTTTCCATGCGGCCGTCTTTTTCCACCACCACCGACACATTCAGCCGCACCAGGGGACGGATATCGGCGGCCCGCTCACCGCCGGCGCGGATAATCTGCACGGCCTGCCAATTGCCGGTCAGCGACGCCGTGACCTGAGCGACGCGTTCATCCTTGGTGCGGGCATAGGCGTTCATGTCGGCCATGAGTTTCACCTTGGTCTCGAAGTCAATCAGGGCCAGCGGATTGTCGTCGCTGTAAAAGGTCTGGTTGGTGCCGGGCGGGGGGGCGAGTAAATCACCCTTTCCACTGCGAATCGCTTTCACCGTTTCACCGGCCCGGCGGATGGCGTCTTCACTGAGTTCGGAGGCTTGTGAATATCCCGTTGCTTCACCGGAAATCGCGCGCAACCCGAATCCCTGAGAGGTATCGAACGAAGCGCTTTTGACCTGGCCATCGTCAAAAACAATGCTTTCCGATTGCCGGTATTCCAAAAACAGCTCACCATCGTCGGTGCCCTGTAACGCATCATCGACGATTCCCTCAACACGGCCCCGGTCCAGCCCGGCGCGGGTGAAAAACAAATCATCAGTGGCGGCAAAATCGGTCATAAAAACTTCTTTCGTATTATCAGGGTGGGCGTGTAAAGCAAACGCTTGCGACTTAGGTAATATGGTAGGGTTAATAAGAAAAAACGAGGGAAAAGGAGACCATGGCCAATTTCAAGGAGCATTCATTACGCGACACCCTTGCCGATGAGATGCATGCGCGGCCCCATGGTGTTGTTGATACCCCGGCAAAAATATCATATCTCGCTGTGATTAACGACGAAACCGGTATCGAGGCGGATCACGGGCATCTTGTCGAGCTGTGCAGACTTTTTAATATCCCGCCACCGCCAATGACGGCAACGCATTTTTCGGAAAATATGGGACGGTTCCGGTTGAAATGGGAGCGCCATACCGAATTTGTCACCTTCACCGTCATAAAAGAAGCAACCTTCGATCAACCTTTTAAGGATACGGCGATTGAATTGGTGCCGGCGGAGTGGCTTGCGAAAATTCCTGGAGAAGTGCTTGTCGCCTCTCATCTGGCCCTGGAATCACAGGACATGGCGGAACGCCCGGTGCCTGAACTGGTCGGACTGTTTGACAACAACACGGTGATGGGTGGTTTCGTCGCGCACCAGCGCGCCATGCTGTGGACTGATTTTAAAATACACGGGGATCGTTTCCGTCGTTATTTGATCCGCGATGGCGGCATAAACCACCGGGCCATGGCGAGATTGGTGCAGCGGGTTTTGGAAATTGAAACCTACCGTTCATTGGCCATGCTGGCCCTTCCTCTTGCCCGCGACGCCGGGCACCGCGTTTCCGAGGCGGAAACCAAAGTCAGCGATATCGTTTCCCGGTTGGTCGAAATTGAAGGTGTCGAAGACGAAAAGGAACTGCTCGGGCGGTTATCGTTGCTGGCGGCGGAAGCGGAAGCGATCAGCGCCACAACAAACTATCGATTTAGTGCCGCGGGGGCCTATTTCGACCTGGTCAAACGCCGGCTGGGAGAATTGCGGGAGGACCGAATCATCGGCCTGCAGCCCGTCGGTGAATTCATAGAACGCCGCCTGATACCGGCCATGGATACCGTCGATAATGTCGCCGACCGCCAGGAGGCCCTGTCGAACAGAATCGCCCGGGCAAGTGATCTGTTGAGAACCCGGGTCGATGTTGCCCTCGAAGGCCAGAACCGGGACCTGCTGCGTTCCATGGACAGGCGCGCCCGTACGCAACTGCGGTTGCAGGCTACGGTCGAGGGATTGTCTGTCGTCGCTATCAGTTATTATTTGTTGAGCCTGGTTTCGTATCTGGCCAAGGGGGTCAAGGGAATGGGCGTAATGATCGATCCATATATCGTCGTTACGGTAGCCTTCCCTGTCGTTATCTTCGGTGTTTGGGCGAGTGTGCGAAGGGTTCGCCGGTCCATTACAGACCATGAGAACACTGAGAAATGATGTTCCGTCCGGTTGATTCCGGATTTTATCTTGACCTTTTGCGTCCCGGGGCGCTTTACTCCCGCCAGTTACGTGGTGATTTGGTCGACCGGCTTGCGCCCACGTTAAAAAAATCGCTAAAAGGTCGGAGCTTGAGGAAGCCCTGGCCCGTGCGGTTGGGGCTTTTTTTATGCCGGGCGGGTATTTATAGACGGATAAAGATGGAGGAGACCCTATGGCAGAAAATTCGGGTGGCAAAAAATCCAATCCGGCAACATGGCGCCAGGGAACCCAGTTGGTTCGCGGTGGCCAGGAGCGTACGGCGTTCAACGAAACCAGTGAGGGGCTGTTTCTGACCTCCGGCTATGTCTACGAAACGGCCGATGAGGCGGAGCGTGCGTTCAAGGGCGATTTGGATCGCTATATGTATTCCAGGTACGCCAATCCAACCGTCGCCATGTTCGAGAAGCGCCTGGCGCTGT
Source organism: Pseudomonadota bacterium (assembly GCA_027624235.1). Lineage (GTDB taxonomy): Bacteria > Pseudomonadota > Alphaproteobacteria > Rhodospirillales > Casp-alpha2 > Casp-alpha2. The sequence goes on along the minus strand of JAQBYB010000011.1, from coordinate 38,616 downwards.
TGGAAGGCGCAAAAAAATGTATTTCCACGGCCAGCGGCATGGCCGCCGTATTCGCGGCGTTGGCCAGCCAGCTTCAGGCCGGTGACAGGGTCGTCGCGTCCAGGGCCTTGTTCGGGTCATGCCATTACATCATCAACGATCAACTTCCGAAATTCGGCATCGAAACCGTTCTGGTGGACGGTACCGACCTGGATCAATGGAAGCAGGCCTTGTCCCAGAAAACCCAATGCGTGTTTATGGAATCGCCGTCGAACCCGAGTCTTGAAATCATCGACATCCGGGCGGTCAGCGAACTCGCCCATGAAGCCGGGGCCAGGGTGATTGTCGACAATGTCTTCGCGACGCCGATATTGCAGCATCCTCTGGAATTAGGCGCCGATATCGTCATGTATTCGGCGACCAAGCATATCGACGGGCAAGGACGGACCATGGGCGGTGCGATTCTGACCAGCGATATGGATTTCTTTGATGACCAACTGACCCCGTTTTTCCGCCACACCGGCCCGACGCTCAGTCCCTTTAACGCCTGGGTGATGGTGAAGGGGCTGGAGACATTGGATGTTCGGATCGCGCGGCATTGTGAAAATGCGCTGGCCGTCGCCGAGTTCCTGAGCAAACAAAAAGGCATCAACAAGGTGCTGTATCCGGGACTGGAAAGTCATCCCCAATTTGAGCTGGCGATGACTCAGATGAGCAGTGGCGGCACCATGGTTTCCTTTGAGGTAGATGGTGGCAAAGAAGCGGCGTTCAATTTTTTGAACAGTCTCAGGCTGATCGATATTTCAAATAATCTTGGCGATGCCAAAAGCTTGACCACCCACCCGGCGACGACGACCCATCAACGTCTGACCCCTGAAGAACGCCACGTGATTGGCATTTCCGATGGCCTTGTCCGCCTGTCGGTGGGGCTGGAAGATGTCGATGATCTGAAAGAAGACCTGGATCAGGGGTTGGGCCAAGCCAAAGCCTAACCCTGTTTCCAGGGAAGCCCGTCGACCTTCCAGCCATTGACGCCGACGCGGTGGCCTTGGGGGTTCTTGTCACCTTCGAATCCACCGGTGATGTTGTAGCATTTCGTATAACCGGCGGCGGTCATGGCGTCTGCGGCATGCATCGAGCGAACCCCTGAGCGGCATAGAAACAGCATCGGCGTATCCTTATCGGCACCGACGCCGGCTTGGGCGACAAAGTCCGGGTTAAGGTCCATCGCCGGAAAGACCTTCCAGCATACCTGACGTATTTCTTTGCCCAGGTTGGAAAGATCGGGATTGCCGACATAGGCAAACTCGGCCTCAGTGCGGACATCGATCATGACGGCCTTTGGAATTCCCGACAGCATGTCCCAGGTCTGTTGAGGCGTCAGGTCACCGGCATATTTGAATTTCTTTATTTCGGACATAATTTTTTTCATCTCTCGTCCAGAACGTCAAGCATATCCTGGATGGTTGTGAATTTTTTACGCGGGCGATCGCCCTCGGCATTCTTGAATTCAGCGGCCTCGATTTTTTTCCAATCATTATAACTGACGAAACGAATATTCTTCTCCCGCAAAAGCGTTTCCAGTGCCTCGCGCCCGGGCTTTGATTCTTTGGCGGCGCTGTTGAAATCGTTGAGAATATGCTCGGCGGCGGTAACGCCATCGGGCCGGTTGGTGGAAATTACGCCAGAAGGGCCGCGCTTGATCCAGCCGGCGGCATACAGCCCGGCATCGACGCGGCCATCGTCATTGGGGATGATGTCGCGCCTATCGTCAAAAGGCGCGCCGTCGAGGGGTTCCCCGTGATACCCGATAGCCGATACCACCAGACCGCAGGGGACATCGAAAAATTTCCCGGTGCCAACGGCGCGACCGTCTTCGACGCGGGTGCGTTCCAGCCGGATGCCTTCCACCTTATCCCCGCCAAGAATTTCGGATGGCGCGGCATAAAATTCAAAATGCATCCGTTTCGGTTTTTCCTGTCCGTCGCGGTTGGAAAATTCCTTAAACGTTTCCAGGTTTCTTTCCTTGAGCCGTTTTTCCCGGTCCTCAAGGTTGCCAACACCTTCTGGAAGTTGCGCTGCGTTGACCAGGGGGACGCATTCGGTCAGCGTTCCCACTTCGCGCAGTTCCACATTGGTGATCTTGACTTCGACCGGCCCACGGCGGGCGAACAAGTAAATATCCTTCACCGGTGAGCGCCTAAACGCGGTTTCCGCGTACTCAGGAAGGTCGGATGTCGCCAATTCCTGATCGGAACGGCCGAGCAGGCGGGCAACATCGATGGCAACATTGCCGGCGCCGATGACGGCGGCGGCGGCAACATTTAAATCCGGGTTCAGGGTGCAAAAATCGGGGTGCCCGTTATACCAGCCGACGAATGCCGCTGCGCCGAACACGCCGGCCTTGTCGGCGCCAGGAATGTCCAGCACCCGATCTTCGGGCGCACCGATGGCCAACACCACGGCGTCATAGCGTTCGCGCAAGTCCGCCAGGGCGATGTCCCGACCGACCTCGACATTGCCGTAATAACGGACTTGCTCCATCAGCGCCGTTTTTTCGTATTTATTGGCAACTTTTTTGGTGGTTTGGTGGTCGGCGGCAACGCCCCCCCGGATCAGGCCGAATGGCGTCGGTAGCCGTTCGATGAAATCGATACGGACATCCTCCCCCTGATCAATCAGGGCTGCGGCGGTATAAAACCCGGCCGGACCGGATCCTACGATGGCAACATTGACCGGCACAGCCTCTCCCTAAAAAAATGAACTCTGCTAGCCCGGAATGGTCCAGGTATGGCCGCGCCTCAACAGCGCATTTATATCATTCCCGGCGCCGAGCTTCTTGGCCTCGATCATGTGGGCCTTTACCCCGTCTTCATAGCTGGGCGAGGGAAGGCAATAGATAACGCCGATGGCGACGGGAAACGTTGGCTGTTCCATGCGGGCCAGCATATCGGCAAGGCCTCGGTTGGTTTCGTCGTGGATAAGAATGTCCTTTTCAGTGACGCCGTCCTTGCCGATGGTCACAACCTCCAGTTCGAAGAGTCCAGGCTTGACCCGCAGGCCCAAGGTCCTCTCCTTGCCAAAAATCAGCGGCTTGCCATGCTCCAGAAGGATTTCAGAATCATCGGCGACGTCCCTTGCCGTGAACTGCGAGAAGACCCCGTCGTTGTAAACGATGCAGTTCTGGAAGATTTCGACGAACGACGCGCCGATGTGCTCATGGGCGCGCTTGAAGACTTCCGGCAGGTGCGATTGCATGGTGTCGACCGACCGCGCCACGAACCGGGCGCCTGCGCCCAGCGCAAAGGCAGTCGCCGACACCGGGGTTTCGATGGACCCCCAAGGTGTCGATGGTGATCGGGTGCCGGCCCTGGACGTCGGTGAATACTGGCCCTTGGTCAGGCCGTAAATTTCGTTGTTGAACAACAGTATTTGCAGGTTCACGTTGCGGCGAAGGACGTGCAACAGATGGTTGCCGCCGATGGACAGCGCATCGCCGTCCCCCGTCACCACCCAGACATCCAGGTCCGGGTTTGCCAGCTTGATTCCGGTTGCGACCGCCGGCGCCCGTCCGTGAATGGTGTGGAAGCCGTAGGTGGCCATATAATAGGGAAACCGGGCGGCGCAGCCGATGCCGGAAACGAACACGGTATTTTCTTTCGTCGCCCCGATATCCGGCAAGGTCCGCTGCATCGCCTTCAGGATCGCGTAATCACCACAACCGGGGCACCAGCGAACTTCCTGGTCGGTGGCAAAATCCTTGGGCGTCAGTTTGTCGGGGGGGGTGACGACATTCATGTCATTTCTCCAACTGCGCACGGATGGCGGTTTCGATCTCGAAAATCTTGAACGGTTGACCGGAAACCTTGTTTAACCCCTGGGCGTCGACCAAATACTCGCTCCGCAGCAGGGTGATCAATTGGCCGGTGTTCATTTCCGGGACCAGCACGTTTTCAAATCCTGACAACAGTGAACCAAGGTTTTTCGGCAACGGCCAGATGTGGCGGAGATGAATGTGTGAGACCTCTAGGCCTTCCCCTCTGAGGGCGTTGACGGCGCGATTAATGGCGCCATAGGTGGACCCCCACCCGACAACGGCGAGTTTTCCTGTTTCCGGCCCTTCGTCGGTAGTTTGCGGCTGAAGGTCGTCTGCGATGCCGTTGATCTTGGCGGCGCGGGCGTCGGTCATGCGTTGATGGTTTTCCGAGTCATAGGAGATATGGCCGGTTTCAGCATTCTTTTCCAAACCGCCGATGCGGTGCTCCAGACCCGGCGTGCCCGGCACCGCCCATGGTCTGGCCAATGTCTTTTCATCGCGGAGGAAGGGCTTAAATCCTTCCGGGTCGGTTCGGAACTTGACCGGGGTTGCTTGGTACTCGCCCACATCCGGGATCAACCAGGGCTCCGCCGCATTGCCGATATAGGCGTCGGTCAAGATGATGACGGGGGTCATGTATTTGGTCGCCAGTCGAATGGCCTCGATGGCGATATCGAAACAGTCCGATGGAGAACGCGCCGCCAGGACGACCAGCGGGCTGTCGCCGTTGCGGCCGAAAACGGCTTGGTAAAGGTCCGACTGCTCGGTTTTGGTCGGCATTCCCGTTGACGGCCCGGCGCGTTGCGAATTAATGATGATCAACGGCAGTTCGGTGGTGATCGCCAAACCCATTGCTTCGCCTTTCAGCGCGATCCCCGGGCCGGAACTAGATGTCACCCCCAGCGCGCCGGCGTAGGACGCCCCGATGGCGGAACAGATGGCGGCGATTTCGTCTTCCGCCTGAAACGTAACAACGTCGAATTCCATGAGATTGGACAAATAATGCAAGATCGAGGTCGCCGGCGTAATGGGATACGAGCAAAACGTTAGTTTTAAATCTACCAGTTTCGCACCGGCCACAAGCCCCCAGGTCAAAGCCTCGGCGCCAGTAACGGTGCGATATTCACCGGGCGCGATATCGGCCTGGCCGATGGAAAATCCATGCACGTCATGGGAAATTTCGGCGGTTTCGCCGAACGCATGACCGGCGTTAAGGGCTTTGATGTTGGCGGCCGCCACGTTGGGGTTGTTGGCGAACTTCTGATTCAACCAATCGATAGTCGGTTGACGGTTGCGGTCGTACATCCAATATACAAACCCCAGCGCCCACATATTTTTGCAACGCAGGGCGCCTTTTTTGCTGAGGTCGAATTCCTTAACCGCCTCCAGGGTCATTTCGGAAATATCGAGCTCGAAGAGTCGGTAGGCGGACAGGGAGCCATCCTCGAGGGGGTTGGCTTTAAAATGCGCCTTGTGAAGGTTTCGTTCCGTGAAGGCGCCGGTGTCGGCGACAATAAACCCGGATTTCTTCAATTCAGGCAGTTCGGCCTTCAAGGCGGCCGGGTTCAAGGCGACAATCATGTCACAGTCGTCGCCGGAGGTTTTGATGACGTCGGCGCCGAAATTGATCTGAAACGCCGAGACCCCGAAGATGGTTCCCGCGGGGGCGCGAATTTCAGCCGGAAAATCAGGGAAGGTGGCAAGATCATTGCCGGACATGGCCGTGGACTGGGTGAACTGGCTGCCGGTGAACTGAATGCCGTCCCCGGAATCACCGGCAAACCGAACAACCGCCGATCCCAACTCCTGGCGGGGATGGACTTGGCCGGAATTTTTTTTCAAGGTTTCTTGCCTTGGCATGGTCTACCCATTAGGACGTCATATGACCATTCATGAGAGTTAGACGTGAAATTCTTAACCCAACCGATCACTATTGATATGGTATCTTTCTCCGATCTGGAAGACACCTCAACTCTTTTCACAAGAATTTGATATTTTTTTCCCCCACAACCTTGGCCGCAACGGAACAAAAGAAACCATGACCGATCAAAATAACTCGTTGACCCTGCTGGACAGGGTTCTCGGAAAGGCCACCGCGGCGGGGGCCGAAGCCGCCGATGCGGTGGTGATCGAAAGTGTTTCGCTGTCTCTGGCCCAGCGGTTGGGGGAACGCGAGCATTTGTCCCGGTCGGAAAGCGCGGATTTGGGCCTCAGGGTATTTATCGGGGCGCGCCAAGCGATCGTTTCATCGTCGGACTCGTCGGAACGTGCTATCGATGAATTGGTCGAACGCGCCGTTGCCATGGCCCGTTCAGTCCCTGAAGACCCTTATTGCGGACTCGCCGACCCGGACCAGTTGGCGGCCGACTTCCCTGACCTTGAAGGCTGCGACGACACGGAGCCTGATGCCGATATTCTGTCTGAAAGGGCGGCCGAGGCGGAAGATGCGGCGCGTGCCGTGCCTGGCATTTCCAATTCCGAGGGCGCCGAAGCCAGTTGGGGCCGGAGTCGCGTCGCCATTGCCGCCACCAATGGGTTCTCGCAAAGCCGCGCCGGTTCCCGGCATTCCATCAGCGTCGCGGTCCTTGCCGGCGAAGGCACCAAAATGGAGCGCGATTACGACTATGCCACCACGGTCCATGCCGTCGATCTGCCGTCGCCCGCTGAGATCGGGCGCAGCGCAGGCGAAAAAACTATCAACCGGTTGAATCCTCAAAAGGCATCCTCGGCCTCAGTGCCGGTCGTTTACGACCCCAGGGTCTCAAATTCATTAGTCAGACACTTGGCCGGCGCCGTCAACGGTACCGTCGTTGCCCGTGGAACAACCTTTCTAAAGGACAAGACCGGAGAACAAATTTTCCCCGCCGCGATCACCATTATTGATGACCCCTTGAGGCCGCGTGGCCTAGGGTCAAAAGGTTTCGACGGTGAAGGCGTCGGAACGAAACGGCTGGATATTATTGAAGCCGGCGTCCTGACCTCTTGGATATTGGACTTGCGTTCGGCGCGGCAACTGGGGCTTTCGACGACCGGTCATGCAGGGCGCGGCATTTCCTCGCCGCCGTCGCCGTCGACGACGAATTTATATATGCAAGCCGGTGCCGTGACGCCGCAGGAATTGATGGCTGATATCAAGGCCGGCCTTTATGTCACCGAGATGATGGGTTTCGGGGTTAATACCATCACCGGCGACTATAGCCGTGGGGCCAGCGGGTTTTGGATCGAAAACGGCGGGCTGGCCTACCCGGTCAACGAAGTGACCATCGCCGGGAATCTTGAGCACATGTTCGCCCATCTTACTGCTGCCGATGACCTGGAGTTCCGCTATGCCACCAATGCGCCGACGCTGAGGGTTGAGGGAATGACGGTCGCCGGGCGTTAATTCCGCCGTCAACCATTGGCTCCAGTGTCTAGCGCGTGGTAGTGTCCGCCTCGTCAAGAACGGGTCGGATAATTTGAGCGAGAAAACCAAAAAAACGCCGCCACAGCATACTTCCACCATGGCGCTGATGAGCCGTCTTTGGCGCGAAAGCATTCGCCATTATTATGGCTGGCTTGTCCTTGCTGTTTTTTGCATGGCTCTGATGGCGGCGGCTACCGCGTTCAGCGCCTGGTTGATGGAGCCCGTGGTCAATGAGGTGTTCATCGCCGAAAACCGGGCCATGTTGTGGCCGTTGGGGATCGCCGTTTTTGTCACCTTTCTGGTCAAAGGCGCCGCTAATTACGGCCAATCGGTGCTGATGAGTTTGGTCGGTTTCCGGATCATCGCCGATAATCAGAACAAATTGTTCGCCCACTTGGCGCGGATGGATTTGGGCTTTTTCCACAACAATTCGACCGGCAGACTGATTTCCCGGTTCACCGTCGATATCAATCAAATGCGGGCTGCGGTGTCAAATGCGTTGACCGGTTTTGGCAAGGATCTTCTATCTTTTGTCGGACTTGTCGCGGTGATGTTCGCCAAGGATTGGCAACTGGCGGCGATTTGCATTTTCATTTTCCCCATGGCCGCCTTGCCTGTCCTGAAGTTGGGCCGGCGGATGCGGAAAGTCACCGCCAACACCCAGGAGGAAATGGGCCTTTTTACCACCTTGTTGGAACAGACATTCCAGGGAATCCGAGTGGTTAAGGCCTACGCGATGGAAGGCTATGAGAAAAGCAGGATTGCCGAAATCGTCGAGCGCATCTTCGACCTCAGTATCAAATCGGCGAAGACACGGGCATTGTCCAGCCCGATTATGGAAACCCTCGGCGGCGTTGCGGTTTGCATCGTCATTGTCTATGGCGGCTACCGGGTGATTGAAGGCGCCACCACGTCGGGCGCCTTCTTCTCCTTCATTATGGCGTTGCTGTTGGCCTATGAGCCGATGAAACGGCTGGCCAATCTGAACGCCAGCCTCCAGGAAGGGTTGGCTGGCGCACAGCGGCTGTTCCAGCTTTTGGATACGGAACCGGGTATCCTTGAAAAACCCGATGCCGCTGAATTGCCGCCGGTCAAAGGAGACATTCGGCTGGAAGATGTGGGCTTTTCCTACCCGACGGGCAAGCACGCGCTGAAGGGAATATCCATCGAGGTTCCGGCGGGCAAAAGGGTGGCGTTGATCGGCTCGTCCGGGGCCGGCAAGTCGACCATCCTCAATCTGATTCCTCGCTTTTACGAGATCAAGGAAGGCCGCGTGACCATTGACGGCAATGATGTCCGCGATGTCACCTTTGCGTCTCTGTATGCGAACGTCGCCCTGGTCAGCCAGGAAATCACCCTATTTGACGACACAGTTCGCGCTAACATTGCCTATGGCCGGGCCGGGGCCAGCGCCGACGACATTGTCGAGGCCGCCAAAAATGCCGCCGCTCACGACTTTATTGAAGGACTGCCCGAGGGCTATGACACCATGGTCGGCGAACAGGGGATTAAATTGTCGGGCGGTCAGCGCCAGCGTCTCGCGATCGCCAGGGCGATGTTGAAGAATGCACCAGTCCTTCTGCTTGATGAGGCTACCTCGGCGTTGGATACGGAATCAGAACGCCAGGTTCAGGTGGCCCTGGATAAACTGATGGCCGGCAGGACGACATTGGTAATCGCACATCGCTTATCCACCGTCACCGGCGCCGATCTGATTTACGTCATTGATGATGGTCGCGTCATCGAACAGGGGAAACATGTCGAACTGATGGCCCAGGGCGGTGCTTACAAGCGGCTTTATGACTTACAATTCGCCGAAGACGCATGGGCTACTGACTCCGTCCTGCCGGCGGAAACCTGAAAACAAGGCTGGGGGCTCTAATAGCGTGAGGCCACTGAAGCGAGTCCTTCGATCGGAAGTCGTGCGCCGGATTTTCTGCTGGCTGGCGTCTCTGTACATTCGGCTGGTCTACCATTCGGGTCGGTGGCAGGTAGTCGGCGGTGAAATACCGAAACGGTTTTGGGATGAAGGCAAGCCGTTCATTCTCGGCTTTTGGCACGGCAGACTGTTGATGATGCCCTATTGTTGGGACCATGGAAAAACCATCTACATGCTGATTTCCCAGCATCGGGACGGGCAACTTATTGCCCGCACCGTCGGTCATTTCGGAATCAAGACGGCGGCGGGCTCAAGTACCCGGGGCGGCGCTCAGGCGTTGCGCGCCATGGTCAAGGCATTAAAGAACGGCGATTACGTCGGGGTCACCCCAGACGGGCCGCGCGGCCCCCGGATGCGGGCCAGCGAGGGAATTACCAGCGTCGCGCGGCTCTCCGGCGTTCCGATTATCCCCTCGGCTTTTGGAAGCGCCCGTGGTCGTATTCTTTCGACCTGGGACCGGTTTCTCGTCGCCGGGCCTTTTGGACGCGGCGTCATCGTCTGGGGGAATCCTATCTACGTAGATCGCGACGCCTCTCCGGAAATGGAAGAAGCGTCCCGGCGCCAAGTCGAAGAAGCCCTCAATGCCGTCACCACGGAGGCCGACCGTCTCACTGGACGGACGCCGGTTGAGGCCGGCCCTGAAACATCGGGGGAAGATACATCGGTATGATGCTTTCCCTGTACCGTTTCGTTTCCACCGCGGGTTTGCCGGTGATCCGTCTCTACCTTGGGCTTCGGAAAGCCCGGGGCAAAGAAGACCATGCACGCTTTAGTGAGCGACTGGGCCGTCCCAGTAAGGCGCGACCGGATGGCCCGTTGGTCTGGGCGCATGCTGCGAGTGTCGGCGAATCCCTTTCGCTTCTGCCGTTGGTGGAACGGTTGGTTCAAGACCGGCCCAGTCTTAAATTTTTGGTGACGACCGGTACCATTACATCGGCCAATCTGATGGCCGACCGGTTGCCCGACGGCGCTATTCATCAATATGTTCCGGTCGACCGGACTTCTTACGTCAAGCGTTTCCTCGACCACTGGCGCCCTGACTTGGTGTTGTGGGCGGAATCGGAATTCTGGCCGAACCTGATCGTTGAAACGGCGGGCCGGAATATCCCCATGATCCTGCTCAATGGCCGGATATCGCCGCGGTCATTTTTGGGTTGGCAACGCTTTGGCGGCCTCATCAAGAAATTGCTGTCTTGTTTCAACCTTTGTTTAGCCCAGACCGATATCGATGCCGAGCGCCTTCGCCGCTTGGGCGCCGTCTCAGCGATTTGTGTCGGCAACCTGAAATTTGCCGCGCCGCCGCTTCCCGCTGACGCCGCGGCGCTTACCAAATTGCAAGATGCCGTCGGCGATCGTCCCCGATGGCTGGCGGCAAGCACCCACCCCGGTGAAGAGATCATCGTCGCCGGAGTGCATCAACGCTTGAAGGCGGCGCATCCTGGACTATTGACGGTGATCGTGCCACGCCATCCGGATCGGGGCGCTGAAATTGCGGCCTTGCTTCGGGGCAAAAAATTGGCAGTATCCAGGCGTTCGGACGGAGACGCCATCAACCCGCAGACGGACATTTATCTGGCCGACACGATGGGTGAAATGGGGTTGTTCTTCCGTTTGGCCGGGATCGTGTTTATGGGTAAATCCCTGGTCCCACTTGGCGGACAGAACCCGTTGGAGGCGGCACTGCTCGACTGTGCCATCGTCCACGGGCCGCATATGATGAATTTTGAGGATATGACCGAAAAATTGAAAAGGGCCGCTGCGGCGGTAGAGGTGGCTGACGTGGCGACCTTGGAAACCGTGATCGGGCGCCTACTTGATGACGGTAATGAGCGTAATCGCATGATTGCCGCCGCGGGGATATGGGCCGCCGCCGAAGCCGGGGTGCTGGATGCTGTTGTTGACGAGTTGGCGCCGTTTCTCGTCACTCTATTCAAGGAGACTCCTCCACGTGCGCGCGCCTGACTTCTGGAAGAAGGATGATAGAACGCTGAGCCGGATGCTGATGCCGTTGGCGTGGTGCTATGGTCTTGGGGGGCGGCTGCGGCGGTTCCTTGCCCACCCGGTAAAGGCCGGCGTTCCGGTGCTTTGCGTCGGGAATTTTGTTGCCGGCGGTGCCGGAAAGACTCCCGTGGCCTTGAGCCTGGGCAAGTATCTGATCGGGCGCGGGCGCAAGGTTCATTATTTGAGCAGGGGATATGGCGGCCGGGTGGCGGGGCCATTCAAAGTCGATCCCGATGTCCATAACGCGGCCGAGGTCGGCGATGAGTCCTTGTTGTTGGCCGCCGTCGCGCCGACCTGGATATCCCGCGACCGCGCCGCCGGGGTTCACGCCGCCGCCGGAGGCGCTGATCTCATCATCATGGATGATGGGTTCCAAAACCCGACCGTGGAGAAAGACCTATCCCTGCTGGTGGTCGATGGACGGTACGGCTTCGGCAATGGACGGGTGATCCCGGCGGGGCCCTTGCGCGAGACCATCGCGCTGGCGATTGAGCGCGCCGACGCCCTGATCGTGATTGGCCCGGACAAGGCCCATGTCATGAGTCACCCGGCCCTGTGGAAAACGCGACTTCCTGTCCTCAAGGCGTCGGTCAAGCCCGGCCCGGAAGCCAAGGAATTGACCGCCGCGACCGTCGTCGCTTTTGCCGGCATCGGCAATCCGGAAAAGTTTTTTAAAACGCTGCAGGATGTCGGCTGCAAGGTTAAGGCCACCCATGCGTACGCCGATCACCACCCCTATACGGAGAAAGAGATTGAACGCCTCAAGGAAGAGGCGGAAACAGGGGGCGCTAAATTGGTAACGACGGAAAAGGATGCCATGCGGCTTTCGGATGAGGCGCTGGCGGGGATATTGGTGTTGCCCATCTCCCTGGAATGGGCCGACGAAAAATCCCTGGATGATCTTTTGCAGCCATTCTTGGGGGGGTGAACCCTGCCATGCCCAAATTACCAAGACCCGTGAACCGATACCTCTTTCACCCCATTCAGGCGGTGGCGGCGGTTGTCGCCTATAGCCTGTTAAGGATACTGCCCATTGATATTGCCTCGGCCTTGGGCGGCTGGTTCGGCCGGGCCATCGGCCCGCATTTGGGCGTCTCGTCCAGGGCGGTTAAGAACCTGAGCGCCGCCTTCCCGGAAAAAAGCCGTGCCGAAATCACGGCGATCATTCGCGGCATGTGGGACAACCTCGGCCGGGTGGTGGCGGAATATCCCCATTTGAGTGAAATCAATGTCTATGCCCCGGATGGCAGGGTCGAAACCGTTGGCGGAGAGAACGTCGACCTGATGAGGGAGGACGGTGAAGCCGGTATTTTCTTTTCTGGCCATCTCGGCAATTGGGAGATCGTCTCCCTGGGCGCGACCCAACGCGGTCTGCCCCTGGACCGGGTCTATCGGGAAGCCAACAACCGGCTGGTGGAATGGCTTTATCAACATGGTCGCGCCGCCGTCGAAGGGGCGTTGATTCCAAAAGGCGCCGCCGGCGCCCGGTTGTTGCTGAAATCGTTGAAAGGCGGCAATCATCTCGGCATGTTGGTCGACCAAAAGATGAATGACGGCATTCCGGTGGCGTTTTTCGGCCGCGATGTGATGACCGCGCCGGCGCTGGCGGAACTGGCCCTTCGATACGAATGCCCGGTGGTTCCGGCCAGGATCACACGTCTGAAAGGGGCGCGTTTCCGGCTGACGATTTTTCCGCCGTTGGATCTGGTCCGGTCCGGCGACCGTCAGGCCGACGTCGCCGCCAACATGGCCCAGGTCAATGCGGTCATCGAACAATGGGTTCGCGATACGCCCGAACAATGGTTGTGGTTGCATAACCGCTGGCCTGAATAATCGATCAGGCCAAAAAAAGAAACGGCGGGGATGCCCAGCCGCCTCAGTTGATCTTAAAAATTTTTGGTCCGAATAAAAACGCGGATTGCTTAGCCTTGGCGCCTCAGTCGGCGGGTTTCGTGCTTTGTTGCCCTTTGGTCTCGGCGACGCTTTGATCCACGGTTTCGTTTTCTACGGAAAGGGACTTTTGTCCATCGCAATCCCCCCAGCTCCATTGCGGCTCGGCGCTGACCGGCCCGGCAAAGCTGACTGCAACAAGCGCGGCGACGAAGGCAAAAACAGATAATGTACGCATCAAGTTGTCTCCCGTATGAGAAAGAAATGCCATCGCTAGAAACTAAGGTATTTCGCTGCGAAATTCAATAAAACCCCTTACCCGCCCTTTTTTTGGGCGGCAGGAAGGTTCATCGGACCGGCCAGGAGTGCCGGATCCAGAAGGGTTCCGAACAGGCTGACCCCCCAATGCAAATGCGCCCCGGTGACGCGCCCGGTTTTGCCGACAATGCCGATGGGCGTGCCCTGGGATATCCGTTGGCCGTCGGCGATCAGGATATCGTCCATGTGGACATAGACCGATGAAAGCCCGTGGCCGTGGTCGATCATCACGGTTTTGCCGGTGTAGAACATGTCCGGGTGCACCAGTACGACGACGCCGTCGGCGGCGGCGGTGACGGTCGTTCCTCTGGGCGCGGCGACATCGACGCCGTTGTGCGGGCGCCTCGGTTCGCCGTTGAGGATACGCTGGCTTCCGAACACGCCAGAGAGAGGGCCAATCACCGGCCACTGAAAGCCGGAGGCAAACCAGGCTTTGGCGGTGTCCAGGTTACGCACGGTGGCGATCTTGGCATTATCGTCACGGATGCGGGCGAGGTCTTCGGGCGTTCGGGGCGTGACCTGTTGTTCCGGCAGCCCGTCGATTCGCTGAACCTTATACGCCCGGCCCTTGACGCTCAGGGTTTTCTCGGTCCGGGTGCCGTCGGGATGATCGAGACGAAGGTGAACGGTCTTTTCGGCGTCGCGCCCGAACCCCATTAAAAAAGCGCCCTCGCTGGAAACCCGCACTGGGCGCCCATCGATGCTGACCCTGGCGCCGGGCTCGGTCTTGCCGACCACCAGTCCGCCTTGGGTCAGCGGCCCGTCGAAGGAAAGGCTTGCGGCGGCGGCATTCCCGGCCAGCAGAAAGACGCCGAGGAAGGCGCTCATCCAGTTTCTCCGCCGGGCTGTCAAAGCAGCGTCCCCTGGGGGTTGTCGTCCGGATCGGGCTTCCGTTTAGCGGGGTTACGCTTTTTTGCACTTTTGCCCGCGACCGTATCGACGGTGGCGCCGGCTTCGCCGTCATGGAAGCGCATGGTGACATCCAGGCCGGGTGACAGGGTTGCGACCGAGACCACCGGCTTGTTATCGGCGTCGGCGACCAGCACGAAGCCCCGTTCCAGCACCCGTTGGTAGGAGTAGCTTTCCATCAGCGCCGATGCCTGCTTCAGGGCCTGGCGGTGGTCGCCGAGGATGTTTTTTCCCGCCGCCTTCAGCGCCCTGACTTCCCGCCTCAGTTGGTCTTTGGCGTGATCAAGCCGTTGTTGGGGGTTGGTGATCGCCGCCGCCAGTCCCGCCAGTTCGGCGTGGCGGTTTTGCATGCCGTGGCGAATGGCGTTGCCAAGGCGCTGTGTCCAGTCGTCGAGCCGCTGGATGAAGTCTTCGACCAGACGGCCGAGATCGGGCAGCCCCCGGGCGATGCCGTCGAGCCGCCCGCGTCGGTCAACGACAATCCTGTTGATGGCGCCGATCAGCCGCGCGCCGTCGTCTTCCACCTGGCTGATAAGGTCCGCCCGTACCGGCACCGCCATTTCAGCCGCCGCCGTCGGCGTCGGCGCCCGTTCGTCGGCGGCGAAATCGATCAGGGTGGTGTCGGTTTCGTGGCCGACCGCCGAGATTAGCGGGATGGTGCTGGCGTGCGCAGCGCGGACCACGGATTCTTCGTTGAACGCCATCAGGTCTTCGAGGCTGCCACCGCCGCGCGCGACGATCAACACATCGGGCCGGGGCACTGTTGATTTCTTCGTCAGCCGGTTGAAACCTTCGATGGCGGCGGTGATTTCCTTGGCCGCATTGTTGCCCTGCACCGTCACCGGCCACAATAAAACATGTCTTGGGAAGCGGTCTTCCAGGCGATGCAGGATGTCGCGCAAAACTGCCCCGGTTTCCGACGTCACCACGCCGATGACATCGGGCAGGAACGGCAGATCCTTTTTGGCCTCAATGTCGAACAGACCTTCCGCCGCCAGCTTCTTGCGGCGGTCCTCCAACAGCTTCAACAGCGCACCCTCGCCCGCCACATCAATGGAATCGACGATGATCTGGTAGTTGGACCGCGCCGGATAGGTGGTCAGGCGTCCCGTCGCCACCACCTCCAAGCCGTCTTCGAGGCTGACGCCTAATCGTTCGGCGGTGCCGCGCCAGCAAATCCCGTCGAGAGCCGCCTTGTCGTCCTTGAGCCGGAAATACAGGTGCCCGGAGGCGGCCCGCTTGAAACCGGAAATTTCGCCCCGAACCCGGACATACGCGAACTCCTCTTCGAGGGTGCGTTTCATCAGCGCCGAAATTTCGCTCACCGTCATAATGGCCGGGCCTTGATCGCCGTCAAGGTCCAAACCGTTTTCTTCATCAATGCTAGACGGACGCTTAATCATGATTACAGTATGTATGATAGAAATGAATTCTGAAACCAGCCAGTCTTAACAAAAGGCAGGAGGTAGGCTCAATGAAGGTTTTGGTGATCGGTTCGGGAGGCCGTGAGCATTCGCTGTGTTGGGCGATCGCCAAGTCGCCGAAATGCGATGAGCTGTTTTGCGCGCCTGGCAACGCCGGCATCGATCGGGTCGCCATCTCCATCCCCATCCAGGTTGATGATCTTGACGGGATCATGGACTTCGTTGCCGCCAACGCCATCGAATTTGTTGTCGTCGGGCCGGAAGGGCCGCTGGTGGCGGGCCTTGTCGACCGGCTGGATGCGGCCGGGGTTAAGGCTTTCGGGCCATCGGCCAGGGCGGCGGAATATGAAGGCTCCAAGGGCCTGACCAAGGACCTGTGCGCGAAATATCTAATCCCGACCGCCGAATACGCCCGATTTGATGAACCCGATGCGGCCAAGGAATACATCCGCGTCAAAGGCGCGCCGATTGTGGTTAAGGCCGACGGCCTGGCGGCGGGCAAGGGCGTGATCCTGTGCCGCAACGAGAACGAGGCCTATGCCGCCATTGACCATATAATGACCGAATCCGCCTTCGGCGATGCCGGCGCCGAGGTCGTGATCGAGGAAATGATGGTCGGCGAGGAGGCCAGCTTCTTCGCTCTGGTCGATGGCAAAACGGCGCTGCCGTTGGTCGCCGCCCAGGATCACAAGGCCGTCCTCGACGGCGACGAAGGCCCCAATACCGGCGGCATGGGGGCCTATTCGCCGGCCGCCATCATTACCGAGGAAATGTCGGCCCGGGTCATGGATGAAATCATCAACCCGACGATCAAGGGCGCCGCCGCCGATGGCCGCCCCTACAAAGGAGTGCTCTATGCCGGCCTGATGGTTACCAAAAAAGGCCCGCATTTGATCGAATACAACGTCCGTTTCGGCGACCCGGAATGTCAGGCGATGATGATGCGCCTCAAGTCCGACGCGCTGGAGATGCTGCTCGCCTGTGCCGAGGGCCGGTTGGATAAGATCAAGCTGGAATGGCACAAGGAGGCTGCTCTGACCGTGGTCATAGCCGCCGAGGGCTATCCCGGCGCTTATGACAAAGGCTCCGAGATCAAGGGCCTTGATGCGGCCGGCAAGCTTAAGGACGTCGTCGTCTTTCACGCCGGCACCGTCGAAGACGATGGCCGCATCCTCGCCAACGGTGGCCGGGTGCTGAACGTCACGGCGCTCGGCAAGACGGTCAAGGCGGCGCAAAAGCGCGCCTATGAGGCGGTCGACCTGATCGACTGGCCGGAAGGGTTCTGCCGCTCCGACATCGGCTGGCGGGCGGTTTAGCACTGGCGTTTTGCTGTTGGCGTAACGCGCCTTGGTTTTTTTCTCTCCGCCGCCTATATAAATCGCATGTTTATTTTCCGGGCTGAAAATAGCCAACAGGGGAGGAACCATCATGGATAAGCAAACACGCACGGAGCTGGAGGCCGCCGCTTTTCGCGGCCTGGTCGCGCATTTGCAAAAGCGTACCGACGTCCAAAACATCGACATCATGACCCTGGCCGGGTTCTGCCGGAATTGTCTTTCGAAATGGTACCGGGCGGCGGCCGAGGAAAAGGGCCTTGAGATGACCTACGATGAGGCCCGCGAGATCGTCTACGGCATGCCCTACGACGTTTGGAAGGACAACCACCAGACCGAGTCCTCCGACGAGCAAAAGCGCCAGTTCGAGGACACCAAGCCCCTGCACGCCAAGATCAGCGGCCACAATAAATAACGGCATTTCCGATCATGGCGAACCTGACCAAAGACGGGATGATCCGGCCCGCGTTGTGGCCCAATTCCGGTTTCACGCTTCTTGACCGGGATGACGCCGGGCGGCTTGTCGTCACCGAGGACTTCCTCGCCGCTTATCTGGTCCGCCCCGAACTGGCGCCGGTTGCCGAATCCTGTGACGCCGAGCGCGCCCTGCATGCGAGCCTCCTCAATGATCCCACCCGCGCCGTCGGCGCCGATGATCTGGCGGCGCTTGCCGATGCCGACGCGCGGGAAAATTACGGCGTGATGCTCGGCTTTCGCGACCGGCTGCTGGCCGCCGACACGGTGGAGGCATGTTATCTGAGCCTGTTTCAGGGCGGCGATGTGACCCTGCCGGGGCTGTTCATCGACCACATGGCCCACGTCATCGTCCGCAACATCCTGGACGACGCCACCGACCCGTTTCAGGCCCGCGCCGGTGAGCTGCTGTTCCGCGAACAGACCGCCACCGTCGCCGACGGCGGCATCTTGTTGGGGGATACGGAAATCATCGAAATGCTGGCGACGACGGTGGGCATGGGCAGTCTCGGCCAACTGGTCAGCGAAAGCGGCATCAAGCCGAAGCAGGTCGACCTCGATGTGTTGCAGCCGGAAACCGCCGACATCTATTGGGACCGTAACGAGCGTTTCGACACCGTGTTGGACCTGACCTTTGCGCGGCCGGGCCTGGATGCGCTGGCGCGCGTGCTGGAGGCCTGGATCGCGCATTTCATTGAGGCCAAGGTCAACATACAGCCGGTCCAGAAGATCGACGACGAACGCTGGGTCTGGCACGTCGGCCTCGATAGCGATGCGTCCTCCCTGCTCAATGACCTGTACGAAGGCAATGAGGTAGCGGACGACCGAATGCAGCGCGTGCTCAGCCTGTTCCGGCTCGAATTCGAAGACGCCAGCCTGATGCGTTCCGACATCGCCGGCCGGCCGGTTTATCTGGGGCTATCGATGACGGCGAACAACAAGGTCCGCCTGAAGCCGCAGAACCTGCTGGTCAACCTGCCACTGGCGCCGGAATCGTAGAGCCAGCGGTCGTTTGAGCCGCCCGCCTGTGTTATGGCAAATCTCAAAAAAATTGTCAGCATTCGTCTCCATCTGTCTACATCCGTCTACATTTTGCGCATCGTGCGCCGCTGCTAAAACTCGGGCGCGTCGAAGCGGCGCGTAACCAGGGTGGCGGTAAAGCCCAATCCCGCGCGCGGACAACTGTATTTCTATTCACCATGTCAAAGAACAAAAAATGAACATAGCCTTGCCGGGGAAGAGAGTCAAGGGGGAGCGACGAGGCTACCGCCTGTCCTTGAAAAAATCCTGCAACAGGGTGGCGGCGTCGGTCTCCTGGACGCCGCCGATGACTTCCGGTTTGTGGTGGCTGGTGGCGTGCTCGAACACCTTGGCGCCGTGTTCGACGCCGCCGGATTTGGGGTCGTAGGCGCCGAAATAAAGCCGGCGCAGGCGGGCGTGGGCGATGGCCGCCGCGCACATGGCGCACGGCTCCAGCGTCACATATAGATCGCAATTGGTGAGCCGGGGGCTGCCCAGCGCCGCCGCCGCCGCCCGGATCGCCAGCATTTCGGCGTGCGCGGTCGGGTCGGCGTCCGCTTCGGTGCGGTTGCCGGCGCGGGCGATCACCTTGCCATCGACATCGACGATGACCGCGCCGACGGGGACCTCGCCGCGCCCGGCGGCATCGCGGGCCTGATCGAGCGCCAATTGCATCGGGGGTGGCTTGGTTTCAGGCATGCCTGGACGGTGCCTCGCCGCTACGCCGCCGTCAAGGGAGCCCGGTTAGTCGGTGCAAAATGTCTAAAGATCAAATGTATATACACATAAAAAGCCCATTTAGAATAGGAAAAATCCGGTATTTATGAGTTAAATGCGTGTAAAATAACCTGTATATACAATCATATTGCCTACCGCGACTGCCCAAGGATGGGGCGTCGGCGTTGCTTGCCCTTGTTGTTGGCGGGCCATACAGTGCGGCCATGAACGCCAAGCCTGAAAAACCCGACGCCCCGGACGCCCAAAAAGGCGAGCGCATCGCCAAGGTGATGGCGCGCGCCGGCTTGTGTTCCCGGCGTGAGGCGGAACGCTGGATTACCGCCGGCCGGGTCGTCGTTGACGGCAAGGTGCTGGCGACCCCGGCGGTGACGGTCAGCCGCGACAGCGTCATCCAGGTTGACGGTGAGACGTTGCCGACGGCGGGCCCGACGCGGCTGTGGCGTTATCACAAGCCGGTCGGGCTGGTGACCAGTCACGGCGACCCGCAAGGCCGCCCGACGGTGTTCAGCCGCTTGCCCGAGACGATGGGCAGGGTGATCTCCATCGGCCGCCTGGATTTGAATTCCGAGGGGTTGTTGCTGCTGACCAATGATGGCCAACTGGCGCGGCGGTTGGAATTGCCGGAAACCGGCTGGACCCGGCGTTACCGGGTGCGGGTGCACGGCCAACCCGACATAAGAAAACTGGCGGCGCTGAATAAAGGCGTGACCGTGTCGGGCGTTCATTACGCGCCGGTTAAGGCGGTGCTGGACAAACAGGCCCGCGCCAATGCCTGGCTGACGGTGTCACTGGAAGAAGGCCGCAACCGCGAAATCCGTAAAATCATGGAACATCTGGGGTTGGAGGTGAACCGGCTGATCCGGCTCGCTTATGGGCCGTTTCAGCTGGGCAATCTGGACCGCGGTCAGATCGACGAAATTAAAGGCAAGGTGCTCAAGGAACAGTTGGGGACCGGGCCGGCGAAAAAGGTCGCCGGGAAATGAGGCCCTACTCATGCGAATAGTCTCATGCGAATAGTCTCATGCGAATAGTCTCATGCGAATAGTCTCATGCGTATAGTGGGGGGCCGCCACAAGGGCCGGACGTTGGCGGCGCCGGACGGAAAAGAATTGCGGCCGACGGCGGACCGGGTTCGCGAAGCCATCTTCAATATTCTCAGCCACGGCATTGACGGGTTCGACTTCGACGGCGCGACGGTCCTCGATGTCTTCGCCGGCACCGGGGCGTTGGGGTTGGAGGCGATGTCGAGGGGCTGCGGCCACGGCGTATTTATCGACGTTGAGGCCCGTGCCCATGCCCTGGTGCGCAAGAACGCCGGTCCCATGGGCCTGAGCCGGGAGGTGACGTTGCTGAAGCTGGACGCGAGCAGTCTGGCGCCGCCGCCGAGGGCCGCCAAGACTCCCGCCAAGCTGGCGTTCCTGGACCCGCCCTATGACCAGGGCCTGGTCGTGCCGGCGTTGTTGGGGCTGAAGGACAAGGGCTGGCTGGCCGACGGCGCGGTGGTGGTCTGCGAAGTCGCGGCCAAGGAAGCGCTCGAGCCGCCACGGGGGTTCGAGCTCATTGATGAGCGCACCTACGGCGCCGCGCGGGTGGTGTTTCTGAAATACGGCTAAGGTTTATTTCTTGGCGAATTGATCGTAGGCATCAAGCGCCTGGGCGGCATAGACCATTGACGGCCCGCCGCCCATGTAAATGGCCATGCCGAGGGTTTCCAACATCTCATCCCGGCTGGCGCCGTTTTTAACCGCCGCCCTGGCGTGGAACGCGACGCAGCCATCACAATGAACGGCGACGCCAATGGCGGTGGCAATCAGCTCCTTGGTTCTGGGGTCGAGCGCGCCATCGGCGGTGGCGGCGGCGGCCATCATCGAAAACCCTTTCATGGTTTCCGGGATGCCTTTTCGCAGGCGGGCGATGGAGGCAGTGAGGTCGGTCGCCATTTCCGGGTAATTTTTGGACATGCTTGCAGCCTTTCGTATTTCGTGGGATTGCTCGGGAAAGTCTAATTTTCGACCCTAACCATTATTCAAGTCCATGATTCCGGTCATGCGGAAGCGCAGATCGATGTAGGGGTTGATTTCAGGCCGGGGCGCGATGTTCCAGATCCATTTCCGCCCCGATGCCGGGATCGTGGCGCCGAACAGGGGGTCTATTTCCTCGATCATCTCGTCACCGTTTGGAGCGCCGAAAATGACCCGTTCGGTTTCGGTCAATAGGCAGACCCGGCCGGGCAGGGCGGCGAGGAATTGCAAATGGCTGTCGATGATGTCCCGGGCGAACGCCTTGGCCGCGTCGTCAAAATAGACCGGGCCTTTTTGTTGCAACAGGCCCATGGGGATCAGCGGCAGTTGCGTCAGCAGGTTGGCGGAAATCACCAGATCGGAATCGCCGCACGGCCCGGTATCGGTGACATGGTCCTGGGGTGGTGCGGGCAGGGGGCCGGTGCGGCCCTGCCGGACGTGCGCCCATGTCGCCTCGGCGACCCCGGTAAGGTCGTTGGTGGCAAGCTGAACATTGGCAAATGCCCGCACGCGGCGTTGCACCGCCGGCAGGTGTACGATATCGACCAGCACCACGTCATCGAAGGTGCCGGCCAGGAATTCCAGGGGAATGTCATACAACAGGCCGGAGCCCAACACCGTCACTTTTTGGTGAGCGATGCCGCCCGCGGCTTTTTCGATGAGTTGCCGGCATTCCTTGAGATGCGGCGACCAGGCATCCCGGCAGCGTCGATGCCGGGCCTCCAAACTGATCAGTTCCTTGAGATAGCCCATCGCCTTGAACGGTTCCGGGCACGGCGTCGTCAGGTGCTTGAACCATTCAGCCAGCATCGGTTATCTGCGTCCGAACAGCTTTTCGATATCGGCCAGCTTCAGTTCCACATAGGTCGGCCGGCCGTGGCTGCATTGACCGGAATGGGGCGTCGCCTCCATTTCGCGCAGCAGCGCGTTCATCTCCGCGCCATTGAGCCGCCGCCCGGCGCGGACACTGCCGTGACACGCCATTGTCGCGCAGACGTCGCCCAACCGCTGGGTCAGGGCCAACCCTTCATCGACTTCGGCGAGATCGTCGGCGAGATCCTGGATCAGACCCTTAATATCGGTTTCACCCAACAGCGCCGGAATTTCGCGGACGACGACGGCGCCTTCGCCGAAGGCCTCGATCACCAGTCCCAGCTCGGCCAGCTCGCCGGCCCGCGCCACCAGCTGTTCGGCGGCGGCTTGGTCCAATTCGACCACTTCCGGGATCAGCATCCCCTGGCGCTGAACGCCGCCGCTATCCAGCGCCGTCTTGATGCGTTCCTGGACCAGCCGTTCGTGGGCGGCGTGTTGATCGACAATAATAATTCCGTCTGCGGTTTGCGCGACGACATAGGTCTCATGCACCTGGGCGCGGGCGACGCCGAGGGGGTAGTCGCCGATGTATTCATCCATCCCCGCCTGCGCGGGGGCGGATGGTTGGGTATCGAGGCCCGGCAGGGGGCGGTGGAAGGCATCGGCGCGTTCGCGCAAGCCGGAAGACATGCCGCCGCGTCCACTATAAGAACCGCCGCCACCATATCCGCCGCCGTATCCTTGCGGGCGCGCCGCGCCGAGCGCGGTTTGCGACACGGTCGTCGAGGCCCGGTGGCCGGCCTCGGCGAGGGCATGTTTCAACGCGCCGACAATCAGCCCCCGGACCAGCCCGGCATCGCGGAAGCGGACCTCGGTTTTGGCCGGGTGCACATTGACGTCGACGGCGTCCGGCAAGATGTCCAGGAACAGCGCCACCAGGGGATAGCGGTCATAGGCCAGAAATTCGCGGTAGGCGCCTTTCAAGGCGCCATACAAAAGCTTGTCGCGAACCGGACGGCCATTGACGAACAGGAATTGCATCATCGCATTGCCCCGGTTCAAGGTCGGCAACCCGGCAAACCCGGTCAGCCGCATGTCTTCGCGGGCCGCGTCAATGGCCAGGGAATTGTCCCGGAAATCCCTGCCCATGACGGCGGCAAGGCGATCCAGCCGGGCGTCTGGGCCGCCGCAGGCAGGCAGCTTAAGCACCTCGCGGTCGCCGTCGTTTAAAACAAACCCGATACCGGGGTAGGCCATGGCCAGCCGCTTGAGGGTGTCAACGGTGTGGGACTGTTCGGTTTTTTCCGTCTTCAGGAATTTGAGCCGGGCCGGGGTCGCGAAAAAAAGGTCGCGGACCTCGATACGGGTGCCCTGGGCGAGTGCCGCCGGGCTGACCGCGCCGACGTCGCCGCCTTCGACCGTGATCGTCCAGGCGTCCTCTGCGCCGTCGGCGCGGCTGGTGAGGGAAAGTCGGGCGATGGCGCCGATTGATGGCAGCGCCTCGCCGCGAAAGCCCAGTGACTTAATTTCAAGCAGTTCATCGGACGGCAGCTTCGAGGTGGCGTGGCGTTCAATCGCCAGGCTCAATTCATCCGCGGTCATACCGTGACCATCATCGGTGATGGACATGAACGTACGACCGCCGTCGCGGATGGTGACGTCGATGCGTTTGGCCCCGGCATCGATGGAATTTTCAACCAGTTCCTTGATCACCGAGGCTGGGCGTTCGACCACTTCGCCGGCGGCGATGCGGTTGATGACTGTTTCCGGCAGGCGGCGGATGGTCATCCTCCTGCGCTCCTTTGGGAGCTTCGGAGGATAAGTCCCCCGAAACATATGATGCGAAGGGGGATCATGGCGTCTTCGCTTTATGCGCCTTGAGCCTGGCGATCAGGCCGAGGGTCGAGGAACAATGCTCTTGGGCAACGATGTCTCCGGGGGCGTCACTTATTTCGGTGAAAATCTGGGCGGCGAGTTCTTTACCCCATTCGACGCCCCATTGGTCGAACGGGTTGACCCCCCAGATTACTGCCTGGACGAAGACCTTGTGTTCGTACAGCGCGATCAACTGGCCGAGGGTGAAGGCGTCGAACCTGTCGGCGACAATGGAATTGGTCGGCCGGTTGCCTTCGAAAATGCGGTGCGGAAGCTGGCCTTTCATCTCCTCGGAAGGGATGCCCTGGTCTGCCATCGCCGCAAAGGCTTCCAGTTCGGTGCGCCCTTCCATCAGGGCTTCGGTCTGGGCCAGGAAACTGGCCAGCAACCGGTCGTGGTGGGTGCCGGTGGTATGGCGGCTTTCCAGGGGCGCGATGAAATCACAGGCGATCAATTGGCCCCCCTGGTGCAGGGCCTGGAAGAACGAATGCTGGCCGCGGGTGCCGGGATCGCCGAAAATCACCGGTGCGGTGTCGACGTCGACCGGGTGGCCCTTGCTGTCGAGCGCCTTGCCGTTGCTCTCCATCTCCAACTGCCGGAGGTAGTTGGGCAGCCCCCGCAGGCCTTCGTCATAGGGCAGGATGGCGAGCGACCGTGACCCCAAAAAATTGATGCTCCAAACCCCGATCAGCCCCAGAATGACCGGCATGTTGGCGTCCAGGGGCGCGTCCTGGAAATGGCGGTCCATGTCGTGGCCGCCGGCGAGAAATTCTTCGAAGACGTCCATGCCGAGGGCGAGGGCGATGGGCAGGCCGATCGCCGACCACACCGAATAGCGCCCGCCGACCCAATCCCACAGATCAAACGTGTTGTCGGGCATAATGCCGAATTCAGACACGGCCTCGGCGTTGCCGGAAACGGCGATGAAGTGCTTGGCGACGGCGTCCGCGCCCAAGGCATCCACCAGCCAGGCCTTGGCGGTGCGGGCATTGGTGATGGTTTCTTCGGTGGTGAAGGTTTTCGAGGCGACGATGAACAGCGTCGTGTCCGGGCTCAGGCCGTCCAGCGCGGTGGCGATCTGCACGCCGTCGACGTTGGAAATGAAATGCAAGGCCGGGCCGCCAGCCTCTGACGGGCGGATCGGGGCCAGGGCCTGGGTCACCATTTCCGGGCCGAGGTGCGAGCCGCCGGTGCCGATATGAACGACGGCGTCGATGGCCTTGCCGGTCGCCCCGGTCCAGGCGCCGGAGCGAATGACCTCGGCCACGTCGCGCATTTTTTTCCGCAGGGCGCGGACCTCGGGCATGACGTCTTTGCCCATCGCCTTCATCGGTGCATGATCGAGCGGATTGCGAAGCGCCACGTGCAGGGCGGCGCGGTCTTCGGTGGTGTTGATCGGCTCACCCGCCAACATACAGCGCCGCCAGCCTTCGACATCACGGGCCTTGGCCAGGTCGATCAGCAGGCTCATGGTCTGCGTGGTGACGCGGTTTTTGGAATAATCGAGAAAAAGCCCGCCCCGGTTTAAGGAAAACGTTTTGAAGCGAGTTTCGTCGGCGGCGAACAGGTCACGCATGTGCTGCCCGGCTGATTTCTCATGGTGGGCTTTGAGCGCCTTCCAGGCGGGTGTGCTTTGCAAAGACGCCATGTGTGAAAACCGAACCCCCGAATCTCTCGTCCCTAGTATTGCCCAGGGAGAGAGACTAACAAAGATCGCACTCGGTCGCCAACACAGGGTGAAATTAATTGCTGCTGGTGACGTCCTTGGGGTCGCCAACGACGACGATGGTGAGCTTATTCGCCCGCAGGAGGTCTTTCGCCGCCCGATTGACGTCACCCAGGCTGACCGCTTCGATCAGGCCGTTGCGGCGGTCCATGTAATCAATACCGAGATTGTCGCGCTGAATACCGACCAGCATCGCGGCGATGGAGCCGCTGGAGGTAAACCGCATAGGGTACGACCCGGTTAGATAGGTCTTGGCGTCGGCCAGTTCCTTTTCGCTCATGCCGTCCTTGGCCATCTTCGCCCATTCCTGGCGAAGCAGGCGGAGAGTCTCGGCGACACTGACGTTGGCGGTGCCCGCCGCGCCGAAAATCAGCCCGGCGCGGTCGAGGGGATGCAGCCCGGCATAGACGGAATAGGCCAAACCGTGTTTCTCGCGGATGGTGCTATAGAGCCGGGAGGTGAAGCCGCCGCTTCCGAACACGTGGTTCATGACGTAGGCGGCGTAGAAATCCGGATCGGAGCGCTTCAATCCCTTCTCGGCGAAGACGATGGAGCTTTGCGGGACGCGTTTTTTGATGACGATCGTCCGGCCGGCGCCTTGCGGGTCGGCCTCCGGCAAGGTCCAGGACCTGGCCTTGGCCGGCAAGCCGCCGAAGGTCGAGTCGAGAAGCGTTGCCAGGGTGTCGGCCTTGATGTCGCCGACGACGCCGATGATCAGGTTGTCCTTGGCCAGACGGCCCGCGGTGAAGGCCTTGAGGTCGGCCTGGGTGATGGCGGCTACATCGTCTTTCAGCCCGTCCGTGGGGCGGCCGTAGGGGTGGCTGGGGAACAGCGTCTTGAACAGGGTTTCGCCGGCGATGGCGCCGGGCTGTTCGGAATCCTGGCGGATTTTGGCGAGAATCTGGCTGCGGATTCGCTCCACCGGTTCCGCGTCGAAGCGGGGCTTGGACATCGCCAGGGCCAGCATGGCAAACGCGGTATCCCCGTTTTCGGCCAGGGTCACCAGGCGGCCGCTGAGGGAATCGCGCCCGGCGCGGAAACGAAGGGTAATGACCAGATCTTCGAGCCTTTGCTGAAACGTCCGACTGTCGAGATCGCCGGCGCCTTCGTCGAGCATCGACGCCGCCATGTTGGCGAGGCCGATGCGGCCTTTCGGGTCAAGCGCGGCGCCGCCGCGAAACGAAAAGCGCATGGAAATGATCGGGTTGGAATGGTCGCGCACCAGCCAGGCGTTGATGCCGCCGGGCGAGACGACACGTTCAATGGTCACCGCATGGGCCGGGGCGGCGGAAAAAACACCGGCGCTAAGGAGCAGGGCGGCAATCAACAGGGGGCCAAAAATTCGCGTCATCATGTGCATCGTCCTCAACCGGTTTTCTTGGTTAACAGATAAGACGTCACCGAGCGGCCTTCCTTCAACACCGCCTTGGCGGCGGCGCTGATTTGCTCGGCGGTGACAGCGCCGATGCGTTCCGGCCAGGCTTCCACATCTTCGATCTTGAGGCCGATGGCCAGCGCCGCGCCGAGGGTGCGCGCCCCACCGGACAGGGAATCGCGGGCGAAGACGGCCGACGCCTGCATGCGTTTTTTGGCGCGGGCCAGTTCCGAGGCGGTAACGCCGCCATCAATCAGTTTGGCCAGTTCTTCTTCGATTTTAGCCTCCAGGGTGGCCATGCTGACGCCGGGCTTAGGCGACGCGTGAATACCGAAACGGCTTGGCCCCCGGTCATCGGCGCTATATTGGCTTCCCGCCGACAGGGCGATTTGGTTGTCGACGACCAGGGCGCGGTAGAGCCGGCTGGAGGGTCCGCCGCCGAAGATGTCGGCCAATACCTCAAGCGCGTAGGCATGCTGGGTCTCGCCGCTGAGCAGACTGGGCGCCAAATAGTTGCGCCCCCATGCCGGTTGACGGACGCGGGCATCTTTCAGGGTCACCGTGCGCCCGGCGCTTTGCGGCGGCTCCGTCGGTCGCGCGCGCGGGGTTGCGGGCTTGGCGGGAATGGCGCCGTAGTATTTTTCCGCAAGCGGTTTCAATTTGGCGGCGGTGATATCGCCGGCGACAACCAGAATGGCGTTGGCAGGCGCATACCATTTTTTATAAAACGCCATCACGTTGTTCAGGCTGAGCGCCTTGATCTCGTGCGCCCAGCCGATCACCGGTCGCCGATAGGGGTGGTTCAGATACAGCGCCGCGGTGACTTGTTCTCCAAGAATGGCGCCGGGGTTGTTGTCGGTGCGCGACCGGCGTTCTTCCAGCACTACCTCCTTTTCCGTCTCCAGGACCTTTTCGGTGAGCACCAGATTGGTCATCCGGTCGGCTTCCATCTCCATAAACAATTCGAGCCGGTCGACGGCGACGGTCTGGAAATAGGCGGTGTAGTCCGAAGAGGTAAAGGCGTTTTCCTGACCACCGTTGCGGGCGACGATTTTGGAAAATTCACCGGGCGCACGCTTATTGGTGCCCTTGAACATCAGGTGTTCGAGAAAATGCGCGATCCCGGTTTCGCCCTGGCCCTCGTCGGCGGCGCCGACGTTGTACCAGACCATGTGGGTGACGACCGGAACCCGGTGGTTTTCGACGACCACCACCCGCATGCCATTGGACAGGGAGAAGGTGTCGGGATTGAAAACGCCGGCCTGGGTTGGGGCGCTGAGGCAGGCGATGCTCAACGGCAATGCCAGGGCCAAAATTTGGAGGGCTCGTTTCATGGGTGTGTCGCCTTTTGAAATTTGTTCGCCAAAGTAGCACGGACGCGGCATTTTGCGTTTCACGAACGCGTCATAATGGGATTAGAAGATCGGACAATCGCCGGAAATCATGGCGACATCAAGGCGGAACGCAAGCCGGGGCTAAAAGTCCAGAAGGCCCTTTTTGTTGCGCTTGAGTTTGATTTCGGGGCTTTCGCCGTCGGTGATGGCCTTGCCTAGCGCCTGGTTATTCTGGATGCGTTTTTGTTCATTTTTGGCGTCGACGATGGTGCCGCCTGGTTCATTTTCATCGACCCAGAAGATCAGTTTGTCGACAAAACGCTGGTCCTGATTGCTGAGGATGGAAGATTCCTCGTTGATGGTGGCGCGGATCGCCGATGTCGCGTTCAGGCCGCCGGTATCGCGCAGCAAGGCCTGAACCCCCGGGCTTCCCTGGGCCGGTAGCGGTTGTACCGGCTGGCGGACCGCCTGGCTGGTAATCGCTCTTTTGGCGAGGACGGTCGCCGCCTCGCCGCGTTGAAGCTCTTTGCCCGGTGTCGGCGGGCGCAGCTTGTATTCGGGCGGCAGGCTTAAGGGCGGGCGGGAATAGACGGCAAATTCGTCGGGCGCGGTTTTGTCGCTGCTGAACGCTTTGCGCGCCGATTCGCAAGCCCCAAGCAGCGCCACGGCTGAGAAAAGGCAGAGGATGGCAGTTGTTGTCTTTAATGTTTTCATCATCAGCACCCTATTTTAGGGCTTTTCGTCCCGAACAAACAAGGATTCTAGGATGATTACCGCGGCGCCGATGGTGATGGCGCTGTCGGCGGCATTGAATGCCGGCCAATGATAGCCGAAGGCATGGACATCCAAAAAGTCCGCGACCGCGCCAAAACGCAGCCTGTCGACAAGGTTGCCGACAGCGCCGCCGATGATCAGCCCGAGCCCGATGACGGACCAGCGCCGGTCTTCCCGGGTCAGCCAGAATATCATCCCGCCGGTAATGGCGACGGTGACCAGCGGCAGCAGCCATTTGCTGAGCGCCGGCATGGAACTCAGCATGCCGAAGCTGACGCCGTAGTTCCAGCCCATGACCAGATTGAAAAAGGGCGTCACTTCGATCACCCGGGGCGGCTGCATGACGGTGAAGACGATCCACCATTTTGTTACTTGATCGACGGCCAACACCGCCGCCGCCAGGGCGAGGCCCCTTCGAACGTGGCCGGGGATTTTCATGGCCCCGGCGTTACCGCGTCGGCGCAGCGCCCGCACACTGTCGGATGATCGGCATTGCTGCCGACGTCGGGCAGTACTTTCCAGCAGCGTTCGCACTTTTCGCCGTCGGCGGCATCGGCGACGACCCAGGTATCACTGACGTCGTCCAGGGAAAAACTGTTTTCAGGCCCCTTGCCGGCGATGAAGGTCGCGCCGGAGGTGATGAACAGATCGGCCGGGTCAAGATCATCGAACAGGGCAATGTCCTTGGCGTCGGCGTACACCACGGGGGACGCCTGCAGGGAGGAACCGATGCGTTTCTCCTTGCGTTCAAGTTCGATGGCGCCGGTAACGACGCGCCTCAGATTTCGAATCTTGGCCCATTTGGCGGCCAGATCATCGTCGCGCCACGTGTCGGGGATGTCGGGGAAGGTACGCAGATGCACGCTGTCGTCTTCGATCGCGCCGTCCCGCGCCAGCCAGGCTTCCTCGGCGGTAAAGCAGATAAACGGCGCCATCCAGGCGGTCAGGCAATTGAAGGCCGCATCCAGGACGGTGCGCGCGGCGCGGCGGCGGGTCTCGCCGGCAGGGTCGCAATAGAGCGCGTCTTTGCGGATGTCGAAATAAAACGCCGACAGATCGACGGCGCAGAAATTATGCAGCTCGGCGAAGATGGGATGGAAATGGAAATCTTCGCAGGCCTGGCGCAGCTTGCCGTCCAGTTCCCAAAGCCGGTGCAGGACCCAGCGTTCCAGTTCCGGCATATCGGCGACGTCGAGGCGTTCGCCTTCGGTGAATCCGTTGAGGTTGCCGAGCAGGTAACGGAACGTATTGCGCAGCCGGCGGTAGATGTCCGCCATCTGCTTCAGCGTCTCGGACCCGAATACGGGATCTTCGGTGTAATCGGTGCCGACCACCCACAACCGCAGGATATCGGCGCCAAATTGCTGGAACACGTCCTCCGGCGAGAGCGAATTGCCCGCCGACTTCGACATCTTTTCGGCCTTTTCATTGAGGATAAAGCCATGTGTCAGCACGGCGTCATAAGGCGCGCGGCCTCGGGTGCCGCAGCTTTCCAGCAGCGAAGATTGGAACCAGCCGCGGTGCTGGTCGGTGCCTTCCAGATACAGCGACGCCGGCCATTGCAGGTCGTCGCGGTCCTCCAACACAAACGTATGGGTGCAGCCGGAATCAAACCAGACATCCAAAATATCGGTGACCTGCTCAAAGTCGTCGGCATTGAAGCCGTCGCCCAGGAATCGCGCCGGGTCCGAGGCAAACCAGGCGTCGGCGCCTTCGGTCTCAAAGGCGGCGATGATGCGGTCCATAACGCCCTGGTCGCGCAGCGGTAGGCCGCTTTCCTTGTTGACGAACACGGCGATCGGCACGCCCCAGGCGCGCTGGCGCGACACACACCAATCGGGCCGCGTCTCAATCATGCCCTTGAGCCGGTTCTTGCCGGTGGCCGGCACGAAGCGGGTCTCATCAATGGCCTTGAGCGCTTTGTCGCGCAGCCCATTGGTCTCCATGGAGATGAACCACTGGGTGGTGTTGCGGTAAATCAGCGGCGCTTTCGAGCGCCAGGAATGGGGGTAGCGGTGGACCAATTTTCCACGGCCCAACAGGGCACCTGCGTCCATAAGGGTATCGGCGACCTCGTCGTTGACCTTGTAGACATGTTTGCCCGCGAACAGGGCGACGTGGTCGTAGAAACAACCGTCCTCGCCGACGGTTTGCGGAATGTCGATGCCGTTGGCTTGGCCCAACACCCAGTCGTCGGCGCCATGGCCGGGCGCGATGTGGACGATGCCGGTGCCTTCTTCGGTGGTGGCGAAGTCGGCGGACAGCGCCGGCACATCGAAATCGTAGGCGGTTTCCCCGGCATAGCCGTTGAAGGGGTGCTTGCAGATGGTGCCGTCCAGGGCGCTGCCCTTGAAGGTGGCCAGCGCGGTCAATTCCTCGATCCCGGTGAGGCGGTTGAACTCTTCTAGGCGGGCCTCGGCGACGATCAGTTTTTCGCCGACAACCGCCAGGCTGGCGTCGGCGGCGTTGAGGACCTCGATCACCACATAGTTGATATCCGGGCCATAGGCGACGGCGCGGTTGCCGGGCATGGTCCACGGTGTTGTCGTCCAGATGACGATGGCGGCGCCTTCGACGTCCGGCGTCGACGCGGTGACGACCGGGAAGCGCACGAAAATGGTGGTCGAGGTGTGGTCGTGGTATTCGATCTCGGCTTCGGCCAGGGCGGTTTTTTCGACCGGCGACCACATCACCGGCTTGGCGCCCCGATACAGCGATCCGTCCATCAGGAACTTGCCGAGCTCACCAACGATCCGGGCTTCGGCCGGGAAGCTCATGGTCGTGTAGGGATTGTCCCAATCGCCGATCAGCCCCATGCGCTTGAATTCCTGGCGTTGGATGTCGATCCATTGTTCGGCGAATTCGCGGCATTCCTGGCGGAATTCGACGATCGGCACCTCGTCCTTGTCTTTTTTCTTGTCGCGGTATTTTTCCTCGATCTTCCATTCGATGGGCAGGCCGTGGCAGTCCCAGCCGGGAACGTAATTGGCGTCCTTGCCCATCATCTGTTGTGAGCGTACGACGACGTCCTTGAGGATCTTATTGAGGGCATGGCCGATGTGCAGGTGGCCGTTGGCATAGGGCGGGCCGTCATGCAGGATGAAGGGTTGACGGCCCTTGGCGACGGCGCGGTGGCGCGCCTGCAGGTTCATCGCCTGCCATCGTTTCAGGGTTTCGGGCTCGCGCTCGGGCAGCCCGGCCTTCATGGGAAAGTCGGTCTTCGGCAGAAACACGGTGTCTTTGTAATCTCTGGTCATCTTTTTTGGAGAATCTCTATTGCCTCGGCGCAATCCAGGGCGATTTGTGCCTTCAAAGCCTCAACGCCGTCAAACTTCTTTTCCTCGCGCAGAAAGTCAATCAGGCGCACGCGCAGCCGCCGACCATAAAGGTCGTTGTCGAAATCGAACAAATAGACCTCCAAAACGACGGTGTCGCCGCCGAAGGTCGGCCTGACCCCGATGTTGGCGACGCCGTCCCGCCATTCAACATCGGCGCCGCTTTCAATGCCGGCGCGAATGGCATAAACGCCGCCTGCGGGCCTGAGGTAGGACGCCAGCGCGATGTTGGCGGTTGGAAAACCGATGGCGTGGCCGCGGCTTTCGCCGGCGATGACCCGGCCTTCGATTTCAACATCGCGGCCGAGGATGGCGGCGGCGCCGCGCGGGTCGCCGGCCAGCAGCCGGTCGCGGATGCGGGTCGATGAATAGGCCTCGCCGGTGTCGTCCTTGATGGCGTTGACGGCGGTAAACCCGAATCCTTGTTCCGCGCCCATCGCCAGCAGCATATCGCAATGGCCGCTTCGGTTGTGGCCGAAGACGAAATCATAGCCCGAGACCACGTGGCTGGCGCCGAACCCCCGGACCAGGGCATTGGCGACGAAGTCTTTTGCTTCCAGTTGGGAAAAGGCCTTGTTGAATCGCTGCACGATCAGCAGATCAACGCCCAGTTTTTTGATCTCGCGCGCCTTGGCGCGAAACGGCGTGAGGCGGAACGGCGGCCGGTCGGGGGCGAACAGCTTGCGGGGATGCGGCTCAAACGTCAGCACCGCCCACGGTCGGCCCAGGTCATGGGCGATGAGGCCGGCCTCGTTGATGACCGCCTGATGGCCGGGGTGAACGCCGTCGAAGTTGCCAATGGCGATGACGGCGCCTCTGACGTCTTCGGGCAGGGTTTCAAAATGGCGAAAAATACGC
Source organism: Pseudomonadota bacterium (assembly GCA_027624235.1). Lineage (GTDB taxonomy): Bacteria > Pseudomonadota > Alphaproteobacteria > Rhodospirillales > Casp-alpha2 > Casp-alpha2. Next base: position 5,259 of record JAQBYB010000011.1, on the reverse strand, counting down.
ATGGCGGGAAAGTGTCAGTGGCCATCCGCGTGGTCAAGGGTAAAGGGGGCTAAGTTTTGCCGGCTTTTGTCGGCACCATGATGGTGGCTTCGCCGCTAAGAACCGGCTTGCCGCCGACGGAACAAACCGTTTCCATTTCGATCATGTGTTTTTCCGGGATCATCTTGGTTACCGTGCAGGTCGCCGTGACCGTATCGCCGACCTTGACCGGGGCCTTGAAGCGCAGATTCTGGGAGACGTAAATGCAGCCCGGTCCGGGCAGCTTGGTGCCGATGACGGTGGAGATGAAGCTCGCCGTCAGCATGCCGTGGGCGATCTGGCCTTCGAACATGGTCTCGCTGGCGAATTCATGATTGAGGTGGATCGGGTTGGTGTCGCCGGAGATACCGGCGAAGGTAATGACGTCGGCGTCGGTAATAGTCTTGGCGTAGGCGGCCCGCATGCCTTCCTTGAGGTCTTCGAAATAGAAGCCATGAAGCATGGCGTTGGCTTCCTTGACCCGTATGGCTTCTTTCGCCCGTTCTAATTCCATTGAATGGTCCTTTGTGCGACGCAAAATTAGATATTGCAGTGCAATATATGCCTTAAACGGCGTTCCCACAAGCGCGGCTTTTTATTTCAGCCAGGAATTGGTATGGGAAGGGATGGGAGTTTTGCTACAAAAACCGGCGGTCGCCCTTGCGTTCACGGTTGTCCTCCTGAGTTCGGCGGCGTTCGGACAGGATGTCAACCAGCCCGCCTCCCAAAGTCGTACGGAGGGCAGGCCGACCTTGAGCCTGCCGATCAACTGCCAACCGGCCCGCGACTGCTGGCTGGTGAATTTTGTCGATGTCGATTCGGGGCCAGGCGTTCGCGATTACACCTGTGGCAAAAGGTCGTATGACGGCCACAAGGGAATCGACTTGGCGATCCGGGATCTGACCGAAATGATAAAAGGGGTTCCGGTGGTGGCGTCGGCCGACGGTGTCGTCAAGGCTGTCCGTGACGGCATGGAGGATATCGACGTCACCATTGCCGGGCTTAAATCCGTTGAGGGCCGGGAATGCGGCAACGGCTTGGTGGTGCGCCACCGGGGCGGCTGGGAAACCCAGTATTGCCACCTGCGCCGGGGCTCCGTCGCGGTGAAGGCCGGTGACGCCGTTAGCCAAGGTCAGCGGCTGGGTCTGGTCGGTAATTCGGGCCGGGCGCAGTTTCCGCACGTCCATCTCTCGGTGCGCCAAGGCAAAACCGTGATCGATCCGTTTGTTGGCGTAGTCCAGGAGGGGGGGGGCGCGAAGAAATGCGGCCTTGGCCCGGCGCCGTTATGGAGCAAAGCCGCCTTGGCGGCGCTGAGCGTACCGGCGACGGCGCTTTTCAATGCCGGTTTTGCCGTCGCCGCGCCCGACCCCAAGGTGGCGCGAAGCGGCCTGCTGGCGGCGGCGCAATTGCCCAGCGATGCGCCGGCGCTGGTGTTGTGGGTGGATATGTACTGGGTCGAGGCGGGCGATCAGCTTCGGTTTAGCATTATCGGCCCCGGCGGCAAGCCGATCACATCCAAGACCATCGCCATCACCATGACCCAGGCCCGGCGGTTTAGCTTCGTCGGCAAGAAACGAAAGGCGTCCTCCTGGCCGGCGGGAAGCTATCGGGGAGAAGTCCTGCTTAGCCGGAAGGCGGGCGCGGGCAGCCCTTTACGGCTGTCGGTGGTGCGTGTGGTTGAATTGCGCTAGCCGGCTGCTGAAAAAGTGGATTTGCGGCAACAATTCTTCGACTCGCCCGCTTGCGCGCGCGGCTCAGGATGAGGAATTACAATAGCTTATACCTCACCCTGAAGAGGACCGGAGGTCCGTCTCGAAGGCTCACTCAACCAAATCATGGGTTTTTCAGCAGCCTGTTAGAACGGCTAATTCTTCAGTTTTCGCTTGGAGACAAGCCTGGGACCGGCGCTGAGGCCGGGGCGGGTCTTTTTGCCGCCGGCCTTGGCCTTGGTCTTACCCTTATCCTTTCCCTTACCCTTTAACGGCGTCGCTTTTTTGGCGTTTTTTTTCTTTTTCGATTTAGCCGGGGGTGACGGGTCAAGGATGTCGTCATCGGGGAACAACGGTGGGGTTTTGTCCTTGGCTTTCCTTTTTTCCGTCGCCTTTTTTTCCTTCAAGCGCTCTTCGATCTGGCTCAAGGTGGTGAGGACCAGCGGGTCGCGGTCCGGTCGTTTACGGGATTTGGCGCCATGGATTCGAAAAATGGCCTTGAAGGTTTTGGTAATGTCCTCGCAGGACTGTTGGTGTTCGCACCAACGGGCATAGGCAGCCAGGGTCCAGGGATTGGCCGGAACAGCGGAAACACCCCGTTCCTGGCACCACGCAACGAACGCGTCCCAGGCCAAATTGTCTTCCGCCTTTTTATTTTTCTTCGCTACCGCCACGGTCGCCTATCCCGGTTCTGAATTCTAATAGCTTATCAGGACTGGAGGCAGGACCAAACCCCTAGTTATCCTATGGTTGTATTGGAGGACGTAGATCGTCAAGGTGCCCCCGATTTAGGAGCAGAAAAGCGGAGGGTTCAGGGCTTTGACACCATCACAAGATCAATCCGGGCGTTGGCAGGGCAAACGGGCCTTCGTCGTCAGTCGTAAGGACAAGGAAAGCGAAACCGTGACGTCGTTTATCCTGGCGCCCGAAGATGGCCTGCCGCTGGCGGCGTTTAAGCCGGGACAGTTTCTGAGTTTTAAGCTGGATATTCCAGGCCACGATAAGCCGGTTCCCAGGTCCTATACCATTTCCAGCAGTCCGGCTTCGGCGCTGTTGAGCGACGGCGCCCATTACCGTCTGTCGATCAAGCGTGAACCGGCGCCGAAGGACAAACCCGATCTGCCGCCGGGGCTGTCGTCGAACTTTTTCCACGATCATGTCGCGGTCGGATCGTGCGTCCAGGTGGGGGCGCCCGCCGGTGATTTTTTTCTGGACGACACCGAAGACGGCCCGGTGGTGTTGCTCAGTGGCGGCGTCGGCCTGACGCCGTTAATCAGCATGCTCGATCATTTGGTCGATCAAGGATCAAGCCGCCCGACGTGGTTCATCCACGGCGTCCAGAACGGCGCGGAACACGCCTTCGGAGCGCATGTGCGGGAATTGGCCCAGGTCCACGACCATATCACCACCCACGTCGTTTATACGGAACCGGGGCCGGGCGACTCCAAAGGCCGGGATTATGACGCCACCGGGTTTATTTCCATTCCGATGCTGGAAAGCCTGTCGGTGGGAACGGATGCTGATTTCTATTTATGCGGCCCGCCGCCCTTCATGAAGGCGCTGTTCAACGCGCTGTTGGATTGGGGCGTCGATGAGGCCCGGATTCATTACGAATTTTTCGGCCCGGCGACAGTGCTGAAGGATGGCCCCAAAGAGCAACCGAAAGCCGCCGTCGCCGCCCTCGCCGCCGCCGCCGGCGTCACGGTGACGTTTAAACGATCGAACATCAGCGTGCCTTGGGACCCGGCGCATGAGACCATTTTGGACCTGGCCGAGGCCAATGGCATCTCCCCGGCGTTCAGTTGCCGGGCCGGGGTCTGTCACACCTGCATCGTGGATTTGCTTGAAGGGGAGATCGAATACGTTGTCGACGATGCCTATCAGCCGGAAGAAGTCGGCAAGGTGCTGATCTGTTCGTCGGCGCCGAAGACAAGCGTCGTTATCGACGTTTAATTGCTGCCCCGAAGGCGTTCTTTCGCTTCCGGAACCTTTTGTTTATAGTGATTTTCAATACTGAAAAACCAACGAGGGTCTTTGACTATGTCTGCTGAAGAATTCAACCACGCCAATGTCGTCCGGGTTTCCACAATTATCGGGGTCGCCATCCTGGCCTTGGGGTTGTGGGGTCTGTTCTATAACCTGTAAGCCCCATCCGTATATTTCTAGGGGAATGGCAATCGGCGCCGCACCGACCGGCGCGAGACAGGGAATGGCCGCTTTCCTATTCGGTGACCTCACTGGTTTTGTCCTGACTTGCCGCCCGCATTCAATGTTCGTTTCCACTTTCGGCGTTGATCGAGCAATCGCTTGACCGCAAAGGGTGTTAGAGCACCTCAAGGAAACATGTGGACGACCTTGCCGCTGACCCTTGGTCCTTCTAAACGCCACCGAATTTTGTCCAGGTAGTTCCGCCATCCCGGCTCGCGAGAATCGCTTGTGCGCGTGTTTTGGAGTCGAAGGTGACGACATATAATTTTTGTTTATCCGACGGATCGACAGCGAGATGAAGGATATAGGCGTCACCGAAGTCGTTACTCACCAATTGCCAATTCCAATTAGGCTCGGTTGTCCGAATGAGGCCGGTGCCAATCTGAAACGCGTATAGGGTGCCGTCGGCCACAGACTCGATCATGGTCGTCGGACGTAGAATGAGGTGCGCGGCATTCCACGACCGCCCTCCATCCGTGCTCCTGACGATCCCGCGCTGGGTGGCGGCTAAGATGGTATTCGCATCGCTGGCCGATGCCGCAAGATCGATTGTGCCTTTTGGAGCCGGACCGACCATTTTCCACGAACGTCCGCCATCCTTGCTCACCTGGAGCCCACCGGAAATACCAACGATGAAGTTTGGGTTGGCGTTGCTCACATCCATTTGGTGAAAATCAACTGGCCCGCCGACACCGTCGGCCAGTTTCGACCATGATTTTCCCCCGTCGGACGAAGTGATGAAGCCAAGATTACCCCCGTTCGTGGGGTGGCCACTCGCATAAAGGATCGCCGGGTCGGTCGGATGAGGCGTGAATCCCATGAAGTCATCGCCCGTGTCGGATACCCGCACGGCTTTTCCGTCCGGGGCAACCACATGGAGGCCATGGTGCGTAGCAAGGTAGAGGCGCGACGGATCTTTCATATCGACGGCGAGGCCGTGGAAATGGGTATTCTTGGCGAGCGCCGCTACGTCTGTCTCGGCTGCCGAAAGCGGGTAATAGGCACCTAAGCCGGTCGCCAAGATGGTTGCGGCGATCAAGAACTTGAATTGGAGTTTTCGGTTGTTCATTTATCCGACATTTCCCAGATAACCTTCAATTTTGAGCCAATCGTAGGCGATCTCCGCCACCGATGGAAGAAAACTAGCTTTGCGACCGTGCGACTGTCCCTTTTCGGTGATTTGGCCGTCGTTGGAGACCCATTTTACCAATTTTGCGTCATCCAGACACACCTCTCCTGTCTTTTCCACCTTGCCGTCAATTTCCTCGGCCTACGCCGGAACGGGTCTTCGGCGTAGATCATCAATCAAGGCCAAGATTCTCTG
>JAQBYB010000085.1 GCA_027624235.1 Pseudomonadota bacterium | reverse complement strand
AAGAATGCCGAAACTTCTTTACCGCTGATGGATATGCGTCAAAATAACTCGGAAATGCTCTAGGTGATTCCGAAAACCCGATGATTTAAAGCTTGTCCAATTCTTCGCTGCGTTCCTTGTCGGCTTTTTCCAATGCCGCCTGGATGCCGGGGCAAACCCGGCAGACCTCGTCGAAATCCTTACGCCTTAACTCGTAGACAGCCGTCGGCGTAACGGCGTAGCATGTGGCGGTGCGCGGCACCCCGTGAAGCAGCGCCCTTTCGCCGAAGAAGTCGCCGGCGATCAACGTCGCCAGGTCGTGCGCCTTGCCATTGGATTGCCGCGACACCCGGACAACGCCGCGTGCGATCAAGTAAAGCGTTTTGCCTTTTTCTCCCTGGCGGATGATAGTCTTGCTGGCCGGGATGGTGCGTTGAACCAATTTCGCCGCCGCCTTGGAAAATTCCTCCTCGGGCGTGTCCATGAAAAAAGGCACCATGCGCAAAAGCTCGGTTGGGTCGAGGCGAAGCTCGGCCACGTTTTCACCCCTGAGACGGCGGATTTCCCTAGACAGTTTCTCGACCATTTCGTCCCGTACGCCGGCGGGGATGGAGCCGCTACGAGCCTCGGCCTCGATGATTTCGGTTTCGGCGTGGACCAAAAGCCGCCGCGCCAATCTTTCCTGCGCGGCATTGACGAATTCGGGAAACTGTAACGTGGTGGCGTCGATATTGTCCCGGGCGGCGGCTTGCCAGATACGATACCGCTTGCGCACTTCGGCGACGACGCCGGGCCGCGCCGATTCGGCAAACACCAGTGTATCCAGTTCATCAAGGATACGGGTGCAGCCCTGATAACGGGCCCAGGCTTCTTCGTATTCGCGTGCGACATGAGACAGGCGCTCGCGTTCCGGAATGCCGGTAAAGCCAAGAACGGAATCGAATATCTTGTACAGGGCGCTGTCGAGTGGCCGGTCGTATAACAAATGCATGGGATCCTTGGACAAGGCGTGGCCGTGGCGGATACAGTCCGCTTCGTGGCTGATGGCGTGGTAAAGATCGCGGTAGACACGCTCCGGGATATAACCCTTGCTCAACAGTTCGTAATAAATATTCCTTTCGGCGGCAAACACCCGGGAATAGATCAACTGGCGTTCGTCCTCGGACGACAGTTCCCGGTGGCGCAATTCCTCCAGACCGTCACGCAACGCCTTCATCTCGCCATTGAGCTGCGCTTCCAGCATTTCGGCGATCCGGGCTGAAAACAGGCCGCCCTCCTGCAATTTTGGAATCCGTTCCGCCGCCTGCCTTTTTGCGTTCAACAACCCTTCGGCGCTTCCGACCTGATCGGACAGGGGTGGTTTGTCCAAGCCTAAACGGCGGACCAGGGTTTCAATGCTCAGGCCCTGCACCAGCAACGTGAACAGCACCGCCCCCATGACCAGGGCGACAAACGTCTCGGCGTGGGCAAAGTCCTTCAGGCTGAGCACGATGGCCAGCGCGATGGCGCCGCGCAGGCCGCCCCAGTACATCACCGTTTGATACGCCCGCCCGACCGGCAACGCGCCTGGAAACCGACCGACCAGCGGCACCAGAGCATAAATAACAACCGCCCTCGACAGCAGCATGGCGAGGATCACCCACACCAGAATATTCAGCGAGTCGTACAACTCCGCTAAATTCACCCGCAAGCCGACAAACAAGAAAATCAAGGCGTTAGCCATGAATGCCAAATATTCCCAGAAATGTTCCATGAACCCGGCCACCGAACCGGAAATCTTGGCGCGGCCCCAACTGCCCATGGTCAACCCGGCGGCAACCGTCGCCATGACGCCCGAGACATGGAAAAACTCTTCGGCGATCAAAAATGAAAGATACGCCAGGATGGTGGTCAGCGAAATTTCGATATAAGGGTCGCTGTCCACTCGTCCCAACAGCAACCCGACCGCCCGCGCGCACAACCAACCGACCACGGCGCCGCCGACAAAGACCGTAAAAAATTCGACGCCGCTGCTAAAGGCGGTTGCGGGGGTCAACACAAACCCGCCCGCGACCACGCCCATCAGAAGCCGCGAGGCAACGAGGGCGGTGGCATCATTAAACAGACTTTCGCCTTCGACCAGGATGGTCAAACGCATCGGCACGCCCAAGGTTCTGAACATGGCGATCACCGCAACCGGGTCGGTGGCGCTGAGGATGGAGCCCAGCAATAGCGAGGACGCCAGGTCGAACGGTGTCAGCCACCACACCAACCCGCCGATGATGCCCGTCGACAGCACCAGCCCCGGCACCGCCAGGGTTAAAACCGGCAACAGGTTCTGCTTCAACTGGCGGGCATCCATGTTTAACGCCGATTCGAAAATCAGCGTCGGCAGAAAAACGAACAAAATGACGTCCGGGGAAATTTCGTGCTCGGCGAACGGGCGCAGGATTGCCGGCCCATGTTCGGCAACATAACGGAGCGCGATCCCGACCACCACCAGGGCAACGGTAAACGGCACATTGACCAACTTGGTGAATGCCCTGACGGCGCCGGCGATAAACAACAGCACGACGACCAGCGCGACCAGTTCGATGACTGCCGAGGTCTCGTGCATCGGTATCCCTCAAAAGCAATGTTTCCGCGTCGATCCGTCAAGCATACAATAGAATGACAAATCCGGGTATTGATTAGGGTTAATTCAACACTTTATCGGTGATTCCCACCCGGCTACCAGAGATCAGGCTTTTCTTCGGCGGCGGCACGGGCAACGTCGCGCATATCCTTGAAATCGAAGGGGTCGGCGTGGATGTTTGGAATCGAGGCCCCCGCCAACAACGCCGCTTTCCTGGCCGCGTGCACCATTGCCGGATAGCCGCAGATATAAACGCCCCACCCCGTTAAATCAGGATGATCGCTAAGCGCGGCGACATCGGCGCGCCCGGCGCGAAAACTCTTGGTATCGCCATCGCCGGACACACAAGGCGCGAAGTGAAAGTTTGCATGGACATCCGCAAGGTCACTGAGCGCATCGGCCAGGTAAATCCCGTCCGCCTCCCGGCTGCCGTGATACAGGTGGATGGCGCCCAGGTGCCCGGCATCGAGCGCGTCGCGCGCGACGCCTAAAAGCGGCGCCAGCCCGGTGCCGGTGCCGATCAACAAAAGGTTCCTTTCCCGCAGCCCCGGATCATAGAAACAATCGCCATTCGGCCCTTGCAGGTCCAACCCGTCGCCGGGCTTTACCTGGTCACACAACCAATTGCTCATCAGCCCATTGGCCATCCGCTTGACGTGAATTTCCAGTTCCTGGTCAAGACGCGGAACGCTGGCCAGGGAATAGGACCGGACAATGCCGTCGTGGCGGCGAATGTTAATGAACTGCCCGGCCCGATAATACAGCGGGGTCGACGGCCTCAATTTCACCCGGCTGACATCGGGCGTCAGCATGTTGATCCCGGTAACGGTGGCGCGACCGTAAATCACCGCATCGTCGGCGGATTCGAGGACAATGTCGCCCTTTGGCCGGCACATGCAGGCCAGAAGAAAGCCCTGCCCGGCTAACGCGGGCGTAAGGTTTTTGCGGGCGTCTGCCGGAATATCGCCGCTATCGGCCTTGACCAGGCAGGTCAGGCAGGTTCCCTTTTCGCAGGAATAGGGAATATCGGCGCCGTGGCGCTGCAACGTCTCAAGAACGCTTTCCCCGTTTTCCGCCGCATAGGTGGTGGCGTTGTAGGTGATCATAACCATGGACAATAAATACCCCCGAAAACCGTGGCTTTGGATGTCGATTTGTTTCACTGTATGTCACCATGACCGATCCCAAACAACCGCTGCAAGATCAGATCAAGACCCTAAAGGACGAATACGGGGCGAAGCTGCCCGAACGCCTGGACGAGCTGGATGCCGCCTTTGCCGACCTGCCGGACGATATCCGGGCCGTAGGGGCGCACCAGGCGCTGGAAACCCTGTACGCGCTTTCCCATAAACTGAACGGTTCGGCCGGAACCTTTGGATTCAAGGCTATCAGCGATACCGCCGAACGCCTGGAAGCGCGTTGCCGAACCTTGCTGGACGACGCGGACAGTGCACCGGCAGACGGACGCGCGGACATTGCCGACCTGGTCGCGGCGGTTCGCGACGCCGCCCGCCCAGACGCCGGCTAAGCAACTAGCCTTTCGTCAATTCCTGTTCGAGAATTTTTCTCAGATTATCAGGAATGGAAACGGTCTTGCCGGCCTCGGCGTCATAAAAAACATTGACGCTGCCGGCGGTGGCGACGTTTTCTCCGTCCTTGAACAATCCATAGGCGGTGGTGATCGACTTGGTGCCGATCCGCATCAACCGAGAGCCGATATCGACGCTGCCGGGGAAGTGCATCTCGCGCCGGTAATCGATATTGACACTGGCAAGGATATAGCCGATGTCGCCACCGCCCTCGACGCGCAGAAAATCATCGAGAAACGCAACCCGCGCCTGTTCCACGTAAGCGGCATAAGAGACATTATTGATGTGGCCCATGCTGTCCTGATCGGAAAACCTCAGGCTAACCGGGGTCCAATGCCGGAAGGCGCCGATCAGGGTCAGGTCGGGGCCGTTGTCGGCGGGCGCGTTCACAGGACTTCGCGCTTTCTGAGATCGGCAATTTCCTCGGCCGTGAACCCGAATTCGCCGAGAACCTCGTCTGTATGCTGGCCGCGGTTGGGCGTGGGAACGCCGGTTCTTGGTTCAAACCGGCTCATGCGGGCGGCCTGGCCGGAGACATTGAATTTCCCCAGGTCGGGATGGTCGATGGGGTGCGCCATGCCGATATGTTTGACCTGTTCATCGGCGTACATCTGATCGATGGTATAAATCGGGCCGCAGGGAATGCCTTCCTCGTTCATCAAGGCGATCCATTCGGCGCTGGTTTTGCCGCCCATCCGCTTGTTGATTTCATCATTCACGGCGTCGCGGTTATCCGAGCGCTTCTGCCCGCTGGCGAATTCCGGTTGATCCGCCAACTCGGGCGCGCCCAGGACATTGCACAGGCGCACCCAAATGGCGTCACCGGTGGCGGCGATATTGATATGCCCGTCGGATGTCGCGAAAACGCCGGTGGGAATGGATGTCGGGTGGTTATTGCCGGCCTGCGGGGCAACTTCGCCCTTCATCAGCCAACGCGCGCCCTGGAAATCCAGCATCGTGATCATCGCCGCCAGCAACGATGTCTGCACCCATTGGCCTTCGCCGGAGACGTCCCGTTCCAATAGCGCCACCATGGTGCCCAGGGCGGCGTAAAGCCCGGCGCTCAGGTCGGCGACGGGAATGCCGGCGCGGACAGGACCTTGGCCGGGCAGACCGGTGATCGACATTAAGCCGCCCATGCCCTGGGCGATCTGGTCGAAACCGGGACGCTTGGCATAGGGGCCGTCCTGGCCGAAGCCGGAGATGCTGGTCAACACGATGGCCGGGTTGACCGCTTTCAGGCTTTCGTAATCGATGCCGAGACGGTCCATCACGCCAGGGCGGAAGTTTTCAACGACCACATCGGCCTTCTCAACCAGACGCATGAAAACGGCGACCCCGTCCGGGTCTTTCATATTGAGCGTCATGCCGCGTTTGTTACGGTGGATGTTCTGATAGTCGGGTCCGTCGCGCGCGCCGCCCATGCCCTTGGAGGCATCAATGCTTTCCGGTGCCTCGATCTTGATGACGTTGGCGCCCCAATCGGCAAATTGGCGCACCGCCGTCGGGCCTGAGCGGACGCGGGTCAGGTCAAGGACGGTAAAGCGGGAAAGCGGACCGTGGCTTCCAGGGGGGGACTCAGCAATAGGTTTAGACATGGCCGGAGCCTAACCCGTCGTTATGGGGCGGGCAATGCTGGATGGGCAAAAAAAAGGCCGGACCTGTTTGGGGGGCCGGCGAAGGAGAGAGTGAAGTGAATATCAGAGGTGAGTATCCCGTATTTTAATAAAAGACGATGTGATGGCCGTCACACCCCTCAAAATTCATTTAGGATTTCCAAAAGAGACGGGTGCCCCGTCGGCCAGAATGGGCTATCGTCTTTTTCGATTGACCCCCTTGCCATTGCCAAAAGGAAACTACGTTCCATGTCACCCAAGGACAACCGAGACAATTTGAGGACCGGCGGGGAAATTCTTGTCGATTGCCTGAAGATCAACGGCGTTGAAAAAGTTTTTTGTGTGCCTGGCGAAAGTTACCTCGCCGCCCTGGACGCCTTTCATGACGTTCCCGAGATTCAGCTTGTTGTCTGCCGCCAGGAAAGTGGGGCGGCGATGATGGCCGACGCCCATGCCAGGCTGACGGGCACGCCCGGTGTTTGTTTCGTCACCCGCGGCCCTGGCGCGACAAATGCTTCCGCCGGCCTTCATATCGCCTATCAGGATTCGACGCCGCTCATCCTGTTGATCGGCCAAATCGCCCGCGATCATACCGAGCGCGAAGCTTTCCAGGAAATCGATTTCCGCCGCATGTTCGGCGAAATGGCGAAATGGGTCGGCCAGATCGACGATGAGGCGCGGGTCGCGGAATACCTCAGCCACGCCTTTCACCGGGCCCAGGCGGGACGGCCGGGGCCGGTGGTGCTGGCGCTGCCCGAAGACATGCTCAAGGCGCGCGCCGCCCCCGCCACCATAACCAAAGCTGCGGAAATCCAGGCCCATCCCGGCGCCGATGATCTGCAGGCGCTGAGCGATCTTCTCGGCAACGCCAAACGGCCGTTGGCGATCCTCGGCGGCAGTGGTTGGGACGTCCAATCCTGCATTGATTTTCGCGCCTTCGCCGAAGCCTTCGAGATTCCCACCGCCGTTACCTTCCGCTGCCAGGACCGCATCGACAACATGTCACCCAGTTATTGCGGCGACCTTGGCGTCGGCCAGAACCCAAAACTGAAAGCCCGTATCGGCGCGGCCGATCTGTTGTTGGTGGTCGGCCCCCGCATGGGCGAAATGACGACCGGCGGCTATTCCCTGCTCGACATCCCCAACCCCGAACAAACCTTTGTTCATGTCCACCAGGGCGCCGAGGAAATAGGACGGGTGTATCAGCCGGACTTAGGCATCAACGCCGGCATGAAAAACATTGCCAAGGCGCTTCGTGCCCTGGCACCCCAAAAACCCGCCTGGAGCGATTGGTGCACATCAGCTCGTGACGATTATTTGACCTGGACCGTGCCCCCTGAAATTCCCGGCGCGGTGCAAATGGGGGAGATCATGACGTGGCTGAACGAACGGCTTCCCGAATACACCATCCTGTGCAACGGCGCCGGAAATTTCGCCGCCTGGGCCAACCGGTTCTACCGCTACCGCGGATACGGAACCATTTTAGGCCCGACCAGCGGCTCCATGGGGTTCGGCGTTCCGGCCGGCGTGGCGGCGAAATTGACCTTTCCGGAACGCCCCGTCGTCGTTTTCGCCGGCGATGGTGACTTCCTAATGACCGGCCAGGAATTTGGCACCGCCGTTCAACACGGCGCCAATATCATCGTTCTGGTCGGCAATAATTCCATGTACGGAACCATTCGTATGCATCAGGAACGCGACTATCCCGGTCGGATTTCCGGCACCGAACTGATTAATCCCGATTTTGCGGCGTACGCGGAAGCCTTCGGCGGGCACGGCGGGATCGTCGAAAAAACCGAAGATTTCGCCGCCGCCTTCGAGGCCGCCGCCAGTGCCGGAAAACCGGCGATTATTGAAATCCGTATAGACCCTGATGCCGTTTCACCGATGGCGACGCTGTCCGGGCTTCGCAAGGCGGCCCTGAAGAAAGGGAAATAGCGAAACGGGCAACGATGGCAAAACGACTCCTTAAAATTATCGCAGGCCTTGCCGTGGCGGTCTTTCTGTTGGTTCCTGGCGCGGCCTTGTTCGTTGACGATGAAACGCTTTCGGGCATCCTCGCGGACGCCCCTGTCCTTGGGCCTTACAAGGATCAGATCGTTACCACCAAGAAGAACGCCGCCAACGCCTTTGCCGGTCTCGTCGCGGACGTCTTTGCCGGACTCGACTCGATTAATACAGATATCTTCGGTTCTGCCTCCCCCGACGCTAAGTCGGCTAAAAAAGTGGTGATCGATTTATCCGCGCTGCGGCCCAAAGGCGCCATCCGGCCCCCCGTGTCGTCCAAGCCGCCATCGCCGCCGCCTACCGCGCCCGTAGCCTCCCCTGACTCACCGCCGACGGAGCCGGATTTCAAGGCGAGTGTTGAAAAAAACCCGGCGCCCAGGACCGCCGCTTCCCGCCCAAAACAGACAGCTACAAAAACACCGGCGAAGACAGTCGGGGAAAAGACAAAAAAAAACCCGCCGGTTACGGATGCCGACGCCGATCAGGACCACAAGCGGGGATTACTTTTCTATAAAGGGATCGGCGTCGATAAGGACTTCAAAAAAGCCGCCCAGTGGTTCAAGCGCGCCGCCAGAAAAAACCACAGCGGCGCCCAATACAATTTGGGCATTATGAGTTATCTGGGCCAAGGCGTTCCCCAGGACTACGCGCAAGCCGCCCTATGGTTCCAAAAGGCCGGCGAACAAGACCATGCCGCCGCCCAATACAACCTTGGTTTTCTGTATTATGAAGGCAAGGGGGTGGAAAAAGACGACCTCCAGGCCTTTATGTGGATTGATCGCTCCGCCAATTTGGGCGACAAAAAAGCGTTGCGGGCGCGGGAAACATTGCAAAAGGCCCTGCCCAAGGAAATTTTCAATCAATGAGCGTATCTTAATTCAGTAGACTCCGTTAAATATCAGGACATATTCCGCACCCACAAATAAATTGTTTATGCTTTATGATTTGCCACTCCAAATTGGGGGAAATTGATTGAGTGACCGCAAGCGACTGCTTGTCCTTTTAGGGATCATGACCGGCGTTGGCTTCGCGGTCGCCGTGCTGTCGGTATGGTTGCTGTATCAAGCCGCTTTCGAGGATAAACGTGGGCAATTGACCCATCTGGCGCAGAGCCATGCCGCGGCCATGGAAGCCATGGCGGCACATTTCACTACGACGGGAGAAACGCCTCCCGAACAAGTCCTGGGAAAGGCCCTCAACCAGTTCGCCGCATCCAACGCGGGGGCCCAGGGCTTCGCCAAGACCGGCGAAACCATTATCGCGCGGCGTGAAGGTAACAGGATCGTCTTCTTGTTCCGGCAATCCGGGGCCCGCCAAAAAACGCCGCCGAAGCCGATTCCGTTTGCTCCCGGAAAAGCCATGCACATGTACCAAGCCCTTTCCGGCGAAGCCGGCGTCGGCATCGGCCTCGATCTCGCCGGCAATGAGGTGCTCGGCGCTTACCAGCCGATCAAGTCCCTTGCCCTCGGGATCATCGCCCAGATTGATCTGGCCGAACTGCGCAGCCCCTTTATCCGCGCCGGGATGATTTCCGGCGGCGGCGCTGTCCTGATCATCCTTTTGGGCACGGTGCTGTTCCGCCGCATCTCGACGCCGCTGGTTGATAACCTGGAGCAAGCCGTGACCCGGCTGAACGAGGCCCAGCGCGTCGCCCTATTAGGAAATTGGGAGCGCGATATTAAAACCGGCGAAGGCTGGTGGTCGGACGAGGCCTATCGCATCTATGGTCTGGAGCCGAACGACACCAGCCCCAGCCTGGAAACCCTCTATGCTTGCATCCATCCGGAAGACCACGACATGGTCAAAACCGCCATCAATCGCTGCCTCGCCGGGGAGGAGCCCTATTCCGTCGAATTCCGCATCACCCGCCCGGACGGAACCCTGCGGACGGTCCATGGCCGCGGCACCTGGCGCCTGGGCAGAGACGGCAAGCCGGCGCGCATCAGCGGCACGATTCAGGACATCACGAAGCGCCGGCAGGCGGAAGAAAGCGCCCTCCGCCTCGCCGCCGCCATTGAGCTGCTATCGGAAAATTTTGCCCTGTACGGCCCCGACGACCGGCTGATCCTGTGTAATGAAGGCTTCCGCCGCCTCAACCAAAAGGTTGCCGAAACCGTCCTGCCCGGAAGCTTGTTCGAAGACCACATCCGCGCCCTGGCGGCAACTGGCCTTGCCCCCAACGCCAAGGGCAACGAAGAGAAATGGGCGCAAAGGCGCCTGGAACGACACCGCAACCCGGCCGGACCGTTCGAAATGCTCCGCCAGGATGGGCGTTGGGTTTCCATCCACGATCAGCGCATGCCCGATGGGTCGACGGCGACGATTTCCGCCGACATCACCGTCCGCAAGCAGGCCGAACAACGCCTCCAGGACGCCATCGAAACCATTTCCGACGGCTTCGCCTTTTTTGACGCCAATGAATGTCTGGTCCTGGCCAACAGCCGCTATGTGACCAACGATCAGATGCGGCAGGCGATTTTCCCCGGCACCCATTTTGAAGACATTATCCGTTTCGGCCTCGATAACGACTATTATCCCGAGGCCATAGGCCGCAGGGAAGAATGGCTTGCCGAACGATTGGAAAATTTCCGAAACCCTAAAGGCGCTCTCGAACAATTGCAGCGCAATGGGCAGTGGATGCAGATATCGGAACGCAAGACCGAAGACGGCGGCACGGTGGCTATTTTCACGGATATTTCAGAGCGCAAGAAAGCCGTGCAGGAACTGGCGGAAAAGTCATTGGCGCTGGAAACGACGCTGGAGAACGTCACTCAGGGCATCACCATGATCGACGCCGATTTAAACGTCCTGGCTTTCAATCAGAAGTTTCTTGAACTTCTCGAATTTCCGCCGGAGCTCTTCCAAAAAGGCTTTCCCCTGGAACAAGCCTTTCGATTCAACGCCGAACGCGGCGAATACGGTCCCGGCGACGTCGAGGCCCAAGTCAGGGAACGGATCGAATTGGCGAAGCGGTTCGAACCCCATGTTTTTGAGCGACAGCGTCCCGACGGGGCGGTCATCGAAGTCTGCGGCAACCCCATGGTCGGCGGCGGGTTCGTCACGACCTACACGGACGTGACCGTGCAAAAGCAGGCCGAGGAAAACCTTCGCCAGGCCCTGGTCAGGGCGGAGGATGCGAATCAGGCGAAGTCGGTGTTCCTGGCCAACATGAGCCACGAGTTGAGAACGCCGCTGAATTCCATCATCGGGTTTTCGGAAACCTTGCGATCCGAATTATTCGGTCCCCTCGGGACACCTAAATACAAAGAGTATGCCGGCGACATCAATGCCTCTGGCAACCACCTGCTGGAGGTGATTAAAGATATTCTCGACATCACTAGTGTCCGGCAATTAGTCGAATAAATTCAACTGATTAGATGATGGCTGGTTGAGATTTTGCAA
>JAQBYB010000084.1 GCA_027624235.1 Pseudomonadota bacterium | reverse complement strand
GGCTTAAGCGGCTTTTTCTCATACTGCCCATGATAACACCTTTTATGGGTTATCTGGTACAGCCCCAAAGGTTTTACTGACGCACGATGCTTCGAGACGGCGCTTCGCGCCTCCTCGGCATGAGGTTTGGGTGACTGATTAGCCTCATCCTGAGCCTGTGTCGACGCCTCATCCTGAGCCCGTCGAAGGATTGTTGCCGCCGACTCCGTTCTTCAGCAGCCTGTTAGTTCGCCCTAAGGCACCAGGATCATGGCGCCGGTGGTGGCGCGGCTTTCGATCGCCCGATGCGCGTTGGCGGCGTCCTTCAGGGCGAAGGTTTTGGTGATGTCGACCTTGACCGTGCCGCCGCGAAGCACCTTAAAGACTTCTTCCGACGCCGCCTCCAGGTCTTCCCTGGCGGCGATAAAGGTGGCCAGCGTCGGCCGCGTCACCTTGAGCGATTTCTTGTGCAGGTTTTGCAGGGGGAACGGCTCGACCTGCCCCGACGCGGTGCCGTAATTGATGCCCATCCCCATCGGCGCCAGGCAATCCAGCGAGCCCATGAAGGTGTCCTTGCCGACCCCATCATAAACCACCGGCACGCCCTTGCCGTTGGTGATCTCCATCACCCTGTCGACGAAGTTTTCGCGGCTGTAGACGATCGGGTGATCACAGCCCAACCCCCTGACCAGGTCGGCCTTGGCGTCGGTGCCGACGGTGCCGATGACGGTGGCGCCCAACGCCTTCGCCCATTGGCACATGATCTGGCCGACGCCGCCGGCCGCCGCATGGACGAGGATGGTTTCGCCCGGCTGCACCGGATACAGGCGCTTCAACAGGTATTCCGCCGTCAACGCGCGCAGGTAGGCCGCCCCCGCCAGCTCGTTCGAAATATCATCGGGCAGGACAATCATGCGGGCGGCGGGAACAACGCGGGCCTCGGCATAGGCGCCGAGCAGGTTGGCATAGGTGACCCGGTCGCCGACCTTCAGACCTTCGACATCCGCCCCCAGTGCCTCGACGATGCCGGCGCCTTGCGAGCCCGGAATAAGCGGGAACGTCACCTTGTGGCCGAGCTGGCCGGAACGGTGATAGGTATCGACGAAATTGAACCCGATCACGGTGTGGCGGATGAGCGCCTCGCCGGGGCCGGGATCGGCAAGCTCAACGTCATCCCAGGACAACACCTCGGGCCCGCCGTGTTGATGAATTTGCATAACTTTTGTCATCGTTTTTCCTTTTTCATGAGCGTTTGCGTTCCTTGAACCAAAACACCAGAACCAACACCCCGACCCCGACCACCGCCGCCGACACCAGCCAGCCGGCGCCGTAACCGCCGCTGGCGTCGACAATGGCGCCGAAGATCGGCGGGCCGATCATGCCGCCGATGTGGGTGGCCAACATGTTATAGCCGAGCACCGATCCGGCCAACCGCGGTTCCGGCGATTCCACCGCCAGGGTCTGCACCAGCGGCGCGAACGAGGCGATGGTCAGGCCCAATACCAGCGCCAGCCCAAGCCCTAAGATGATCCCATGGTCCGGCTTGAGCAGCGCCATCCCGATCAGGCCGACCACCGCCGCCGCGCCCAATCCCACGGTCAGCCCCTTGCGGCGGCCGCCGAAAACGGTGTCGCTGATGACGCCCCAACCGATCCGGCCAAAGGCGCTGGCGGCCTGGGCGATACCGATGCCAAGGCTCGCCATCGGCTGGCTGGCCTGGAGCACGTCGCGCAGGAACAGCGTCAGAAAGGCGAAAAAATTGGTCTGGCCGAAATTGTAAAGCCCGCAGAGAACGACAAACCGGTTGATATTGCCGTCCTTCATGACTTCGCGGATATTGGCCAGCGGGTGTTGCCCGGCTTGTCGGCCTCCGGTCGTCGGCAACCGGGCCAGCTTGAGGCACAACACCCCGTTGACCATAACCAGCACCGCGACGCCGATCATGATATGGCCCCAGGCGACGGCGGTCACCAGCGCCCCGTTGGCGGCGGCCAAGATCCCGCCCAAGGGGACGCCGACCTGCTTGATGCCCATGGCGGTGGCGCGGCGTTCCTGTGGGAACCACTCAAACACCCCCTTGGCCGTGGCCGGGTTGGAAATCGAATAACCCACCCCCATCACCGCCAGCGACGCCAGCGCCAGGGCATAGGTGCCGGCCTGGCTGAACAACAGCGCCCCGACGACCATGATCGCGTGGCTGATCACCAGCGACGTGCCGACCCCGACCCGGTCGACCATGCCGCCGGCGGGCAGGGAACAAATCGCCTGGGCGCCATAGTACGCGGTAATGAAAAAACCGAATTCGGCGGCGCTGAGGCCAAGATCGCGGGTAATAACAGGCGCCATCGCCAGCACCGAGACGATGCTGAGCGTGCCGGCGACATGGGTCATCACCAGAATGCCGAGCCGCGATGTCCAGGGATTGTCGGTCGGCGTCAACGGACGATCCTGTCTTAGTCCTCGGCCGGCGGCGGCATGCAGACGTCTTCGTAGGCATGGCGCTTGGTCAAGCGGCCGACATGTTCAAACACGTCCAGGGTCACTTCGTAGGCCGCCTTGGTGATTTCCACGTGCGGCGACCAGTTGCCCAGGCCCTGATAAAAGGCGATGGTGGTGGTCAACACGGTCTGGTCGATATTGGGAAAGTACGGGGCCTCGGCGGCGGCGATTTCGGCGGCCGGGGTCTCAAGGATATAGGCGCGCGTCTTGCGATAGGCGCGCATGAACGCCTTGGCCATGTCGCTGGCTAACCATTCCGGCGTCGATGCCAGACTGGAAAAGCCGCACGGCCCGATCTGCTCGCCAACGGAAGCGACGACATGGCCGACGCCGTCGTGCTCCAACTGTTGCGGGGACGGGCCTTGCTGGTGGATGTAATCGCCCTGGCCGGCGCGGAAGGCGGCGTCCATTTTGGCGCCGTTGCCGGCATCGACGGCGTCGATATCATCATAATTGATGCCCGCCTTGTGACAGGCGTATTTGAACATCGCCAGCGGCTGGCCGCCGTGATCGACCAGCACCTTCTTCCCAATAAGATTATCCCAGGCGAAGTCAGGCTCCACGGCGCGGCCGGTCAGGAAGAACCCGTCCATCTCATTGATCTGGGCGAAGTGGAAGGTTTTTGGCGTCTCGCCTTTTTCCAGGGTCGTCAGCCCTTGCGACAACGCCGACTGCACGACATGGGCGGAACCGTCCAGCAATGCGTCGATGGCCGACACGCCGGGCGCGGAAATCGAATGCGTCGGCTCCAGACCCTCGGCGGCGAGGAAGCCGCCCGACATGGTCGAAATCAGCGGGCTGTAAAAAGCCGAAAAACGAGTGAATTGGATATTGATTGGGGTCACGTCGGATGTCCTCCTAAAAATATTACCTGTTGGTTTTAGTTTCCGGTGTTAGCTGCCGTCGAGCAAGACCAACCCATCGACGGCGGAAACGCCCTCGCCCTTGGCCTTGACGATCAGCGGATTGATTTCGGCCTCGACGACGGCGGGACCATCGGCAATCGCCAGCATCGACACGGCGACGACGGCGCTGGCCAGCGCCTCCAAATCCCCTTCCTGATGCCCGCGGTAGCCGCGAATGGGGGCCAGCCCGCGCACCTCGGCAATCATTTCCCGCGCCGTTTCGATGTCGATCGGGGCGACGCGCACGGCGGCGTCGTTGTAGATTTCCGTCAGCACCCCGCCCGCGCCCAGCACCACCACCGGCCCGGCAACGGCATCCAGGCGGTAGCCGAGCAAGGCCTCGGCCAGCCCGGTTTGCATTTCCTGCACCAAGACACCCTTGAGGTCGGCGTCGGGGTTGGCCTTTCCGGCATTTTTCAATATCGCCGCGGCCGCTTGCTTGAGCGCCGCCGCGTCCGGGATATTTAGAACCACACCACCGGCCTCGGTCTTATGCGCGATGTCGGCAGACAGCACCTTGGCCGCGACCGGATAATTGAGGTCCGGCGGCGGCGCGGCGCCCTCAATTTCCTCTGGGGCCAGCACATGCCTGGGGGTGCAAGCAATACCCAAGGCCTCGAACACATCGAGCGACGCCGCTTCATCGAGACGGACACCGCCGCTAGCCTGTAACAACGATTGCACCGATGACGGCAGAACCGCAACCGGCGCAACAATCGGCGCCGACCAATTGAGGTAGGCGGACACCGCATCGGCGCAGGATTCCGGGGTGCGGAACCCGGCGATCCCGGCTTTGGTGAGCGCGCCTAATGAATCTCCGGCTTCGGGCACGCAAAAGACGGCCAACGGTTTCTTGGTGTCCGCCTGATCAATAATCGGCTGCACCGCCACATCGGGGCGGAATTGCGCCGACGAACCGACGACGCAAATCACCACGTCGTTGCCGGGGTCCGCCAGCAGGTCCGCCAGCACCGGGCCGTAGACGTCTGGCCTGGCCCCGGCCATGGTCACATCAATCACCGGCGCACCGCCGCCGACGCGGATGTTGATGGCGGCCAGCCGCGCCCTGACGCCATCGGGTGGCGCGGCGAAGTCGACCCCGGCCAGCCCGAGGCGATCAACCACCATGGCGGCGCCGCCGCCGGTGGTGGTCATCACCGCGACCCGCCGCCCGGAGGCCGGTTCGGTCGCCCGCCCGTGGCCGGTCATCAACAACGGTGTCTCCAACAGCGCTTCCAGGGTATCAACGCGGACGATTCCGTGATGGCGGAAAAACGCCGTCGCCGCCGCGTCGGGTCCGGCCAGGGCGCCGGAGTGGGAAACCGCCATTCGCTGGCCGGCCTCGGAACGTCCGATCTTATAGGCGATCACCGGCTTTCCGGCGGCACCGGTGCGGCGTGCGGCGCGGCCTAAATCTTCGGCGCGGCGCAGCGTTTCCAGGAACAGTAAAATCGCCCCGGTATCCGGGTCATCGACCAGAAAATCGACGACCTCACCAACGCTGAGGTCGGCTTCGTTGCCGATCGATAATAATTTTGAGAACCCGAACCGACGCGCCTGGCCCCTGGACAGCAACGCGCCCAGCGCCGTGCCGCTTTGCGAAATAACCGAGAATGGACCGGGAATCAGGCCGGGCGCTTCCAAGGCGGCGTTGGTGGTCATCCCCATACCGGCGTGGACATTGACGACGCCCATGGAATTG
Source organism: Pseudomonadota bacterium (assembly GCA_027624235.1). Lineage (GTDB taxonomy): Bacteria > Pseudomonadota > Alphaproteobacteria > Rhodospirillales > Casp-alpha2 > Casp-alpha2. Next base: position 6,338 of record JAQBYB010000084.1, on the reverse strand, counting down.
GGACCGATCAGGCGCAGCCCGCCGGCCCGTGCGGTGGCGACCATGTCGGCTTGAATCCGTACGCCGTCGTCGCCGGTCTCGGCGAAGCCATCGGAATAGATCGAGGCGACCCTGACCCCGGCGGCGGCGCAGTCCGAAATTATCCCCGGCACGGCAGGGCCGGGCACCATGATATAGGCGTGATCGATGGCGCCCCCTGCCGCGTCGGTGGCGGCGGCAAGGTCGGGCCAGGCTTTTTCGCCCAAGACCTCGTCGCGGCTGGGATTGATGGGGAAGACGCCGCCTTTGAAGCCGTGCTTGCGCAAATATTGCAACGGCCGGGCGGTGTTCTTGGCCGCATCACCCGAGGCGCCGATCAAGGCGATGGTTAGAGGGGCGAACAGGGCCTGGGCGACTTCGGCATCAGCCATGATAAAATCTTAACTGGCTTTCGGCGGGCGCTGGGAAAAGCGCCGATCAAAGATTCCCTCGGCGATCCTGTTTTTAAGAATTTCGATCGAACCACCGGCGATCATCCAGCCCCGGGTGCGGCGGAAACAGTATTCGACCAGCGAGTCCTGGCTGTATCCGGCGCCGCCCAGAATCTGCATCGCCTCATTGGCGGCGTCGAAGCCGGCGCGGTTGCAGTAGGCCTTGGCGATGGCGGTTTCATTGGCGTCCGGCAAGCCCTTGTCGGCGTTGGTCGCGGCCCGATACAGCAACAGCCGGGCGGCATCCAATTGCATTTTCATGTCGGCGAATTTCCATTGCAGGCCCTGGAATTCGCACAACGGGCGGCCGAATTGTTGGCGCGTCAAGGCATGTTCCCGCGCCGCATCAAATGAAAATTGACCCAACGCCAGCGACCGCGCGGCATTGCCCATACGCTCGACATTGAACCCGGAAATCTGTTTTTTGAACCCGCCTTCACCCAACAGCACGTTTTCCGGGCCGACGTACAGATTATCGAAAAACAACGGCGTCCATGCATCGCCGGACATGAACCCGGTCGGCTGTCCGGCGGAAAAGCCGTCTTGTGATCTTTCGATCAGCACCGAGCCGATACCGCCGACGCCGGGGCCGAAACGCACGTAGGCCAGAAAATAATCGGCTTCCGGCCCATGCGAGGTAAATATCTTGGAGCCGTTGATCCTGAACCCGTCGCCATCCGGGGTCGCCGTGGTGCGCAGATCAGTGACGGCGGAACCGGCATCCGGTTCGGTCATGGCAACGGCAATCAGCGCCTCACCGGCGAGAAGCTTGGCCAGCACGCGGCTTTTTTGCTCGATCGACCCGTATTCAGCCAATACCCGGATCGGCCCGAAACTGCCGAATTGCAATACATCGGCGCTGCGCGGGCACACCGCAGCAATTTGTTCGGTCGCGATAATGGCATCCATCAGGGTGCCGCCCTGGCCGCCGTCGGCCTCGGCAATGGTGACGCCTAAAAGCCCGTGTTCGGCCATCAGTTTGGCGATATCCCAGGGAAAGGTGCCGGCATGGGCGCGGGCAAGCGCGCCCTCGGCGAGATGGCGTTCGGCGAAGCCCTGAACGGAATCGCCGAACAGGCGCTGGTCTTCGGTGAATGAAAAATCCATTTCGGGACTGTGGCCCAAAACATCCGGCAACAAAAGGGCGGGATATTCTCTGTCGGAGAACCGCCCTTGTTAGAGTCTTTGGCCCCGGTGCTTCGCAATGCCGGCTTGCGGTGCCGGCCCAGGAACAGATTTAGGGACAGATACAGGGACAGGGCGTTTCATGCCGCCAAATCCGAACAGGGTCTCGACAAGGCCCATGGCCTGGGCCAACAGGTCCAGGGCATTCTTATTGCAATCGATGACGTGCCCGGCGAGATATCTGGTTTGGGGATTTCCGTCGTGGCTCATCCGATGGCTGCTTTTGAGCACTTCCATGCGGATTCCCTCAAGAATTGCGCCGAGGTCATGGCCATGGGGATATTCATCTGAAACTAGAAGTCTTGCCATTTCATGGTCTCCTCTCATGTGCGGATGGAAATTGTTGCGCCGATATGGTTTAAAAAGCCTGCTTTAATCGTGACCCCTGTGATCTCAGCGCGTAAAATAATATCCGAGAGATGTTTCCAGCGTTTTTCAGAACGTATCATCGTAGATGTCCATTTATGTCGAGGTGTTTCGGAATGTATCTAAAATGACGCCAAGCAATGAGAGTTCCGCAAAGATTTTAGTGGTGGATGACGACCCTGATGTCCGCGACATCGTCGAGCGTTGCCTGAAGGACGCCGGCTTCCGGGTCTGGACCGCCGGCGATGGTTCCAAGGTTTTCGACATCGTCGCCGAACGAAGAATCGATCTGGCCATCGTCGATTTGATGCTGCCTGATACGGATGGCCTGATGCTGACCCGCAAACTCAAAGAGCATTCCTCAATCGGCGTAATCATTCTTTCCGGTCGTGGCGAGTCCACGGAAAAGGTCATCGGCCTGGAGATCGGCGCCGATGATTACATTTCCAAACCGTTTGAACCCCGCGAGCTTTTGGCCCGGGTGCGAAGCGTGTTGCGGCGCCTGTCCAAGACGGATAGAGAGCCCGCCCTCGAAGCGACGATTTATTCGTTCGATGATTGGATGTTGGACCTGACGGCGCGCACGCTGACGTCGCCCCAAGGGGAAAGCGTCGAGCTCTCAAGCGGCGAGTTCAATCTGTTGAAGGCCTTTGTCGAACATCCCAACAGGGTATTGTCCCGCGACCAGTTGCTGGACTTCACCCACGCCAACGACACGCCGGCTTTTGACCGCAGCGTCGATGTCCGGGTCGGGCGCGTCCGCAAAAAGATCGAAGTCGATCCGCAGAACCCGCAATTCATCAAGACAATCCGCAACGGCGGATACATGTTCGCCGCTACGGTGGCCCAAGTTTAAATGTGGTCTAAATAATGTTTGAAACGCTTAAACCAACCTGCTCACCGCGTTGATAAGCTCATCGGGCTTAAAGGGCTTGGCTAGGGTTTCGGTGGCGCCGGCGCCACGGGCTTTTTTCAATTGAATTGCCGGCGCACCGGGGCCGCCGCCGGACATCGCCAAAATCTTGATCGTTGCATTGATGGTGCGGATTTCCTTGATCGTCTCGATCCCTTCCATGCGCGGCATGAGAAGGTCGGTAATGACGATATCCGGGGAACCGGAACGAAACGCCTCCATGCCCTCGACCCCGTCCTCGGCCATGATGGTGTCATAACCAGCCCGTTCTAACAGCCGCTGGATCAACTCCCGGATTTCCTGGTCGTCTTCGATGATAAGAATTCTTGTCATTAACCGATCTTCGTCCCAACGTGGCTTGCCGAGCTAAAAGCAACGGGATTATGAGGGGGCTTTCTTTCGCAGAAATTTCCCGAGGATTTCATTGTGTTTCGTTTTGTGTCGCCAGGATTTACCTGAGATACAAAAGTCGCGGAAAGGAAAAAAACCCAGAAAGACGCAGCCCTACAGGGCGGGGCCGTCCAACGCGAGGCGGATGGCCTGGGCCAATTCTGGGCCGACCAATGGCTTCATGATGTAGTCTCGGATGCCTCTTTCCCTTAGACTTTCCAGGGTTATAGTGTCGGCGAAGCCGCTGATCAGAATGATCGGAATGCCGGGGCGAACCTTCAGAATTTCCTCGGCCAGTTTGACGCCGTACAGCTTCGGCATGGCCTGGTCGGTGACGACGAGATCGAAGCCTTCGGGCTGGTTGCGGAAAAGTTGCAGGGCTTCCTCACTATCGGTTTCCGTGGTCACCGAATAGCCTGCTCTTTCAAGGAATTGGCGCGCCATATCGCCGATTTCCCGTTCATCGTCAACAAACAGGATGTGTTCCGATCCTTCCGGGATGGTTACATCCGCCGTCACGGTGGCTTTGACCTGGTGGGCGGTTTGAGGAAAATAAATGTCGAACGTGGTGCCCTTGCCCACTTCGCTGTCGACGAAGATATCTCCGCCGTGGCTGGAAATAATGCCGTGCACCGTCGCCAACCCCATCCCGGTTCCCTCGCCGACGCCCCGCGTCGTAAAGAAAGGCTCGAAGATCCGTTCCAGTGTTTCGGCATCCATGCCTTCGCCGGTGTCGCGAATGCGTAATTTGACATATTTCCCCCGAGAGGCACCGGTCCGGTGCTTGGTGAATTTAGAATCCACATCAAACGTTTCCAGAATGACCTCCAGCACGCCACCGGCCTTTTCCATGGCGTTCAAGGCATTGGTGCAAAGGTTCATCACCACTTGGTGCAGTTGCGATTGATCCCCCATCACCGGCGGGCAATCGGAATCGACCTGCAATTTTATTTGCACGTTCGCCGCCGACGAGCCCTCGATCAGCTTCAGGGCTTCTTTGACGATCACATCAAGATGCGTTGGGTAGATCTCCGGCTCGCCCTGCCGAGAGAAGGTCAATATCTGGTTGACCAATTCCTTGGCGCGGTCGGCCCCCTTAACCACCCGCTCGAGATCGGAATACGCCTGGCTGTCTTTTGGAACCCCGCTCAGGGCCATATGGCTGTAGCCGATAATCGGTGTCAGGATATTGTTAAAATCATGGGCGATGCCACCGGCCAGGGTGCCGATGGTCTTGAGTTTATCCGATTGGCGAAGCTGCGCCTGAAGCTGATCGCGTTCCCGCGCGGCTCTTTCCCTCTCGGAGATATCCTCGCCGGAACTCAACGTCCCTGTAATCCCGCCTTTGGAGTCCCTGATCAGAGTCAGGTGCCATTCAATCAAGCGGCGTTTACCGGATTTCGTCACCACCTCGCTAACCAGATGCTGAACGGAATTGGTCTTGCCGTTTACGGCATTTTCGAAATCCTTTCGGGTCTTCTGCCGGGCGGCCTCGGGGATAACCATGTCCACCCAGTTGGTGCCCAGAAGCTCGATCAAGTCGTAGCCGAGGATCTCACAGCCTTTGCGGTTGACCAGGGTGACTGTGCCCTGGAGGCTCAACGCCACGATCATGGTGCCGGCGATGGCAAGATAGTTTTCGGCTCTTTCCTTTTCATCCAGCACCCTTTGCTCGGCCTGTTTACGACCGGAAATGTCGAGAACGGCGTTCTGAATCGCAGGTTCGCCTTCCCAGCTCACGACCCGCGCGATGTTCAGCACGGTGATGATGGAGCCGTCTTTGCGAATGACGTCGAATTCGTATTGTTTCGGAACCCGGCCGCCGCGCTTGCGGGCGTCACGAAACACCGTGAGGCGGTCCACTTCATACGGGGCGAAGACGTCTGAAATGTTATCCAGGGCCATCAGTTCGCGCACCGAGTTGTAGCCCAAGATGGTGGCGAAGGCCTGATTGGCAAATACCAGCTTCCAATCCTTATGGACGAAAATCCCCTGGATCGATCCGCCGATTAGGTTGCGGTAGCGTTCCTCGAATTCAAAAAGAGCGTCTTCCGCCTGTTTCCGCCGGCCTTCGGAAGCTTTGAGGCGGGTCGAAAGGACTTCCAATTCGGCGATCAGTGCGGCATTTGTCTTATCAACGCCGCCGGCATTAATTTTATTGACACCTGACATCGCTTGCCTTTCTCTCGCCCGCACAGACTATCATAGTTGGATGCCTTGGATCATCCCGCACAGGAATTTACGCCCTTTTAAGGCCGTTCGCGATTCGCTTAATTCCAGGTGCGAACAGTCTGGCCCATGGTTAAGGAGAGGCTTCAGAGACGCCTTTTACCATTATTCCTTGTTGTATATGCCTAATTTATAGTTATTCCGTATGTTTTCTGGAAGATACATTCAATGTGCGCTATATATGGGAACCGAGCCTTGAGACGGGGCGTCGGTATTGGCAAATCAGAGATAAGACCATGAAAGATATCCATGAAAATGCCAAGCTCGCCAGCAGCTTCCTGAAATCGCTCGCCAACGAAAACCGGCTGGTGATTCTTTGTGCGCTTGCCGAGGGCGAGAAAAATGTCGGAGAGCTGGAAGAGATTCTCGGCGTCCGCCAGCCGACCTTGTCCCAGCAACTGGCTCGGCTTCGGACCGATAAAATGGTCGAAACCCGGCGTGAATCGAAGCAAATCTATTACAGACTCTGCAACGAAGACGCGGAATTGGTCTTAGGGCTAATTTTCGAGCTGTTCTGCACCGGCGGCTCCCAGGACATGGAACCGAAATCGTCGAAGGCGGCCTCGGGAAAACAGGCATCTGAATCCGACGTCGAAGCCGCCTGAACGGCATTGTCACGTTAATTAACTAATTCGAATGTCGTCCCCTGATGGAGTGGTCGTGGAGGCATTGTCACATTAACTGACAGCGGACGCAGAGATTCTTTGTCACTGTTTATTAGGCAGCTACACTTGCACATTCCCACACATCAAACGCTTCGGCACGATATTGCTTGAAAGTGGTTC
>JAQBYB010000083.1 GCA_027624235.1 Pseudomonadota bacterium | reverse complement strand
ATGCCAAGTTAGCGAAAAACACCACCCGCAGATCCTTCCGGAACACCCAGGGTGAGCAATTACAAATTTTCAGGCGATCATCTGGACCATAGTAAGCGAAGCCTTCCTGGAGGCTCTCGATGGCGCCTCGAAAGAGTCCTTCACCATCCTCGGCCTGGCGAAAGATGGAAGACATGTTGAACAAAAGGCCGATCAGCACACAGATGTAACTGGCTATTTTAAGCAGATGCGTTACGTCGAATTCGTAATCGAACAATTGCCCTGAATGGGACACGAACAGGGCTTGGCCGATAAATCCGATGATTAGGGACACGATCAGCCAGTGTTCAAAAGAATCATCGCGCCAATGGCCTTTTTTCAGGTAGCCGATCAAGGCAAACAGAAAAAACAATGCCGGGCCGAATTCTCCAGGCCGGTTAAATGGAATATCCGGATTATACGCAGCAGGCAGCGGCGCGAAGGCGAAAAACAGGAAGATGGCCAGGGTAAAAATTCCGCTGAAGATGTACACGGTCCGCTCGGAAATCGGACTTTCAGACTCAAGCCGTTGAGAACGGTACCAACAGAACCAACTCAAGAGGATCATCACCGACAGGAACTGCCGTGATGCCAGCCAACTCCACGGGATCAGGGATGTCAGATCCGAAGGCATGAAGGGTTGAAAATACTCAGACGTGACGACCGAGTGATAGCCATCAAGAAACGCCGTGCCCAGGAACCCGGCACTGATGAACAGGAAGGCGTTATCCTTTTTGGCGTAAAAACGCACCAGCGCCATTGCCCCGACGACCGCCGCCAGCAACGTGGCGATGATTTCCATGTGGGTGTGGCGGTCGGCGCTGCCCAGCCACTGGTTGCCGTGCCCCGATTCCAAGACAAGCGTCAGCATCACCCCGGTCAGCCAATAGACGGCGACCCGGCCACGGGCAGAACTAATTTTCGATGGTTGGTTCATATTGGTTCTGTTGCGTCCAGGACTTGCTCAACAATAATCCCATCCAAAGAATGGACGGGACAAGTGCCATCTCTTGATATTTGCAGCACGGCACACACTATCCACCATTAAAAGGGGATTTCCTGCCCCTTTTCGGACACAGGCATCCTCATTCGACGGCGGAAGCGGAGGCTTCTCAGGCAGCCGGTTTCAAGCCCAGTTTCTCCCAGACTTTTTTCATTGCCGATACCAGATGATCGATGTCGGCGTCGGTATGGAGTGGCGACGGCGTAAAACGAAGCCGCTCGGTCCCTCGCTCCACGGTCGGGTAATTAATCGGCTGCACGTAGATTCCGTACTGATCCAGGAGAATATCCGATGCCAGCTTGCATTGGGCCGCATCGCTGATCAACACCGGAACGATATGCGTGACAGACGGCATCACCGCGATTCCGGCTTCGGTGAAACGGCGTTTTAGGGTTTGGGCACGTTCCTGATGCTTGATCCGGAGCTCGTTGTGTTCCTTCAAATAGCGAATGCTGGCCAGCGCGGCGGCGGCTACCCCCGGCGGCATGGAGGTCGAAAAAATGAATCCGTTGCCATAAGACCGGATGAAGTCACAAAACGCCTTGGATCCGGCGACATATCCACCGACGACGCCGAACCCCTTGGCCAGGGTTCCCTGGATCACAGTCAACCGATCCATCAGCCCTTCACGTTCGGCAACGCCGCCGCCGCGTTGTCCGTACAGGCCAACGGCATGGACTTCATCGATGAAGGTCATGGCGCCGTATCGATCGGCCAGATCGCAAATTTCCTTGATTGGGGCAATATCGCCGTCCATGGAATAAACGGACTCGAAAGCCACCAGTTTGGGACGGTCGGCAGGGTATTCTTTGAGCAACCGTTCCAGATCCTCGACGTCATTGTGTTTGAATATTTTTTTCTCGGCCTTGGAATGAACAATGCCTTCGATCATGGAGTTATGATTGAATGAATCCGATAAAATAACGCAGCCCGGCATCATCGCGCCTAAGGTGCTGAGCGCCGTCAGGTTGGCCGTCCAGCCGGACCCGAACAAAAGGGCCGCTTCCTTGCCATGTAAATCGGCCAATTCCTGTTCAAGAAGGACATGGAAGTGATTAGTGCCGGCAATATTGCGGGTGCCGCCGGCGCCGGCGCCGCATTTATCGATGCCCTCATGCATGGCGGTAAGAACGTCCGGGTGTTGCCCCATCCCAAGATAATCATTGGAACACCAAACCGTGACTTCGTTGATCTTTCCGTCCCGGTGATTGACAGCACGGGGAAAATTACCGGCGCTGCGTTCAAGATCGGCGAAGACCCGATATCGGTCTTCTTCTTTCAAGGCGTCGATTTTGTCGGTGAAAAACTTTTCGTAATCCATGGATTGTTGCCCAGATTCGTCAAAAAGGTGCGCGACGGGCTGCCCCGTCTCTTCGGAGGGGGCACTATATACATCTGTTATATACTTTTTCGACCGTTTTAATGCCACATCCATCGACTTTCCCTTTCCTCAATGTCCCTCACCCTATCGAGTGGAGATAACCCTTTGATGTCATTCGTTTGTCAAAATGTATCGATTGATTTCAGCTTCAACGGAAACAGAAATCTTTAGATCACGGTCGCAACACTAACCCTTAAGCCGGAAGAACGGCCTTGATTTAGGTTAAATAGGTGAAATTAGCGTACCTGACGTGACCTGAAGCCGCCGTCAGGCCGTTTCCTGGACCCATGTGGCGGTGGCGTCGAGGGCGCGTTCCAGGCATCCCAGAATTTCATCGATTTCGTCTTCGACCGTGATTAACGGCGGGCAGACGGCAATGGTGTCGCCGATGGCGCGGATGATCAGGCCTTCTTCCTCGGCGCGGGCCTGGAAGTAGGTGCCGACACCCTGTTTGGCCTCGAAGGGGGCCTTGGTGTCCTTGTCGCGGACCAATTCCATGGCGCCGACCAGGCCAAGTCCCCGGACCTCGCCAACCAAGGCGTGGTCCGCGAACTTCCGAAGTCCATCTTGAAGCCGCGGGCTGACGGTGCGGACATGCTCAACGATGTTTCTCTCTTCATATATTTTGAGGGTTTCCATCGCCACCGCGGCGGCCACCGGGTGCCCGGCATAGGTGGAGCCATGGCCGAACAGGCCCAGCTTTTCGCTTTGCTGGACCATGGCCTGGTAGATGGGCTCGGATACCATCAAGGCCGCAATCGGGATGTAGGCCGATGACAGGGCCTTGGCGCAGGTCAGCATGTCGGGCTTCATGCCGAAGGTTTGCGTGCCCCACATATTGCCGGTGCGCCCGAAGCCGCAAATCACCTCATCGGCGAGCAGCAAGACGTCATACTTTTTGAGCACCCGCTGAATTTTCTCGAAATAGGTGGCGGGCGGCACGATCACACCGCCGGCGCCCATCAGCGGCTCGGCAAAGAACGCGGCGATGGTGTCGGGGCCTTCGTCGAGGATCATTTTTTCCAGGTTATCGGCACAGCGGCTGGCAAAGTCTTCTTCCGACTCACCGTCTTCGGCGCCCCGGTAATAATGCGGGCAATCGGTGTGCAGAATGCCATTGATGGGCAGGTCAAAATCACCGTGGATGGGCGCCAAGCCGGTCAGGCTACCGGTGGCGACGGTGATGCCGTGATAGGCGCGGTTGCGGGAAATGATTTTCTTTTTATCAGGCCGGCCGAGCGCGTTGTTGTAATACCAGATGATCTTGATCGCCAAGTCGTTGGCTTCTGACCCGGAATTTGCAAACAGGACCTTGGACATTGGCGCCGGGGCGATGGAAATAAGCTTTTCGGCGAGATCAATGGTGACATCGGCGGTCTTGTGGGCGAAGCCGTGATAATAGGGCAGCTTCTTCATTGCCGCCGTCGCCGCATCAATCAACCGGTCTTCCTGAAACCCCAGCGACGTGCACCACAGGCCGGACAAACCCTCGATATAGCTTTTTCCACTGTCGTCGGTGACCCGAATGCCGCTGCCGCTGGTAATGATCATCGGCCCGCGTTGTTCGTGCTTCTTGAGATTGGTGTAGCCGTGCACATGATAGGCGATGTCACGGCTGGCGGCGGAATTCATCCGGTCCGTCATGTCAGGGGTTCCTTATAATTTGGCGCAAGGCAACATTGTCATGGCTGCAAAAGGGGCGATGCCAAGCAACGCGGAACAGTAATTGTGACGGCCTTAGCCGGGTCTATCAAGGCCCTTAATATTTGTCCGTAGAGGCCGGATTTCAACCCGTGCCCTGCCAACGATGGAAAACTTATCCACAATATAATGGTTTGTTCTAAATGAAGAAATTTAGATTATCCCCAACTTTCAAATTTTTTAAACAGGTTATCCAGAGGCTTGTCCCAAGCCTTATTCAGCGCGACTTGATCGCGGTCATGTTGGTTTGGAACGATAAACGATATTAATGAGTGCAGGACAAATAATTTGCCGGCAAAGGAGTAAGGACCATGGCGTACAAGGACATTCTGGTTCATGTGGATAATTCAGAATCATCGCCGGCGCGGCTCAATGCGTCGATGCGGCTGGCAAAGGCATGGGACGCCAAGATGACGGGGCTTTATGTCCTGTCAAAACCGTTTCTGCCGGCCTATGCGGAAGCTCAGATCAGCGCCGACATCATCGAGGCCCAGGCCAAGGAGATGGAAAAAATCGCGGCGCGGGCGGAAGAGTCCTTTTCCGCGGCAACCCGTTCGAATGATCTGAAGGCCGAATGGCGGGTCGTCGAAAATGGGACCGCGGATGCGTTGGCGCTGCATTCCCGCTTTTATGACCTTGTCGTGGTTGGCCAGCATAATCCGGATGAAGACTTTTTCATCTCAGATCACGAAATGCCTGACCGCATGATCCTGACGTCAGGCCGTCCGGCAATGATTATTCCTTATGTCGGCGAATATGAGACTATCGGGGAAAACGTCATGATTGCCTGGGATGGCAGTTCTCAGGCCAGTCGCGCCGTTCATGATGCCTTGGCGATCCTGACGGACGCAAAAGAAGTCACCGTCATGGTGATTAACCCAAAAAAAACCGGAAACGGTTCCGGTAAAGAACCAGGCGCCGGAGTCGTCCGCCACCTTGCCGAACATGGCATCAAGACCGTGGCCGAACACGTGACGACGGATATGGACCCCGGCAATATGCTGCTGTCGAGGGCGGCCGACAAAGGCATCGATTTGATCGTGATGGGCGCCTACGGACATGCCCGGTGGACGGAATTCGTCTTAGGCGGCGTCACCAAACACATGCTCGCGCACATGACGGTGCCGGTCTTGATGTCACACTAGTTGATGTCGCATGAGTTGGGTGGAGAAGGGTTCTTGAAAGACGGTTACTCGCCGGCGCCGCCGAATTCGCTTTTCAATGTCCGGGTGATGATGTCGTTCACCGATACCTGTTGATTTTCAACCAAGCTCCGGCGCACCGCCTGCTTACGCAGTTTGGCAACCAGACTGCCGGGAAGCCTCAGGTAGGTCCGGTATTCGTTGGCGGCGTTGATTTGGTTCAGCGACACCGGTGTGGTGTTGGCATCGTTTCCACCGGCGGCGGTGGCAAAGTTCTGTATGGCGGCGGTATCATTCGCCTCGGCCAGACAGCGGATAATCTTGAGCCTGGTCTTGGACAGCAGTATATAGTTGCCGAGCTTTCCGCCCTCGAGCACCACTTTGCGGTCCTTCAATGTGACCAGCGCGCTCTTTCCGCGGTCGTGGATTTCCTTCAGTCCCCTGCTGATGTCGCCCATCCTTTCGATATAGGCGCCCCAATCGCCGTCGAATTTGCTATCGACGTAGCTCTGCACCGAGTCGTGGGACAGATCGCCCCAGAAACTCAATTTTGGAAACGCCGGGCATTCGGCCGCGGATGCATTGTTGGGAAAGGAAAGGAACGCCAGGGCGGGTAAAAGCAGCATGGCGATCACTCTATTCTTATTGAGGACCACTTAGTTTCCTAAAAATAAAGACACAAAAAAAAGAATCAATAGTGTCTTGCTAACCCACCTTAGGATTGATGGCGTGACTTATATAACGGTTTCCTTAAGCGAACATTACAGAATAAAATATATAATTATATAACTGTTATTGGCGTGAGCGGCGGTCGCTGGAACGGGGGTCAAGCGCGTCCTGAAGCCCGTCTCCGAGGAAATTGAAGGCGATCACGGTGATAAAAATCATCACGCCGGGGTAGAACGCCAAGGCCGGCGCGTCCCAGATCAGTTCCTGGGCGTTGGTCAACAGGTTGCCCCAACTGGGAATCGGCGGCTGGATTCCGAGGCCAAGGAAGCTCAGCACCGATTCCAGCAAAATCACGTTGCCCACCGACAACGTCGTCGCGACGATGATCGGCGAGGCCAGATTGGGCAGAATATGAACGGCCATGATCCGCGCCGCCGACGCCCCCTGCGCCTCGGCGGCGCGGACGAAATCGCGTTCCCGCAAGCTAAGCGCCGAACCACGGACGAGGCGCGCCACCGTGGTCCAGCCGACCACGGCGACAATCACGACAATCCGGTAGAGGCTGATGTTTTCCGACGCCACCAAGGCGTCCGGCAGGCCCAGCTTGCCCAGGTCCAACGCCGCCAGCACGATCAACAGCGGCAACAGCGGCAGGGCGATGACGCCATCGGTGAAGCGCATCAACAAAGCGTCGAGGCGGCCGCCGAAATAGCCGGCCATGATGCCGATCAGCGTGCCGATCACCGCCGCCGCGAAGGCCGCCGTCAGGCCGACGAACAGCGATATCCGCCCGCCGTACAGAAGCCGGACCAGGGTATCGCGGCCGATTTCATCGGTGCCCAGCGGGTGGCCCCAGGACGCCGGCTGGAAGCGGTTGAACAGATCGACGGTTTCCGCATCGGCGCCAATCAGCGCCGCCACCAACGGCGCCGCCACCGCCGCCAGCGCCAGCCCCACCAACACGCCGGCGCTGATGACGGCGAGGCGGTGCTTGACGAATCGCCGCCATGTCAGCGCCCACATGCTTTCACTTTTTATCCCTTGGGCGGACAGTGTCGTCATTCATCGACCTTTTGAAATGAAACCCTGGGGTCGAGCCAGACATAGGCGACATCGGCGAGGAAGTTGCAGACCAGCGTCAACACCGTCGCCAGCAGCAGCGCCACCAGCGCCAGATTGAAATCATTGCCCATGATGGCGTCGAAGATCAGCCGCCCCATGCCGGGCCAGGCGAAAATGGTCTCGGTAATCAAGGCGCCGGAAAACAAATAGCCGAAGTCGAGCGCGATAATCGTCACCACCGGGATCATCGCGTTCCTGAGCGCGTGGCCGAACAGGACCCGCGCCTCACTGGCCCCGGTGGCGCGCGCGGTGCGGATGTAATCCTGGCGCAGGGTCTCGATCATGGCGGCGCGCATATAGCGGGTGTGGCCGCCGATCGAGGCGATGGTCAGGCTCGTCACCGGCAACACCAGATAGCGGGCGTTGTCCCAGATGCCCCCGACTTCCCCGGCGCCGCCGATGTTGCCGAGGCCGCCGGCCGGCAGCACCCCCAACATCACCGCGAACACAATAATCAGCATCAGCGCCAGCCAGAACGGCGGCACCGAAATGCCGGAGAACGCCACCATGTTGATGGCATAGTCGGTCTTTGAATAGGGCCGGTAGGCCGCCGCGATCCCGGCGGGCAGCGCGATCAGCAGCGCCAGGGCGAAGCTCAACCCCAACAACGTGACGGTGTTGCCGATCGCCGGGATCAGCACCTGCATCACCGGCTTGGCATGCAGCCGGGAAAAGCCGAAGTCCCCCGACAGCGCGGCGGACAGCCAGTGGCCATAGCGTTCCAGGATCGGCCGGTCGAGCCCGTACAGCGACCGCAGCCGGGCGGCGTCTTGCGGCGTGATCTTGGGGTCGGCGGTAATCATCAGGTCGATCGGGTCGCCCGGCATCAAGCCGATCAGCGCATAGACGACAAACGACACCACCACCACCACCAGCGCCGATTGCCATAGCCGGTGAAAGAGGAAGTGGATCATTGTTTAAAACTATCCGCTAACGGGACGCCGGAAAAGTGGCGTTGCGGGAAAAACGCCGGGTTTTCCGGGGCGGCGGCAAACTCCCCGGTATTATGGCAAATCTCAAAAAAAATGTAAGCAAATGTCTACATTCGTCGACATATGTCTACATTTTCCTATTTTGCATCGGCCGGACGTCATGACCTAAAAATATCCTAACATATTGTTATAAAAAGTATCATATCTTTTTAACGGTGCGAAAGTGACCGGGCAGGGCAATGTCCAGATCACGATTAGACATAAAACAGCCTAACAACCTAACATACGGAATATAGTCCGTTTGGGGGCGGGAGTCAAGTGGGGGAGGGGGCCATAAACGTTCGGCAATGCTGGATTACCGCCCCTCTACCCGCCAATTCTCCACCCACAGCGTCGACGGGTTCTGATGCCCGGTCGGCTCGACGCCCTTCAGCCACTTGGGAAGAATGTAGGGGTTGGCGCGGAAGTATAGTGGGATCACCGGCAGCTCGGCGGCGTAGATTTCCTGCAGGCGGCGCCACATTTCTTGGCGCTTGCCCCGGTCCAGTTCGACCTCGATGGTTTCCAATAATTTGTCCATCTCGGCGTTGCGGAACCCGGTGTAGTTCTGGCCGGCGAAGTTGTTGCCCGAGGTCGGGATGTGGGCGGAATGCAGCGTCGTGCGGGGCACGCTTTCGGGCGCGCTGATCCAGGCGTACATGATCAGTCCGGTGAATTTCCGTTCCGTCACCGTCTGGCCGAAGAATACGCGGGCCGGCTCGTTCCTGATCCGCACATCGATGCCCAATCCCTTCCACTGGCTTTGCAGCACTTGCTCGACCAGTTCGCGCGACCGGTTGCCGGCGGTGGTCATCAGCTCCAGCGTCAACCGTTCGCCTTTCTTGTTATGGCGGATGCCGTTCTTGCGCACCGACCAACCGGCCTCGTTCAACAGCCTCGACGCCTGTTTCGGGTCGTACGGGTATTGTTGAATGTCCTTGGCATAAACCCAGTCCAGGGGATTGACGCTGGAGTGCGCCACCGGCTGGCGACCGGCGAACAGTTTATTGCTAATCGCGTTTCGGTCGATGCCCAGAATCAGCGCCCGGCGCACCCGGATGTCCTTGAGGATCGGGTTGTCCAGGTTGAGGTCCAGGTGCTCGTAAACCAGGCCGGGTTTATAGATGATATTGAATTTGGCCCCTTGGCGTTTTTCGAAGGCCAGCGCCTGATCGACGGTCAACCCCAATTCGCCGGAGATCATGTCGATGTTGCCGGACAGCAAGTTGGCTTCCAAGGCGGCGGTGTTCGGAATGACCTTGACGATGATGCGCTTGAACGCCGGTTTTTTGCCCCACCACGTCGGGTTTGGTTCCAGCACCACGTGCGAGCCGCTGATCACCTTGGCAATCAGATAAGGGCCGAAATAGAGGCCCTTGTTGGTGGTGTCGGTGTCGAAGGCGGTGCGATTCTTATAGGTTGCCGGGTCGGTGAAGTTGATCTCATCCAAATGCGCCGGGATCAGCTCAAACCCATTGATGGCGTTATAATCAAACGTCAGCTTGTCGAAGTGCAGGGTGAAGGTTTTGGCGTCCTTGACGTCGATTTTGTAGAGGCTGCGGTAGAACTCCATGTCGCCGACGCCGGTTTTTTTGTGGCGGCCGACCTTCCAGGAAAAGACGACGTCCTCGGTCGACACCGGTTTGCCGTCGCCCCATTTTGCGTCGGGGCGAATGGTGTAGGTGACGGCGATGCCTTTTAGGCCTTGCGGCGTACGCTCCGCCACCGCTAAGCCGTTGTCGATGGTCGGCAGCCGGACGCACAACATGCAGATCAGCTTCCAGTCTTTGTCGAAGGCGGTGAACGGCCTGCGCGTCAGGGCCAGGATATAGGTCTTGGCCAGCATCGAATCGATGTTGGGATGGAAGGTCGACGGGAACTGGGTGATGCCGATGACCAGTTGGTCCGGTGTTTTTGGCGCGGACCAAACCGGGCCGCCAAGAAACAGCAGAGTGATCAGCAGGCAGACGGCAATGGCCGAAATAAATCTCATGTCGCCATCTTAGGGGGAAATGCGCGAAATGTAATAATCGATCAACGCCTTGGCTTGTGGCGAGGACCAATCGGCGGCGCCTTTCATATAGCCGACGACCCGGCCCTGATGATCGATAAGGAAACTGACGGGCAGGGAGGTACCGACATTAAGCGCCGTAAGGACGCGCCCGGCGGGATCAAGGTAGGCAGGAAGGTTTTCGAGACCGTTCCGGCGCAGATACCTGGACACCACTGCCGCGCCGCCGTCATCGATGGACAGGGCGACGACGGTGAATTGATCGCGGCCCATTCGTGACTGTAGGTTTGCCAAGGTCGGCAGCTCATGCAGGCAGGCCGGGCACCATGTCGCCCAAATGTTCAACACCACCACCTTGCCGGAAAAGCGGTTGAGGGTGGTGACGCCGCCGTTGAGCGTATACACCGGCGCCGCCGGGGCCGGATCGACAGGCACAAAAAGGGTGAAAGGGCGATTGGATCCCTGGAAAGCCGGTGGGCCGCTTTCGGGCACTGCGGCAAGCCCCGCCGCCGGCGAAGCCGAGGCCAACGCCACGACGGCAACCGCCGCCCACAGATATCGTTTCATCCACCCCATGATAGGGGCGAGTATTTCAGAGCCGCGCGTACGGCGCAATCAGCGCTACGTGATCCGGCGTTGTGACCCGGGGTATCGCGGTCGATGGCAAGGCGGTCAACCAGGGAGCCGCCCCGGGAACGTCAGGGATACTATCGCAGGCTAGCCCGCGGCACCTTGGCCGGGGAAAAAAATCAATCCTTGTGCGGTTTGCTATCGGGCCCGTGACCGTGGCCGGACGGTTGGGGTTTTTCCTGATGGCCGATTTCCGGCGCGTGTTTTTCGGTTGCGGGCGCGCCGCCGTGTCCGTGGTTCATCATCTTCATGGCCTTCGCCGTCAGGTTCTTTTCGGTAAAGCCGTGTTGCGCCTCGTCGTCGTGGATGAAGGCGACAATGTCGGCCAGTTCCTCGCCGGTGAAATAGAGCTGTTCGCCGAACGCGCCTTCCTGGGCGGCGATCATCGCCGGCGCATGGTTCCACATCTTGGCGGCGAAATCGAAGGGGTTCATCAGGCCCTTCAGTTTATGGGCATCCATGGCCGTGGCGTCGTGACCGCCGACGCCGTTGACGGAATGACAGGCGACGCAGCCCTTGGAAACAAATATTTTCGAGCCCCGTTCCGGACTCATCAGCGGCATCACCAAACGAACCCCATGCCCGTCGGTGGTGGTCGAACTGCTTTTGACATGATCGGCAAAGGCCGGCGCGGCGAACAGGGTCAACGCCAGGGCAGCGGCGATGGTAATTGATGGTTTCGATCCGATTTGTGAAACCATTGGCCTATTCCTCAATTGTGTTGGTTTATCATTAAGTTGTGCGGCAAACTTAAATTAAGCACCTGTAGCCGGCCTTGATCGAAATCAATCATGCGCCATAAAAAGATAAGGGGCTAACTCAGCTGATATTCCCCATTTGAGTACGGCAAGCCGGTCAGCGCCAAGACGCG
>JAQBYB010000082.1 GCA_027624235.1 Pseudomonadota bacterium | reverse complement strand
TTCCTGCGCCGACCAGCCGAAGCACGGGCCGGTTCCGAACAGGGACGCCGCTGGCGACTTGGAATACCAGTAAGCCGGCACGTAATGCGCGCCATCGAGAACGCCACGGTGGACGGCATCCTGCATCTGGCTGGTTTTAACGACGGAGTCAACCGACAGCAGATCGATCTTCAGACCCTTGCCGGCCATTTTGTTGACGCGATCAACGTAACTTTTAGCGTTTTCCAGGAAAATGCCACCGCCCCACGCCGCCTGAACCTTCAGGGTCTTTGTTTGGGCCATGGACACGTTCGGCATCGCCAAGGTGGCGGCACCGACACCGGCGGCAATAGTGCCGGTTTTAAGGAATTTACGCCGTGATACTTTTGACTTCTTAGTCGTCATTCTTGAAATCCTCCCTAGTGGATTAGCTTTGTTAAAGATCGAACCATTCGACCCATGGGACGCTTTATGCGCCTTCATGGACTAAAGATTTGCGGAAAACTCGCGAGATTTTTTGCCAATTCCCCGGTCACGCTAGCCACTTTCAAAAAAATCAAAAAAGCGACCGTTGCTACCGGTAATCTCCAGCATTCTCTGTTGGATGGCAAGGTATTTCACGGGACCAATTCAGTATTGCAGGTATGCGCAACCGGTTGGCGTTTCTCCCTAGAGCCCTCCTTTTTTGCTTTGGCCAAAAAATAGTCCAAGCAACATTTCCCGGAACTTCCCGTTCCAAGATTAAGAAATTGCGGCATACCAAATACCAGTTCGCAACAGGCGATTAAGCGACCCGGTCGCCCGGTTCCCGACCGGCAAAAAAGGCATCCAGATTGTCCAACGCCCTGAATCCCATGGCGTCGCGGGTTTCCGCCGTGGCGCTGCCGATATGGGGCAACAGGAAGGTGTTCTTTAAATTCCTGTAACCGGGGTGGATGTTGGGTTCATTGTTGAAGACGTCCAGCCCCGCCGCCGCCAGCTTGCCTGACGTCAGCGCCGCGATCAGGGCCTCGTCATCAACCACGCCGCCTCGGGCCGTGTTGATAACGACAGCGCCGTCGGGAAGTTTGGAAATTACATCCGCATTCAACAGCCCCGCCGTTTCCGGCGTATTGGGGCAATTCAGCGACAGGAACTGGCTAATTGGCAGCATGTCTTCGAGGTGGGCATGGAAAACGGCGCCGTCCTCAAGTTCCGGGGCCAGGCGCGAGCGGTTGTGGTAATGGATTTCCATATCGAAGCACTTTGCCCGCCGGGCCACCATCTGGCCGACCCGGCCCATGCCGATGATTCCTAAGCGTTTGCCGGTAACCTGAACCCCGACCATGAAGCTGGGGCTCCAATCCTTCCACGCCTGGGTGCGGACCAGGGCTTCGCCTTCACCGGCGCGCCGGGCCGCCCCCAGTAACAGCAGCATGGCGATCTCGGCGGTCGCATCCGATAGCACATCGGGGGTGTTGGTGACGACGACGCCCTTATCCTTGGCTGCGGCCAGGTCGCAATGGTCGACGCCAACGGAAAAATTGGCGATGATTTTTACCTCACCGGGAAGCCGGGCGATCATGTCGGCATCGAAGATTTCGGTGTGGCAGGGCAGGATCCCTTGGGCGCCCTGGGCGCGCTCGATCAACTCATCCCTGGAATACAGGGCGTCATCGGGGTTGAGGCGGGCCTCATAATCGCGCTTGAGTCTGGCCTCCACCGCGTCAGGCAGTTTGCGGGTGACCAGGATGACGGGCTTGTCGCTCATGGTTGGCTGTTCCCTCTTTGATGGCCATTTTGTAAATTTCCGAGTGGTTGTACCACATCGGCACGGGAAATCGAGCCAAGCGTTCTCTGAAGGGGAAGCGTAAAAATAATAACCTTCCTACTTGCACTCAAAACTAATCTGCCGCATGTTCGCAGGTGCAACATAGAATTCTCTCTCGACACTGAAACTGGGATGGAGAATTCCAATAAATTTAAATTGTTTATTTCTCGATTTCGCACGAATTCAAGGAGATACCCATGAGTTTCACTATCGTCGAACAATGTACGGCACGTCTCAATCGCTCTGAGTTGGCAGTCCCGGGCTCAAACCCGACTTTTATGGAGAAGGCCGCGAAAAGCCCCGCCGACGTGATCTTCCTCGATCTTGAGGATGCGGTCGCCCCGGATGACAAGGTTCAAGCCCGCAAGAACATTATCGAGGCGCTCAATGACCTGGATTGGGGGGGGCGGACATTATCAATTCGAATCAATGGGCTAGACACTCATTACATGTACCGCGACGTCGTCGATATCATTGAGCAGGCACCGGGCAAGCTAGACCTGATCATGATTCCCAAGGCGGGCACGGCGGCCGATATCTACGCCCTGGATATGCTGGTCACCCAGGTCGAAGACACCATGAAGCTGGAAAAGCGTATCGGCTTTGAGATGATCATCGAAACGGCGCTCGGCATGGCCAATGTCTTTGAAATAGCCGGCGCTTCAAAACGGAACGAATCGCTCCACTTTGGGGTTGCCGACTACGCTGCATCGACCAAGGCCCGGACCACGGTGATCGGTGGCCCCAACAAGGACTACCACGTGCTGACCGATGCCGGCGCGGACGGCAACCGCGATGTCCATTGGGGCGATATGTGGCATTATCCGGTTGCCAAAATGGTTGTCGCCGCCCGCGCCTTTGGGCTTCGTCCCATCGACGGCCCATTCGGCGACTTTTCCGACCCGGACGGGTACGCTGCGAATGCCAGGCGATCCGCCACACTGGGCTGTGAGGGCAAGTGGGCGATCCACCCGAGTCAGGTTGATCTGGCCAACGATGTGTTCACCCCCAGCGAGGAAGATGTGACCAAGGCCAAGCGCATTATCGAGGCCATGGAACAGGCCCAGAAAGAAGGCAAGGGCGCCGTCGCGCTTGATGGCCGGCTCATCGACATCGCCTCGATCAAACAGGCCGAAGTGATGGTTCAGAAGGCCGAACAGATCAAGGCCGCCGGTTAAACAGCTTTTTATAAGCGGCAAATAGGGCGGTGGGAGCGACCTGCCGCCCTTTGCTTTTGCCTTCTGCCGATTGTGTGTTAGAGACATCCCCATGCATAGTTATCTAGATTTCGAAAAGCCCATTGCCGAGCTGGAAGGCAAGATCGAAGAGCTGCGTCATTTGAGCAGTTCCGGCGAGGTTAATATTGCCGAGGAAGTCTCGAAACTGCAGGGCAAGATCGATAAGCTTCTCGTGTATATCTATTCGAAGCTGACGCCATGGCAGAAGACTCAAGTCGCGCGTCACCACGATCGCCCCCATGCCCTTGAATACATCACCGCGCTGATCGACGATTTTACGCCGCTTGCCGGTGACCGGCAGTTTGCCGAAGACTCTGCGGTGATCGGCGGACTGGGCCGCCTTGGAGGCCACTCCGTGGTCGTCCTCGGCAACGAGAAAGGCTCCGGCACCGATGGCCGTTTGAAGCATAACTTCGGCATGGCCCGGCCCGAGGGCTATCGCAAGGCGCAGCGCCTGATGGAGTTGGCGGAGCGTTTCGGGTTGCCGGTCATTACCCTGATCGATACGCCGGGGGCCTATCCGGGCGTTGACGCCGAAGCACGCGGACAGGCTGAGGCCATTGCCCGCAGCATCGAAACCTGTATCGGACTTCGGGTGCCGATCATTTGCGCCATTATTGGTGAGGGTGGATCCGGCGGGGCCATGGCGTTGGCCGCCGCCAATACGATCTTGATGCAGGAACATGCCATCTATTCGGTGATTTCTCCGGAAGGCTGTGCGTCGATCCTGTGGCGCGACAACGAAAAGAACGAAGACGCGGCCGACGCCTTGAAACTGACCGCGGAAGATCTTTTGGAACTCGGCGTCATTGATAAAATCATCAACGAGCCCATCGGTGGCGCCCATCGCAACAAACAGGCCGCCATCGCGACCGTCGGCACTTCCATCAAGGAAGCACTGGCAGATCTTTCAGGGATCGACGGCGGCATCCTGAAGTCGCGCCGCCGTGAGAAATTCCTGGAAATGGGGAGCAAGGGGTTAAGCTAGAGTCTAGCCCTTGACGGGAATAATGATGTCTGACGGCGGCAGCAAAAACTATTCACTGACCGGGAAGCGGGTTTGGATCAACGGCTATCGCGGCATGGTCGGCCAGGCTTTGGTTCGTCAACTTGAAACCATCGATTGTGAAATTCTGAGGACCACCAGCGAGGAACTGGACTTGCGCCGGCAAGCCGATGCCGAAGACTGGATGAACGAGAAGAAGCCCGAGGCTGTGTTCCTGTGCGCCGCCACCGTCGGCGGCATCTTAGCCAACAACACGCGTCCAGCGGAATTCCTATACGATAATCTGGCGATTGAAGCGAACGTCATTCACGGCGCCTGGCGCACCGGCGTTGAAAAGCTTCTATACCTAGGCACGGGGTGCATGTATCCCCGCGAAGCGCCCCAGCCGATCCCCGAAGATTGTCTGCTGACCGGCCCATTGGAACCGACCAACGAATGGTACGCCGTCGCCAAGATTGCCGGCCTTAAGATGTGCCAGGCCTACCGCCGTCAATATGGTTGCGATTTTATCACCGCCCTGCCGACCAATTTGTATGGGCCGGGCGATAATTTCGACCCTAAAGATTCCCACGTTATTCCGGCGTTGATCCTGAAGGCCCATGCCGCCAAGGCCGACGGCGCCAAGGCCATGGAGGTCTGGGGCAGCGGCACCCCATTGCGCGAATTCCTGTATGTGGATGACGCCGCCAAGGTTCTCGTCTTCCTGATGCAGGCTTATTCCGAGGAAGCCCACATCAATGTCGGCCTGGGTAAGGAATTGAGCATCCGCGAGGTTGCCGAAACCATCGTCCGTGTTGTCGGGTTTGAGGGCGAACTGGTTTTCGATACCAAAAAGCCCGACGGCATGCCGAGAAAGTTGTTGGATGCGAGCCGGTTAAGCAAATTGGGTCAGTCGTCCGCAACCGGCCTGGAAGATGGGCTTAACCGGACCTACGCCTGGTTTCTTGAAAACAAAGCCTAATACGGCGGCGGGTTGACCCACTCGGTGCGTAGCCACGACGGTTCTTTGCGCAGGAACCGTTGCGTTGCGGCATAGCGCGCCAGTTGTCCGACGACGGTTTTAGGGCGCAAAAGAAGTAGGCCGACAATGGCATTTCTCAGGAACTGGCCGCTTTTTTCCCTGGCTTCGCGTTCGGCCACATCAAAGCCACGGTGCTTGCTCTTTAGGTAGAAGTGGCTCCAGGTCAGGTTCCAGTCCTTGCGCCAGCGGGTCTTGTGGCTGATTTTTTCAGACGCGCCGCCGCCGTGATGAATGACGGCGCGCGGCTCGACAATCAGGGAATAGCCTGCCTGCGACGACCGTAGGCAAATATCGACGTCTTCGTTGTAGAGAAAAAAATTAGGGTCAAACCCGTGGATCGTCTTAATCGCCTGTATCCGCCACAGCCAGAGACTGCCACAGACGTACCAGGTGCAGAACGGTCCTTCCGGCGGCACCTCTATTTTGCGGTGCTCTATTTCACCGGGGCCCATCAGATCGATTTCCTGATTGCCGTTGGCGTTAATGATCATCGGTGAAACGACGGCGGCGCCGGGGTCTTCGTCCATGGTATCAACCAAACGTTTGACGCAGGTATCGTCAAAATGGATGTCCGGGTTCATATGCAGGACGAATTCGGTTTTCACCTTCTCAAAAGCCATGTTGGACGGCATCGAAACGCCGGTGTTGTCGGGGTTGAGAATGATCACGGCGTCCGGGCGAAGGCGTCGGGCCATGTCGGCGGAGCCATCGGTGCTGGCATTGTCGATGATGATAAGGTTTTTGGCGCCCTCAAGGCTCTTGATAACGTTGGGCAGCACCGACGCGGAGTTGTGGACAATAAAAACGACGGTCAGGCGGTCCCAACAATCAGACATGGTGGAGGCGTTCCTGATCTTTATCCGCTGCGTTTGCCGACCATGGCGGCAAGGTAATGCGGCCAGGCGCGCAGGCCACGTATCTTTTTGCGGGTCGATATCTGTTCTTCAAGCTTGGCCAGGATGGGGAGCGGGCCTTTTTCGCGCGAAATAACGTGGGGTTCGGTGTACTGGTGGATTTCCAGGGGACTGCCGATTTCCTTGAGCACCTTGTTGCCTTCCTCATCCATGATCTCGCCGGCTTCGTAGGCGAGAAACACATGCAGCCCGTTATCCATGCACGGTCCGCACAAGGGGTTGTCATGCTTGGCCTGTTGAAGGGCGTCGTGGCTGATGTCCAGAAACGAATCCGCGACGATGTGGGCCTTGTCGTAGGTATTGCAGCACAGCGGTACGGTGCCGTTGAAATTGATTACCGTCGCCCGTTCGCGGACCGGGCAATACTGTTTGCGGTGGGGAAGCGCTAATTCCATCGCGCGTTTAGGCGGAATGGCGTAGAGGTCGATGAGCTTTTGATCCTCGGCACTGACGTTGCCTTTCAACAGCTCCAGATTTTTTTCGATCGGCAGGTAAAAGGCCCAAACCGGGCTGATGTTGAATCTGAGCTCGTTGCAAAACTCGATCATGTTCTCCAGGTCGGCGGCGGCGTTGTGCTTGTAGACGTGGTAATTGACCTCGATATAGATGGTTTTGTTGAATTCGGTCATGTAGTCGCGGAGCTTCCGCATATTGGCTTTGACCCGTTCGATATTGCCGCGCCGGTGGGTTTGGCCGTAGGTCTCCTGTTGGAAACCGGACAAAGACACGCGGATGAAATCGGGGCCGGCTTTGACCACGTCGCGGAGGTTGCCGTCGATATTCAGGTTGGCCGATATCCCGCAATACATTCCCTGGCTGAGCGCGTATTCGACGAATTTGGCGACCTCAGGGTGGAGAAGGGGCTCGCCCCAATTGTACAGGTGGATCTGCGGATTGAGGGACGGCCCGTCTTCCTTGATCTTGTGGAGGATGTCCTTGAACATCTCAAACGTCATCAGGCCGGCATCGGGGAGCGCTTCGACGACGTCATCGGAGGTGAAATTGCCACGCGGACACGACGGGCAGCGAAGATTGCAGGCACCGACAATATCGACCCAATAGGTATAAATTTTGGAAGATTTTTTTTTCACGATTTACCGCCTCTTTTTGACGTCATCGGAGGGATCATACACCTGGGGCTCATTCAGGCCAATGTCCAGGGCGGGGACGGGGTGTTCCCAAGCAACGGCGGTTCGGTTAGGGTTCTGGGGCAACGGGAATAGCAAGGGATGACGGATGCATGGGGATCGACAAGCCGGAAGATTTTTACCAAAGTTACGCCGCCTATAAAGGCTACCAGACGCCGGTGGTCAAGGCTAAGCATGTGCGTTGGTACGACCGGGAATTCTGGGCGCCGGCCTTGTGTACGGTGGATACCTCGGTGCTGGAACTGGGCTCAGGCACCGGCGAGTTCCTGTCCTACCTGAAGCAAAAGCGGGTTCGCCGGTTTCAAGGGGTCGAGCAGGATAAAGATGCGGTCGCGGCCATGGCGCCGGGTCTGGAGCAGCACGTCCATGTCGGCGACATCTGGGATTATTTGGACAGCGCCAATGCGAACACCGGCGCCAGCGCGTTCGACCGGGTCGTGATGCTGGATGTTCTGGAGCATTTTTCGCCCGGAGACGGGGTCCGCCTGTTGGAGCGGATCAACGGGGTGCTCGCGCCGGATGGGTTGGTGGTCGCCAGGGTCCCCAATATGGGCTCGCCCTGGGGCGGCATTCATCAGTTCGCGGACCTGACCCACAAAACCGCCTATACCGCAAAAAGCCTGGAACAGCTTGGCCTCGCCGCCGGTTTTGAGCCCCTGGCGTTCGCCCCCTATCGCCGCGGAAGCCCGGTCCGAAGGGGCGCCGAGGATTGTCTGCACTGGCTGCTGTCAAAGGTGCTGAGCGTCACCCCGGTGGTCTGGACCGCCAATATTATCGTTGTCTGGCAGCGGAAAAATTAAACCGTCTTTACGACAGCTTGCCGTGGCAGTGTTTGTATTTTTGCCCTGAATTGCACGGACACGGGGCATTGCGCGACACCCGTCCCCAGGAAGTGGGATCGTCCGGGTTCTGCTTATCCGACGCTTGGCGCCGCATGACCGGGGCCAAGGCGAAACCATCGCTTCCCTTTTCCACGACGAAGGCCGGGTCCTCGCGTGATTCGATCATTTCATGCCGGCTCTGGTTGATCTGTGCGGGGCTACCGACTTCCAATTCCACATGCGACAGCACCTGGGTTACCCGTTCCCTGAGCAGGCCAAGCATTTCCTCGAACAGGTTAAAGGCCTCGCGCTTGTATTCATTCAGGGGATCGCGCTGGGCATAGGCGCGCAGGCCGATGCCCTGGCGCAGGTGATCCAGGGTCAGCAGGTGGTCCTTCCACAACTGATCCAGCAATTGCAATAACAGGCTTTTTTCGACATCGCGCATGATCTCCGCACCGTAGTTGGCAATCTTTGCCGCGATCCGATCCTCGCTCGCCTTGGAAATCCGCTCGTGGATCTCCGCTTCAGCGATGCCTTCCTCATTGGCCCATGCCTCGACCGGAAGATCGAGTGCAAAAAGCCTGAGCACTTCTTCGTGCAACAATTTCATGTCCCATTGTTCGGCATAGGCCTTTTCCGGGATACATTTGCCGATCACGTCATCGAGAACCTGTTGGCGCATGCCTTTGACGTCTTCGGAAACGTCTACGACGGACATCAATTCCTTGCGCTGTTCGTAGATGACCTTGCGTTGGTCGTTCATGACGTCATCGAACTTGAGCAGGTTCTTGCGGATTTCGAAGTTGCGGGCCTCGACCTTTTGCTGGGCTTTCTCCAGCGCCTTGTTGACCCAGGGATGAATGATCGCCTCGCCTTCTTCCAGGCCCAGTCTCTGCAACATGCCGTCGATCCGCTCGGACCCGAAAATCCGCATCAGGTCGTCATCAAGCGACAGGAAGAACTTCGAAGCCCCAGGGTCGCCCTGGCGGCCGGAACGCCCTCTCAGCTGATTGTCGATGCGGCGGCTTTCGTGACGTTCGGTGCCGATCACCATCAGCCCGGCGGCTTCGAGAACGGTTTTTTTGTATCCGGCAACTTCCGCGCGCAGCCCTTTGACGGCCTTGGTATAGGCTTCGGAATCCGATGGCTCGTTGATTTCCTGGGAGATGCGCATATCGATGTTGCCGCCCAATTGGATGTCGGTGCCGCGGCCGGCCATATTGGTGGCGATGGTGACGGCACCCGGCGCCCCGGCCTGGGCGATGATTTGGGCTTCCTGTTCGTGATAGCGCGCGTTGAGCACGTTATGGGTCACCTTTTTTTTCGTCAACAACCCCGACAGGTGTTCGGATTTTTCGATGCTGACGGTACCGACCAGAACCGGCTGGTTTTTATTCTGGCAAGCGATGATGACGTCGATGATGGCAGCGTCTTTTTCCGCCGCCGTCCGGTAGACCTCGTCATCGTTGTCTTGGCGAATGCAGGGCACGTTGGTGGGAATATCGATCACTTCCAAGCCGTAAATTTCGGAAAATTCGCCGGCTTCGGTCATTGCCGTGCCGGTCATGCCGGCGAGCTTCGGATACAGCCGGAAATAGTTCTGGAACGTGATCGACGCCAAGGTCTGGTTTTCAAACTGGACTTCGGCGTTTTCCTTGGCTTCCAGCGCCTGGTGCAGGCCTTCTGAATAGCGCCGGCCCTCCATCATGCGGCCGGTGAATTCGTCAATGATGATGACCTGGTTGTCCTTGACGATGTAGTCCTTATCGATAGAGAACATCATGTGCGCGCGCAATGCCTGATTGACGTGATGAACCAGCGACACGTTGGTAAGATCGTATAGATTTCCTTCGGTGATCAGGCCTTCGTCCTTCAAAAGCTGTTCGACTTTTTCGGTGCCGGACTCGGTCAGGGTGACGGCGTGCGCCTTTTCGTCTTTTTCGTAGTCGCTCTCTTCAAGTCTGGGGATCAGCTTGTCGATGGCGATGTAAAGTTCTGAGAAATCCTCGGTCGGGCCGGAGATAATCAACGGCGTGCGCGCCTCATCAATCAAGATGGAGTCCACTTCATCGACGATGGCATAGGAAAAAGACCGCTGGACCATTTCGTCGAGGGAGAACTTCATGTTGTCGCGCAGATAATCGAACCCGAGTTCGTTATTGGTGGCGTAGGTGACGTCGCAGGCATAGGCGGCCTGGCGTTCGGAATCTTCCAGCCCGTGGTGGATGACGCCGACGGTCAATCCCAGCATCTTATAGATTTTGCCCATCCATTCGGAATCGCGCTTGGCCAGATAGTCGTTGACGGTAACGACGTGGACACCGTCGCCGGTCAGCGCATTCAGGTAAACCGGCATGGTCGACACCAGGGTCTTGCCTTCGCCGGTTCTCATTTCCGAAATCATGCCCCGGTGGAGGACGATGCCGCCTAAAAGCTGAACGTCGAAGGGGCGCTCGCCTAGGGTGCGTTTGGCCGCTTCGCGGACGGTGGCGAAGGCGTCAACCAACAAGTTGTCGAGGGTTTCGCCGCCCGCCAAGCGCTCTTTCAGCCACGGAGTACGGGCAGCGAGTTCTTCGTCGCTGAGCGCCTCCAGCGACGGCTCAAGGGCGTTGATGGCCTCAACGTCCTTGCTCAGCCCACTTAGGAATCGATCATTGGCGGAGCCAAACAGGCGTTTGGCGATGGCTTCTAACATTCAGTGGCATCCTGGAAATATAGAAAGAAAATGGCTGGCGGCGGCATGGGGTACAAACCCGCAGAAGAGATAGGGCGACAAATGGCCTGTGTCAATGCAGGGCAAAGGCAGGCGCTGACGGCTGCCGCGGGTTGCTGAATCCCGTCCGTCTCTGCCGCGAAGGCCGCTTTTGGATCGTCCGGGGTGTCGTCCTAAAGTCGTCACGATGTCGTCGTAAAGTCGTCCAATTGTCGTCCTAAAGTCGTCACGATGTCGTCCTAAAGTCGTCATTTTTACGCCCCGAAACCCACCTAACCTATTGATTTTACATGAATTAGCGCCAAATTTTGGCCGAAAACGTCGTCATTTGTCGTCATTTCCGCCGGATGGCACCCTTGATGGCGATAGATTTCGGGGTTGGATTTGAACTGCCGCACGATCTATAATTCCTATTTTTTAAATACAAGGGAATAATATCATAATATTTTAGGGAAAGCAAGAACAAAAAATGAATAAATGGCCGCCCGACGACTGAAAGCCCCGCCGTCGCCACAGAGAACCAAGCCTGGAAGACCGATTCCGTTGGGCCGGTGAAGTGGTCCCGGTTATCCGGACAGCCCGACCTTGTTGCCGTCGGCATCCTTGAGCATGAACCCCGGCGCCTTGTCGTGAACGATCTGCGCGTATTTCTCGCGTTTGTGGAGTTTCTTCTCAAATTTCTCAAGCGAGTGCGCCGATGCCGGTCAAGGCCACGCCAACGCCGTCCCCAGGCATAGGCTCAAACCTAGCCGGCTGCTGAAAAAGTGGATTTGCGGCAACAATCCTTCGACTCGCCCGCTTGCGCGCCCGGTCCAGGATGAGGAATTTCAATAGCTTATCCCTCGCCCCGAGGAGGACCGGAGGCCCGTCTCGAAGGCTCACTCAACCAAATCATGGGTTTTTCAGCAGCCTGCTAGAGCATTTCCGGTTCACTTGCGTTCACCTAAAATGCTCTACGCCTTTGTTTTAGACGCAAATTCGTCGTCGCGGATGTAACCATCCGCTCGCGATTTGCGCTAGAAAACCGATTCCGCTGTACAGGATTACGGCTCTTCGACGCGACAAGTGGAATCCTCGAGGCGTTCAGGCGAATGGCAAGGTCAATGTCCGCTGTTA
>JAQBYB010000010.1 GCA_027624235.1 Pseudomonadota bacterium | reverse complement strand
CGTGGAGAATTATGTCAATCGGACTGAGAGATTGGGCGCATCAATGATTCTTTTTGCAAGTTGGTATAAGCCCTCGATTCCAACGAGGTCGCGCCCAACAGCCGGGTCGGAAAGCCGGCGTTCACCAATGCCTTGATGATATCATCGACATGCGAGGAATCGATGGTTTCAATGACGACATCGATTTCCGTCTGCTTCACCGGAATGTCGTAGAACAGCCGCTGGTGAAAGACCTCGACAATGTTGCCGCCGCTGTCACCGATCAGCCCCGAAGCCCGCGACAAGGACCCCGGCGTGTCGGAGATTTCGATGCGCAACCGCACCATCCGGCCTTCGCGGACAAGCCCCCGCATCAGTACCGATGACAACAGACGGGAATCGATGTTGCCGCCGGAGACCACCAGGCCGACGGTTTTGCCCTTGAACCGGTCCTTGTTTTCCATCACCGCCGCCAACGACGCCGCCCCGGCGCCTTCGGTAACCAGCCGCTGGACTTCCAGGTAGGTTTGCACCGCTGATTCCAGCGCCGCCTCGCCGACCAGGAGGATGTCCGACACCAGTTCGGCGATCAGCGGTTTGGTCAATACGCCGGGTTCCTTGACGGCGATGCCCTCGGCCAAAGTTGCCTTGTTGCCTTTTGCGGCAGGCGGGCCACCGGCAAGCGCTTGCGACATGGACGGATACAGTTCGGCCTCGACGCCGATGATCTCCAGGTCCGGCTTCAGGGCCTTGGCCGCCACCGCCGAGCCGGCCAGCAGGCCACCTCCGCCGACAGGCACTACCATCACGTCCAGGTCCGGCGCATCACTCAACAGTTCCAGCCCGACGGTGCCCTGTCCGGCGATGATCTTTTCGTCATCATAGGGATGCACGAAGACTTGGCCCTGTTCCTCGCACTGGCGGATCGCCGCCACGCGGGTTTCGGTCAGCCCGGCGCCGCAAAGCACGACCTTGGCGCCCAACGCCTCGGTGCAGCCGACCTTGGTGAACGGCGTTCCCTCCGGCATAAAAATGGTCGCCGGGATCTTCAAGTTGCGGGCATGATAGGCGACACCTTGGGCATGATTGCCGGCGGACGCGGCAACGACGCCTGACGTCTTTTCCTGATCCGTTAGCCCCGACAGTTTAATGAAAGCGCCGCGTGGCTTGAACGAGCCGGTGCGTTGCAGATTTTCCAGTTTGAGGACGATATTGGCGCCGCAAAGGTCCGACAACGCACCGGAACGCACCGACGGCGTTCTCACGATCTTACCTTCAAGTAACTCGGCGGCGGCGCGGATATCTTCGATGGTCACGGTCACGGCGATGCCCTTTAGTCTATGATCAGCGTTTCTGCGCACTCGGGTTCAGCACCAGAATGTCGCCAGCGGTTTTCATGACGGCGCGGGACTGGCCCATGCGCCGATAGCGACCGTCGCGCCATTCAACCAACAGATCCTTGTAATGCTCAGACGCTGGGTTGCCGGACTGGCCGGTGGCGATGATAAAACGGGACCGGCGCAAGTCTTCAAGGTCATACACGGCGCGAAAACCGGGCCCGTGAATGTCCTTGAACGTTCGTTCCGGGTTGTTGACGTGGCTGGCGCCGCGATTGACGGTGTAATTGCTGCCGTCGGCCTCAATTTCCAGGTCGCCGAACCGCTTGAGAAAGGGAATGGACGACAGCATCGGATGGGCGAACCAAGCCTTGTGAACGGCCCCCCATTGCCAGGCGTTCATGTCATTGCCGAAAGAATCCTTGAGCCTGTCGAGGGCGGTTTTGAACGCTATTCGGATGCGACCGTTGCAATCTTCGGTTTCCGGCGTGTTGACGTTGTCGCACCAGGACTGCCGATTGTTTAGAACAGAAACAATGAACCGCGGCCTCAGGGTCAGGTAATCCTGGAACAACTCGCCCAGTTCATCGCCGTAAATGGCCCGGTTGAGCTCGTACAGCCAGGTCGAAAAAATCAACGGCTCCGGCCGCCCCCTGGACATATTGCCCTTCCATTTTTCCAGCATGGCAAGAGCTTTACGGGCACTTTCGTCTTTCGGTTCAATATCCATCATCATCATCGGCAGAAGATGCAGGGCCATTTCCGATACGTCGTCTTGCTGAAGCTTGGAGGTGGCGTGAACGGACTGGTCCTGAGCATCCACCACATCAAGGATTCGCTTGGCCCGGTATCCGGGCGACCAGTCAAAGGAAAGAAAATGCGGATAGCCCTCGGGGGTGATGCTGTTATTGGCATTGACGATGCGCCCCGACGCCGGGTTGTAAATGGAGGGAAGCTCATCGAAAGGCACGTAACCGTTCCAATCGGTCAGCCCATCCCAGCCCGGACTGGGAACAAGCCCCCAGCCGCGGCGGCGGATAGGGGCCAGCCCGGCGGCCAGAAAGCCGATATCCCCCTGGGTGTCGGCAAAAAAGAAATTGCTTTGGGGGCCTTGGAAATCTTTCAACGCGGCTTTGAAGGACTCCCAGTTTTTGGCCCGGTTGATCCGGTAAAAGGCATCCGCCGTCAGGTCTTCCGGTTCCAGGTAAGACGCCGAAAAGGCCATCACCGCGCCCTTTCCGGCGACGGCGCGGGGGCCGTCGAGAAGATCGGAGATGATCGGCCCGTGGCGGGATTCCCGAACCTTGAGAATAACCGCTGCGGCGCCCTTGACGGCAATGGTTTCAGTCCGTGTTTCGAACGCCTGCCAACCATCAGGCGTTTTATATTTCTGGCCGCTTTCATCGACCTGTTCGACGAACAAATCGGTGATATCGCTTTGGGTGCTGGTCATGCCCCAGGCGATGACCCCGTTATGGCCCAGGATGGTGAACGGAACGCCAGGGACAGTGGCGCCGGTGACGTCAAGGTCCGGCGCCTGAATACGGGCCATGTACCAAAGGATCGGGGCGCTGAACGCCAGATGCGGATCGTTGGCCAGAATGGCGCCCCGGTTGAGCGTCTTTTTGTCGGCAATGACCCAGGCGTTCGATGCGCCCTGCGGCAGGCCGGCGGGATCCGGGGACAGGGCCGATAGTTTTTCCAGGTCCATACCCTGCATTAACGCCGTCGCTTTTTCCATGGTCCGGGGGGCATCGGCCGGGTAGACCGGCCATAATTCTCCGACTTGCTTGGCCGACAATTTGCGGGCCAGCCGGGCGCGTAGAATTTCGTCGCGCCAATTGCGACCCAGATGGGACGCCATGATCTTTCCCCAGGCCATCGAGTCGGCGGGCCGCCAGGGTTCGGGGCTATAGCGAAGAACACCGATTTCAGGCGCCGCCACGCCCCAAGGCAGTTTTTGGCTTTTCTTGAGCCGGGCATTGACCCCGGCGGCATAAAAATCCAACGCTTCGCGGGTAGCCGCCGGCAATTGGGCGACCTTCTGTTCGGCCAACCGGTACAGCCCCAAGGTCCGCATCCATTTGTCCGACGCCAACGCCAAGGGACCAACAATTTCGGACAACCGCCCGGCCCCGAAACGGCGCATCGACTCCATCTGCCAAAAGCGGTCCTGGGCATGGCTGAAGCCGAGGGCGAAATAAGCATCGCTGCTGGACTTGGCGAAGATATGAGGAATGCCGTTTGCATCGCGCATGATATCGACCGGAGATTTAAGAACACCAACCTCAATAGAGCCGTTGGTCATCGGCAAGGTCGATTGAATCCACGCCCAGCCGGCAATCCCCACCACCGCCACCAGCGACGTCAATCCCGTAGCCAAAAATATAAAAAACCGCTTCATCACCAAGGGCGTTCCTTTGTCTCCACGATAGATCAAGGGACCATAATTCATAAACAAAGCCAAGTTCCGGGTTCTGTCGCCCAAATTTAACGACCCGGTTGCCGCCCTCGGCTTTGTTCCGTTATAAGAATACCCGCGATCCACACGCCGATGCTTTCCTTGACGATTGATAAAGGCTGCTAAATCCCATGACCGGTCCCCTGCATGGCTTAAGGGTGTTTGATCTGACCCGGATTCTGGCCGGGCCGACGTGCACGCAGATTCTTGGCGACCTTGGCGCCGACGTCATCAAGATCGAACAGCCGAATACGGGCGACGACACCCGGCGTTTCGCGCCGCCGTTCATCAAAAACGACGCCGGCGACGACACCGATCAAAGCGCCTATTATTGCAGTTCCAATCGCAACAAACGCTCAATAACGCTGAATATTGCCGAACAGGAAGGCCAGGACCTGGCCCGGCGGCTGATCGCGCAGTCCGACATTTTGGTCGAAAATTACAAGGTCGGCGGCTTGGCCAAGTATGGCCTGTCCTATGACCAGCTTCAGGCCGACAACCCCGGGCTGATCTATTGTTCGATCACCGGCTTCGGCCACACCGGGCCGTATGCCGAACGCCCCGGATACGATGTCCTGATCCAGGCCATGGGCGGGTTCATGAGCGTCACCGGAGAACCGGACGGAGGGCCGCAGAAGGCGGGCATTCCGATCGCCGACCTGATGGCCGGGATGTACGCGTCGGTCGCCATCAACGCCGCCCTTCGCCACCGCGAAATCAGCGGCGAAGGCCAGCACATCGATATCGGCATGCTCGATACGATGACCGCGACGCTGTCCATCCTGGGCCTCAACTATCTGGCCACCGGCGAAACGCCGAAGCGGATCGGCAATGCCCACCCCAACATCGTTCCCTATCAGGCCTTCGCCACCGCCGACGGGGACATGGTGCTGGCCGCCGCCAATGATACCCAGTACCAGCGTTTTTGCGACTTCGCCGAAGTCCCGGAACTGGCTGAGGATGATCGCTACAAGACCAATCAGCTTCGGGTCCGCAACCGCGTCGAATTGGTCGAAAAACTGCAAGCCGTCATCGCCGCCAAGCCGACCAGGCATTGGGTCGAAGGCCTGGAAAAAGTCAATGTCACCTGCGGCCCCATCAATACCATTGAGCAAGTCTTCGCCGATGAACAGGTCCAGGCCCGCGGCATGGGCCTGGATATGCCCCACCCATTGACCGGCACAGACCCGGTCCACCTGATCGCCAGCCCGATCAGGATGTCAAAAACCGGCCCCGATTACCGCCATGCGCCGCCGCTGCTGGGCCAGCACACCGAGGAAGTCCTCGGCGAATTGCTGGGGATCAATGCCGATAAGGTCGCCGAACTTCGCCGTCGCGGCATCGTTTAAGAGTCTAGGTAATGTCCACCGGGGCTATTTGAATAGCCCCTAGATTCATAGACGCTTTCTTCCCTAAATTTGAGGCAAGGAGGCCATGATGAGCAAAGCCAATTTCAGCGACGATTTCAAACGGGAGGGCCTCGAGATCGTGACAGTGGAACATCCATTGATCATCAAAGAACAAGCCATGATCAGTGGTGAAATCAAAAGACACACCGATTACGAATCTGGGCCAACGCCATTAAGAGTCGGCCCAGAAGATCGAAACTTGGCCGACGAGATGCCCGGAGAACAGGCGCTTATTTATAAGCTGGATGGCAAGGGCTTGGTCGTGCTGACGGCCTGCTGCCACGCTGGTATTGTGAACACGGTTCGGCATGCGCAAGAAGTGACTGGTGTGGAGGATGTCCATGCCATTCTGGGAGGATTCCACCTCACCGGGGCTTCAGATGAGCGTGTTGAGAAAACTGTTGATGACCTCGCTGCGTTGGACCCGGATTTTATAGTGCCTATGCACTGCACTGGGCTAGCAGCGATCGATGTGCTGAAGACTCGGCTTGGCGACCGAATTTTGTGCAACTCTGTTGGGACTCAATATCAATTTGAGTAATGGAAACCGACCACCATATGGCACTTTGATGCCGGGGAGCGGGGGCCGTCCACCCCATCACCTCTATACGCTCTGTCATCAATGGACGCATTTCAGACATCAAAGCGAAACATACCGCCGATAGGATAAGCGCCCAGTAAGCCACGGTTTATCGGCTACTGAGAACACATGGGCCATGGCTGATGAATTATTGGTTTATGAGAATTACGCCTACTTGAGCGACGAAGACCGCCAGCGTCCTGGAATTTTTGAAGGCGCGCCCGGAAAAAAATTTGTTTATGAGGGATTTCCACCGCTAGATTGATGGCGTGTTGAAGGATCGAATGAAACCATGTTGAGCGTTGATTTCAAGGCCGCTTTGAAGGCCTTCCAGATGGGCGGCAACCGCATGGTCATGATTGAAGTTATTATTTTTTAAGAGTAAATAAGCGCTGGAGAGACCAACATGTCAGTAGCCCTCGCAACAACGGAAGTAGAAATTGTGCCGAGCGATCATCAACAGTTATCCACCCACCCGGGTAAGGATATTGAAGACTATGTAACCTTTTACATCGGCAAACAGATGTTCGGGATTCCGGTGCTCCGGGTTCAGGATATCCTGACCCCGGACAAAATCGCGCCGATCCCCCTGGCGCCCAAGGAAGTGAGAGGATCGATCAACCTGCGCGGGCGCATCGTCACCGTCATCGACGTTCGTGTCCGTCTCGGGATGCCGGATTTAGTCGGTGAAACGGAAAACATGGGTGT
Source organism: Pseudomonadota bacterium (assembly GCA_027624235.1). Classification (GTDB taxonomy): domain Bacteria; phylum Pseudomonadota; class Alphaproteobacteria; order Rhodospirillales; family Casp-alpha2; genus Casp-alpha2. Next base: position 50,297 of record JAQBYB010000010.1, on the reverse strand, counting down.
CACCGTCGAACTGGATAATGATCTTTATACGCTTTTGGTCGACAAGATCGGCGACGTCATCGGCCTGTCCCGGGAATTTTACGAAAAGAATCCCGGCACCCTGGACCCCAAATGGCGGGAATTTTCCAATGGCGTTTTCCGGTTGGAAAAAAATATTATGGTGGTCCTTGATATCGATTGCCTGCTGGACTTGAGCAAGGATTAACGCAGCCAACGCCCCACACACAAAAAACCTCGCCGCGGTCTCAGACCGGGCGAGGTTTTTTGACTCTGCGCGAGGCAATGCGGGTTGCCGAATTCAACCTTTTTTGAAACGCCGCGCCGCCTCCACCGCGAAATAGGTCAAAATCCCGTTGCTGCCGGCGCGCTTGAACGCCATCAGCGTCTCCATCATCACCGTCTCGTAATCCAGCCAGCCATTGTCGCAGGCCGCTTTCAGCATCGCGTATTCACCGCTGACGTTATAGGCGAAGGTTGGAACGCTGTAGGCATCCTTGACCCGGCGGATGATGTCCAGATAGGCCAGACCCGGCTTGACCATAATCATATCGGCGCCCTCGTCGATATCGAGGCCGACCTCGCGCAACGCCTCGTCGGAGTTGGCGGGGTCCATCTGATAGGTCTTTTTATCGCCTTTCAACGCGCCGGATGAGCCGACCGCGTCACGGAACGGCCCGTAAAAGGCGGACGCATACTTGGCCGCATAGGACATGATGCGGACATCCTGGAAACCCTCGGCGTCGAGCGCGTCGCGGATGGCGGCGATGCGCCCATCCATCATGTCCGAAGGGGCGATGATGTCGCAACCGGCGCGCGCCTGCACGACCGCCTGGCGGGTCAGAATTTCCACCGTTTCGTCATTGAGAACCCGGCCATCCCTGACCAGCCCGTCATGGCCGTCGGAATTATAGGGGTCGAGCGCCACATCGCACATGATGCCGACCCCCGGATGCGCCTTCTTGACCGCCTGGACCGCCCGGCAAACAAGGTTGTCCGGGTTATAGGCCTGTTCCGCCTCAGGCGTTTTGAGGCTGTCATCGGTGTACGGAAACAGGGCGATGGCGGGAATGCCCAGGTCGGCAACCTCGGCGACGGCGTCGACAAGGGCGTCAATGCCAAGCCGGTTAACGCCGGGCATCGAGGCAATCGGCTCGACCGTATCGCCGCCTTCGGTAATGAAAACCGGCCACATCAGATCGGCGGCGGAAAGCGTGTTTTCCGAAACCATCGCCCGCGACCACGCGTCCTGGCGGTTGCGGCGCATGCGGATGCGGGGAAAGCGGCCATCCATTCTTTTGTCGACGTGTTTCAAGGTTTTGATCCTGATTGTATTTTCCGAAGACTAGAAGCCTGGAATCGGAGATTCAAGAGCTTTACCGGGACCGGCAATTAGTTTACGTTTACGTAAACGGAAAGCAATCAATAACAAGCGTTAATAATTCAAGAGCCGAAAACAGGAGCCTGAGCCGTGGCCGACGCCATCCTTCGCGCCTCCAGCCGCAAGAAAATCGGCAAAAAGGGGGAAAGCACCGCTGCTAAAAGGACCATTCGGTCCAAAACAGCCAAGTCCGGGCCACCAGTCCGGTTTGTCACTGCGGCCAGCCTGTTTGACGGCCATGACGCCGCCATCAACATCATGCGCCGGATTCTGCAAGGCGCCGGCGCCGAGGTCATCCACCTCGGCCATAACCGCTCCGTCGATGAGGTCGTCACGGCGGCCATCCAGGAGGATGCGCAAGCCATTGCCGTCAGTTCGTACCAAGGCGGCCATGTCGAATATTTCAAGTATATGGTCGACCTGCTGGGCCAGCGCGGCCGCCCCGAAATCAAGGTGTTTGGCGGCGGCGGCGGGGTTATCACCGAGGCCGAAATCACGGAGCTCAGGGAATACGGCGTTTGCCGCATCTATACCCCCGAAGACGGCCGCACCATGGGCCTCGACGGCATGATCCTCGACATGCTGAGTTTGGCCGCCGAGTCCAAGGCAGGCAAGGCCCTGCCAAAGGATACAAACGGCCTGAAAGGCGCCGACGACGCCGATCTCGCCCGCTTCATCACCGCCCTGGAACTGGCTGTTTTGCCGAAAAAGCGCCTGGACGAGATCCGGGCGCTGGCCGCCAAATGCAACCCGGCGCCGGTGCTTGGCATTACCGGCACCGGCGGCGCCGGAAAATCATCCCTGACCGACGAATTGATCCTCCGCTTCCGGCTCAATGGCAACGATCCAAGGATCGCCGTCATCGCCATTGATCCGTCCCGGCGCAAGTCCGGCGGCGCCCTGTTGGGGGACCGCATCCGCATGAACGCAATTTCGTCTCCCGGCATCTATATGCGATCACTGGCCACCCGCGAATCGGGAACAGAGGTGCCGGCGGCGCTGGCCGATATCATCACCTGTTGCCGGGCGGCGAATTTCGATTTGATCATCGTCGAGACGCCGGGGATCGGGCAGGGCGATGCCGCCATCGTCGAGAGCGCCGACGTCTCCCTATACGTCATGACTCCCGATTTCGGCGCCGCCAGCCAGCTTGAAAAAATCGACATGCTGGATTTTGCCGACCTGGTCGCGATCAACAAAATGGATCGCCTGGGCGCACAGGACGCGTTGCGCGATGTCCGTAAACAAGTGCAGAGAAACCGCCAGGAATTTACTAAACCGGTCACTGAAATGCCGGTGTTTGGGACGATCGCGTCGCGTTTTGCCGACCCCGGCATCACGGCCCTATACAATGGCGTTTTAAGCATCATTAAGTTTAAAAAATTCAACCGGTTAACGGCAAAATGCAGACCGGTTTCCCTGGGTGATTTTGACCCTGATTCAGGCTTCCGTGACCACATTGTTCCGCCCGAGAGGCGACGCTATCTGGCTGAAATCGCCGACACCGTTCGCGGCTATCACCAGACCATCGCCGAGCAGGTATGTATCGCCCGCGAGCGCCAGCAACTGACCGCCACCAAGGCGATGTTGAAAGACGCCGGCAAGCAAACCGGCGACCTCGACCCATTGATCCAGGCCCGTCAGGACGCCCTCGACCCGAACGCTCAAAAGCTCCTCGACAATTGGCCGGGGATTAAAGAAAAATTTGGCGGAATTGAGTTGGTCGAAAAACATGGCGACGGCGAGGCGCGCATCCGGCTTAGAAGCGAGTCGCTTTCGGGCACGTTGATCCCGCGCATTGCGTTGCCGTCCTTCGAAGATGACGGCGCGCTGTTAAGCTGGTTATTGAAAGAAAACCTGCCCGGACATTTCCCCTATACGGCCGGCGTATTCCCGTTCAAGCGCGAACAGGAGGACCCGACCCGCATGTTCGCCGGCGAGGGCGATCCCGTCGCCACCAACCAACGGTTTAAGCTGCTATCCCGGCATGCCGACGCCAAACGGCTGTCGACGGCCTTTGATTCCGTCACCCTGTACGGCTTCGACCCTCACCAACGGCCAGATATCTACGGAAAAGTCGGCAATTCCGGGGTTTCCGTCGCAACCCTGGACGACATGAAGGTGCTGTATCAGGGCTTTGATCTGTGCAGCCCGTCGACATCGGTTTCCATGACCATCAACGGCCCGGCGCCGACGATTCTGGCGATGTTCCTGAATACCGCCATCTCGCAGCGCCTGGCCGCCTTCAAAGCCGACAAGGGGAGGCCGCCGAAACCCAAGGAAGCCGCGGAAATCAAGTCCTGGGTGCTGGCAACCGTTCGCGGCACCGTCCAGGCCGATATCCTCAAGGAAGACCAGGGCCAAAACACCTGCATCTTTTCAACCGAGTTCGCGCTCAGGATGATGGCCGATATTCAATCCTACTTCATTGAAAATAATGTAAAAAACTTCTATTCGGTGTCAATTTCCGGCTATCACATCGCCGAGGCCGGGGCCAACCCGATCACGCAACTGGCGTTTACCCTCGCCAATGGCTTCACCTTCGTTGAATCCTACCTGGCGCGGGGCATGGATGTTGACGACTTTGCGCCTAATTTATCGTTCTTTTTCTCGAACGGCATGGACCCGGAATACACCGTCATGGGGCGCGTCGCCCGGCGCATCTGGGCGACCGCCATTAAATTAAAGTATAATGGTAGCAAACGCTCACAACGCCTTAAATATCATATACAAACGTCCGGCCGTTCGCTGCATGCCCAGGAAATGGATTTCAACGACATCCGGACCACGTTGCAGGCCCTGATCGCGGTGTACGACAACTGCAACAGCCTCCATACCAACGCCCATGATGAGGCCTTCACGACGCCGACACCCGAAAGCCTGCGCCGGGCGATGGCCATCCAGATGGTCATCAATAAGGAATGGGGACTCAGCAAAAATGAAAACGTCAACCAGGGCGCCTTCATCATCGAGGAATTGACCGATCTGGTCGAGGAAGCGGTGCTGTCCGAGTTCGAACGCCTTAGCGAACGCGGCGGTGTCCTCGGCGCCATGGAAACCGGCTATCAGCGCGGCAAAATTCAAGAAGAATCCCTGCTCTATGAAACCCGCAAGCACGATGGGACGCTGCCGATTGTCGGTGTCAACACGTTCCTCGATACCGGGGCCGCGAAGACTGCCTCGCCGCGCCAACTGCAACGCTCCACCAAGAAAGAAAAAGACGGTCAGATTAAACGGTTATCGGCATTCAAAAAGCGCAACGCCAAAAATGCCGAGGCGGCGCTGGCCCGGCTCAAGGAGACCGCCACCGGCGGCGGCAATACCTTCGCCCAGTTGATGGACGCGGTTCAATATTGCTCGCTCGGGCAGATCACCGACGCCTTGTTCGAGGCTGGTGGCCAATACCGGCGCAATATGTGAGCCTGCCCCCTTGAGGATTGTGTCCAAACCGGGCACATTAATTCGCGATCTCAACCACCCTGCGAAGGAGCCGCGCCGTGGCCGAAAAAGGCCCCTTAAAAGACATTTATCTGCCGGAAGTCCTGATTGAAATGAGGCGGGTGGGCAAGAGCCTGCGCGTCACCGCCATTGATCCGATCACCCAGATAGAAGTCGTCATGGTGGCGCCGGCGAGTGCCACCAGGGCAGAGATCAAGCGCAACGCCCGCAGTAAGCTGGCTTACGTGATCGCTAAAAAACATACCGGCGGGAAAGGCGGGGAAGGCTGGGAATACGGGGACGACTAACCGATAAATTTAAGCACCCTTACGCCCCAGACCAATTTTTTTAGCGAAATCAGACCGGTGCTTGGCGTAATTCGGCGCCACCATCGGATATTCCGGCGGCAATCCCCACCGGCTCCGGTATTCATCAGGTGACAAATTATAAGCGGTGCGAAGATGACGTTTGAGCATCTTCATCTTTCGGCCGTCTTCCAAACAAACGATAAAATCGGGCGTGATCGACCGGCGAATGGCAACGGCGGGCTTTTCCGAATTCACGGTTTTTTCGGCGGCGCCGTTCAAAATCCCGGCCAGAGTGTCGTAAACGCTGATGATGATGCCTGAAATTTGCGCGGCGGGAATTGTGTTCTGGGCGACATAGGCGGCGGCGATATCGGCGACCATGCGCAACATGTCCTGATGGCGCGGCAAACTCTCGACGTTTTCATCGGTCACGGTGAAACCCCCTGGTAAACATTTAAAGCCTGTTTTTTTGTGGTTTCGTTCAGCCCGAAACCATCCACAGGTTCTGCTGCATCATAGAAATCATCGCTTCGCCTGACAATCAATAAACGACACAAAAACGACACAAAAACGACACCACATCACCTGGGATTAACCGCGAGCGATAGTGGTGTGTTGGCATAGCGATTCGAGATATGGTATCTAATCGGCTGAACATGCGGCCAACCCTAAATGCCGACAGAAAAAAAACAACCGCCATGCCATCAGAAAAAACACCGGATACCATTGCCATCGCCAGTGACCATGGCGGCTTCGCGCTTAAGAACGAGCTCAAGCAAGACCTCATGGAAAAGGGCTATACAGTGCTGGACCTTGGCTCTGACAGCCTTGAATCCGTTGATTACCCGGACTTCGGCTACGCCCTGGCCGGCGCCATGAAGGAAGGCAAGGCCAAACGCGGCGTGCTCATCTGCGGCAGCGGCATCGGCATTTCCATCGCCGCCAACCGAGACCCCGGCATTCGTGCCGCCCTTGTTCATGACGCGCTGACGGCCAGATTGTCGCGCCAGCACAATGACGCCAACGTCATCTGCTTCGGCGGCCGCACCATCGGACCAGAAGTCGCCCGTGACTGTTTGAATATTTTTCTGGAAACCAATTTCGAAGAAGGCGGCCGCCATTCCCGCCGTGTCAATAAACTTTCAGACCCACGATAGGATTACTAAAAACGATGTCTCCCTACGGTAATGAAGAACTGGAACGCTTTTTCTCCGAGCCTCTGGCCGAACGCGACCCGGCCCTGAAGGCGTCCATTGACGATGAACTGGGCCGTCAGCAAAACCAAATCGAACTGATTGCGTCGGAAAACATTGTTTCCAAGGCGGTCATGGAGGCCCAAGGCGGCGTCATGACCAACAAATACGCCGAGGGCTATTCCGGGCGGCGTTATTACGGCGGCTGTGAATTCGTCGATGTCGCCGAGGATCTTGCCATTGAACGCGCCAAGCAACTGTTCGGCTGTGGCTTCGTCAACGTGCAACCCCATTCCGGTTGTCAGGCCAATGGTGCGGTAATGATGGCGTTGCTACAGCCCGGCGATACCATCATGGGCATGTCCTTGGCCGCCGGCGGGCATCTAACCCACGGCGCGCCGCCGGCCCAGTCGGGTAAATGGTTTAACGCCGTCCAATACGGCGTTCGCAAAGAAGACGCCCTGATCGATTTCAACGAGGTCGAAAGCCTAGCCGCTGAACACCAGCCGAAGCTGATCATCGCCGGCGGTTCGGCTTATCCCCGGATTATCGATTTCGAACGCTTCCGCGCCATCGCCGACAAGGTCGGCGCGCTGTTGATGGTCGATATGGCGCACTTCGCCGGTCTTGTCGCCACCGGAATCCACCCAAGCCCGGTGCCGATTGCCGACATCACCACGACGACCACGCACAAGACTCTCCGCGGTCCGCGTGGCGGCATGGTCCTGACCAATAACGAGGACATCGCCAAAAAGATCAATTCGGCCGTCTTCCCCGGTCTTCAGGGTGGACCGTTAATGCATGTCATCGCCGCCAAGGCGGTCGCCTTCGGCGAGGCGCTGCGGCCAGAATTCAAGGTCTATTCCCAGGCCGTCGTCGATAACGCCAAGGTGCTCGCCAAGGTGCTGGTCGAAAGAGGCTGCGACATCGTGTCGGGCGGCACCGACACCCATTTGATGCTGGTTGACCTGAGGCCGAAGGGCCTCACCGGGCGCGACGCCGAAGCCAGCCTGGAACGCGCCGGCATGACTTGCAACAAAAACGGCATTCCGTTCGACCCGGAAAAACCGACGGTCACGTCCGGCATCCGCTTGGGTACCCCGGCGGCGACAACGCGGGGCTTCAGGACCGAGGAATTCAAGCTGGTCGGCAACCTGATCAGTGACGTTCTCGACGGCTTGGCGGCCAATCCGGACGACAACTCCGCCGCCGAAAAAGCGGCCGGAGACCAAGTTTTAGCGCTGTGCGGGAAATTCCCCGTATACGGCAACTGATAACTCACAAGGAACGGAACTCATGCGCTGTCCTTTTTGCCACCATGATGACACCCAGGTAAAAGACTCCCGCCCAACGGAAGATAACGCCACCATTCGCCGACGGCGCTTTTGCCCGGAATGTTCGTCTCGCTTTACGACCTTCGAGAGGGTGCAGCTTCGTGAGTTATCGGTCACCAAAAGCGACGGCGACAAGATGCCGTTCGACCGTGAAAAGCTATTGCGCTCACTCAAGATCGCGCTTCGAAAGCGCCCCGTTGACGAAGATCGTATAGAGCGTATCGCCAACGGGATCCAACGCCGTCTCGAAACCCTGGGCGAGAATGAAATTCCGACCAAAGTCATCGGCGAAATGGTCATGGAGGCCCTTTCCGAACTGGACCAGGTCGCTTTTGTCCGCTTTGCCTCGGTCTACCGGAATTTCCGGGAAGCCAAGGACTTCGAGACTTTTGTGGGCAAACTGGACAGTGATAGCGACTAACACCTCTCCTACGGCCAACCGCGACAATGAGACCATGCGCGCGGCACTTGGCCTTGCCCGTCGTGGCCTTGGCTCCGTCTGGCCCAATCCGGCGGTCGGTTGTGTGCTGGCCCGTGAAGACCTTGACGGGCGTGTCGTCGGTCGCGGCTGGACCCAACCCGGCGGCAGGCCGCATGCGGAAACCGAGGCCCTGTCCAGAGCCGGCGAGCAAGCCCAAGGCGCCACCGCGTACGTGACATTGGAGCCCTGCGACCACCAAGGCGAAACGCCGCCCTGTTCCGAAGCCCTCATTGCCGCCGGCATCAAACGCTGCGTCATCGCCCTGGAAGATCCTGATCCCAGGGTTTCCGGCTCCGGTATCAAGCGCTTGGCCGAGGCGGGCGTGGAAACGCTGATCGGGCTTTGCGATCAAGAAGCCCGCCACCTGAACGCCGGATTCCTGATGCGGGTTACCAAGGGGCGCCCGATGTTTACCTTGAAAACCGCAACCACCCTGGACGGTCGTGTCGCCACCGTGACAGGCCAAAGCAAATGGATCACCGGCGCACCGGCCAGGGCCTTCGCCCACGGGCTACGCGCCGAAAACGACGCCATCATGATCGGCATCGGCACGGCGCTGGCCGATCAACCGTCCCTGACCTGTCGACTGCCTGGATTGGAGGGTCGATCGCCGTTACGCATCGTCGCCGACACCACCTTGCGGTTGCCCGTTGATAGCCCCCTGGTCAACACCGCAGACGACGTCCCGACCTGGGTGGTGACCGTAAAGGGTGCCGATCAGGAAAAACGCCAAGCCCTCGAAGCCAAAGGAGTCGAGGTCATCGAGATCGCGGCCGGGGACGACGGACGCCCTGACTTGAGAGCCGTGGCGCTGGAACTGGGTGGTCGTGGGCTGACGCGGGTACTGGTTGAAAGCGGTGGCGATCTGGCCGCCGCCCTGATCAAGCATGATCTGGCCGACCGGCTGGCCTGGTTCCGGTCGCCGAAACTGATTGGCGCGGACGGCAGGGGCGCGGTCGCCACCTTCGGCATCGACGCCATCGCCGAAGCCCCGGCCTTCGTCCGCGATTCCATCACGGACGCCGGCGACGACGTCCTTGAAACCTATCGGCGTACACTTTAGGCCGAGGAGGGCGCATGTTCACCGGCATCATCACCGATTTAGGGAAAGTCAGGTCCATCAAGGCATCCGGCGACACCCGTTTCGAGTTTTCCACCGGCTTTGATATGGCTGGCGTTGATATCGGCGCGTCGATTTGCTGCTCGGGCGCCTGCCTGACGGTTGTTGACCTGGGTTCAGACAGGGGAGACCCATGGTTCGCCGCCGACGTGTCCGCCGAAACGTTATCCAAGACAACGCTCGGCGATTGGCGCGAAGCAACGCCCGTTAATTTTGAACGCGCCCTTAAAGTCGGTGACGAAATGGGCGGCCACATCGTCTCCGGGCATGTCGATGGCGTCGCCGACGTCGTCGCCGTTACGCCCGAAGGCTCATCACGCCGGCTCGTGTTTGAGGCCCCCGGCGCACTGTCTCCGATGATCGCCGCCAAGGGATCGGTGGCGATCGACGGCGTGTCGCTGACCGTCAACGAAGTCGATGACAATCAATTCGGCATCAACGTCATTCCCCATACCCTGGAAAACACCACCCTGGGCGGGCTTGAACCCGGCCTGCGGGTGAACCTGGAAATCGATATGCTGGCGCGCTATGTTGCGCGCCTTGTCCAAATGGACAGGAACAAATAAGTCCAAATAGACAGGAACAAATAAGTCCAAATGGACAGGAACACATAAGTCCAAGTGGACAGGAACACATAAGTCCAACTGGACTGAGACAAATAAAAGGAACGAAGCCGTTGCCGTATTCGGAATACCTCTCATCCATCGAGGACATCATCACTGAGGCCAGCAATGGCCGCATGTTCATCCTTGTCGACGACCAGGAGCGCGAAAATGAGGGCGACCTTGTTATTCCGGGGCAAATGGCGACGCCGGACGCGATCAATTTCATGGCCAAGCATGGGCGCGGATTAATCTGCCTGACCTTGACCGCCAGCCGGCTGCGCGATTTGGACCTGCCGCTGATGGCGCAACGGAACAATTCCCGCCATGAGACCGCGTTTACGGTTTCCATCGAGGCCAGGAAAGGGGTGACCACCGGCATATCGGCCTCCGACCGGGCCAGGACCGTCGCCGTCGCCATCGACCCGTCCAAGGGCGTCAACGACATCGTCAGCCCCGGCCATGTATTTCCTCTCGAAGCCCGGGATGGCGGCGTTCTGGTCCGCGCCGGACACACCGAGGCCGCCGTTGATGTGTCACGGCTGGCCGGGCTCAATCCGTCCGGTGTGATCTGCGAAATCATGAATGAGGACGGCACCATGGCGCGGATGCCTGACTTGATTAAATTCGCCCAGTTCCACGGACTCAAAATCGGTACCATCGCCGACCTGATCGCCTACCGCCGCAAGCACGACAAGATCATCGAGCGCAGCCATGAAACCACGCTCGAAACCGGTTTTGGCGGCCCCTTCAAGATGTACGTCTATACCAACACGGTGGAATACGCCGAACACATCGCCCTGGTGAAGGGAGATTTGTCCAAGGACGGGCCGACGATGGTCCGGGTCCACGCGCTCAACGTCCTTGATGATGTCCTCGGCGATCTTCAGAACGGCAAGGCCGGTGAGTTACAGAAAACCATGGAAATGATCGGTGGCGCCGACAAAGGCGTTTTGGTCCTCATCCGCGAGCCCTTGAAGGCAAGCCTAACGGATCAAATCAAGGCCAGGGCCGCGCCACCGGACAGCAAGGGCCCCAATTCCCCGCCTGGACCGGAGCTTCGCGATTACGGCGTCGGCGCCCAGATCCTCCTCGACCTCGGGGTCAAGGATATGATCGTGCTTTCCAACACCGAACGGACGCTGATTGCCCTTGAGGGTTATGGGCTGAGCGTCACCGAGCATCGCCCAATCACAGGGAAAGACGGCTGAAATGACTGACAAGCCACGCGTTCTGATTGTCGAATCGCCATATTATGCCGATATTGCCGAGCAATTGCTCAAGGGCGCGGTACATACCCTTGAGACGGCGGGCGTCGAATACGACAAAATTTCCGTGCCGGGCGCCTTCGAAATTCCCGCCGCCATCCAGTTCGCGCTCAAGGCTATGGAAACCCATTCGGCGACCAGCAATTATGCCGGCTTTATTGCATTGGGCACGGTCATCCGCGGCGAGACCGACCATTACGACCATATCTGCCGCGAGGTTTCGCGCGCGCTGATGGACATCGCCGTCGTGCAATCGGTTGCCCTGGGGTTTGGGATTTTGACCTGCGAATCGAAAGCGCAAGCCGAAGCCCGCGCTGACATCAATCGCGGCGACAAGGGGGCTGACGCCGCGAACGCCTGCCTGCGGATGATGGACCTTAAAAAAGACCTGCGTCTGGCGCAACGATGAGCGATGCCGCTGAAAAAGGCACCACCGGAAACCGGCGCAGCGCGGCCAGGTTGGTTGCCGTCCAGGCGCTTTACGAAATGGACATGGTCAGCGCCGATGTCGATGCGGTTCTAGAGCAATTTCTCCAGAAACGCTGGCGTCGGGGGGACGGCGACCTCCCCGAAACCGATGAAGATGATGACACTGCGCTGACCGAACCCGACCATGAGTGGTTAGGCGACTTGGTGCGCGGCGTTTCTTCCGGGCGGGACGAACTGGACGGCTTAATCGGCGCCGCGCTGTCAGACGATTGGACCGTCGACCGGCTGGAAGCCCTGCTTCGGGTGATCCTTCGCGCCGGCGCCTATGAATTGAAAAACAAACCGAACATTCCGACCGCCGTCATCATTTCCGAGTATCTGGATGTCGCGCATGCTTTTTTCGAGGGCGGAGAAACCCGCATGGTCAACGGCGTCCTCGATCATCTGGCCCGCGACCTTAGGACCGAAGACGGTGGGCAACGATAAAAAACCCGATGAATTTGAGATCATCGCCCGCTATTTCGCGCCGCTGGCGGCTGGTGAGCCAGGGGCATTGGGTCTCCTCGATGACGCCGCCTTACTGAACCCGCCCCCTGGCCGCCAATTGGTCGTGACCACGGATAGCCTGAGCGCAGGCGTTCATTTCCCGGCCGATGAAGCCGCCTCGGACATCGCCGCCCGACTGATCGGCGTCAACCTTTCCGACCTCGCCGCCATGGGTGCCGAGCCCTGGGCCTATACCTTGTCCCTGGCCCTGCCAGAAGATTGGCAACATGAATTTATCGAGCCTTTTGCCGAAGAACTCGGACGCCAACAAAAGCACCACTCCATCCATCTTGTCGGCGGCGACACGGTGGCAACGAAGGGTCCCTTGACGCTGACGCTGACCGCCATCGGCACCGTCGCCGATGGTCAGGCGCTGCGCCGAAACGGCGCGCAATCAGGAGATGACGTTTATGTTTCGGGCAGCATCGGCGATGCCGCCCTGGGCCTGAAAGTCCTGAAGGGAGAACTCACCGGTTTGCCGGCGAGCTTGGCCGAGCACCTTTTGGCGCGATATCACCGGCCCCAGCCGCGAGTACGGCTGGGGGCACGCCTTTTCGGGATCGCCAGCGCCGCGATCGATATTTCCGATGGACTGGTCGCCGACTTAGGCCATATCGCCCGGGCCTCAGGGGGTGGGGCATTACTCTACGTCGACCGGGTGCCGTATTCCGCCGCCGCCCTCGCGGCGATCGCATTGGACCCGGCCTTGGTCGAGGCGGCCATCATCGGCGGCGATGACTATGAATTATTATTCACCGCCCCGGCATCGCTGGCGGGCCGCATCGAAGACCTGAGCCTGGAGATTGATCTGGCGTTGACCAGAATCGGAAGCATCAATAATGGGAATGTCGACAATGCGGAACCTGTCCGCGTCGCCGATGGGAACGGCGGCGAACTATCAATCAAGACCGGAGGCTACCGTCATTTCTGAGCCCAGCGGTCGGTGCCGGGCGCGAAGGGCTTTCCTCGGCAACCATTTGCCGGGATAATGACTACGAATCGGACTGGGAAAACGGCCCAGAAAACAACAGGGACGCGATGAAAAAATTACTTTTACTATTCGCGATGTTCCTGGTGCTGTTGGGCGGCACCATCGGTTCTCTGAAATTTCTCGAAATCGGGCCCTTCAAACCCAAGAAAGGAGAAGTCAGAAAGGTCAAAGAGAAGGCCACCCAAGACACCACCGTTTTCATCGACATGGACCCACTGGCGCTACCCATTTTCCGCGGCAACCAGGTCGCGGCAACCATCCAAATTCAAATCAAGCTGGAAACGAATAACCAGATCAAGGCCGATAAAATAATTGAAAAAATGCCGATTCTGACCGATGCCTTTGTCCGCGACCTGCATGGCTTCTTACCCAGGTTGCTAAAGGTAAAGGAACGCGTTGACGTCCTTATTATTAAGCAACGCTTGCAAATGGTCAGTGACAAAGTCCTCGGCAAGAACATGGTTTCCAACGTGTTGGTCCAGTCGCTCACCAATCAGTCCCGTTGAGTATGGACCCCACCAGTTTTGCCGCCGTGATCGGATTGCTTTTTTCGGCCTTCATGGGCGGTTGCATTTTGGCTCCGCATCTGGCATTTTTCCGGCGAATTTTACGGGTAGACATCGTGCCGCCATTCACCAAATATCGGTTCATCGTTTTAAGCGATCCCAAACGGTACTCACCAGCATAATTCCGCCGTAAAGCGCGGTCATTTATTGAAAAGGTCCCTCAAAGCATGTCGAACGTGTCCTTGTTGATTTTTGGTAGTTGTCTTCTTGCACTTTTGTACGGCGTTTACGCCATTCGGGTGGTTCTTGCGGCGCCGACCGGAACCGATCGCATGCAGCAAATCGCCCAGGCTATTCAGGAAGGCGCCAGCGCTTATCTGACCCGCCAATACAAGACCATTGCCCTGGTCGGACTGGTGATTGGGTTGCTGCTTGGGTTTCTGTTGGGGACCAAGGTCGCAATCGGTTACTTCATCGGCGCCATTCTGTCGGGTTTAACCGGCTATATCGGCATGAACGTCTCGGTCCGCGCCAACGTCCGGACCACCGAAGCCGCCCGTTCCTCTGGTCTGGCCGGGGGATTGGATATCGCATTCAAATCAGGCGCGGTGACCGGTCTGCTGGTTGTCGGTCTGGCGCTTTTAGGGGTCGCCGGTTACTACTTTTTTCTCCGTTCCAGCGGTCATCCAGAGACCCCGGAAGGATTACGCAAAATTCTTGAGTCTCTGGTCGCGCTAGGGTTCGGGGCATCGTTGATCTCCATCTTCGCCCGTCTGGGCGGTGGTATCTTCACCAAGGGCGCCGATGTCGGCGCCGATCTGGTCGGCAAGATCGAAGCCGGCATCCCGGAAGATGATCCCCGCAACCCCGCCGTCATTGCCGACAACGTCGGCGACAACGTCGGCGACTGCGCCGGCATGGCCGCCGACTTGTTTGAGACCTATGCCGTAACCGTTGTCGCGACCATGCTGTTGGCCGCTATTTTCTTCGCCGGCCCGGCTCAGGAACTGATGATGGTGCTGCCGCTGGTGATCGGGGCGGTGTGCATCGTGGGGTCGGTCGTCGCCACCTTTTTTGTCAAGTTGGGAGCCAGCCAAAGCATCATGGGCGCCCTCTACAAGGGCTTTATCGCCAGCGCCGTGATTGCCGCCGTCCTGATCGGCGGCGTGATTTCGATCCTCGTCGGTTGGAAAACCGGATATAACATGAGCGGGCGCATGGTGACGGGCACCGACCTGTACATCAGCGCCATGGCCGGTCTGGTCGTGACCGGGCTGATCATCTGGATCACCGAGTATTACACCGGCACCAATTACCGTCCGGTGCAAAGCATCGCCGAGGCTTCGACCACCGGGCACGGCACCAACGTGATCCAGGGTCTTGCCGTTTCCATGGAAGCCACGGCGCTGCCGGTCCTGGTGATTTGCGGCGGCATTATTGTCGCCTTTTTGACGGCCGGCCTTTTCGGCTTGGCCATCGCCGCCACCACCATGCTGGCGCTTGCCGGTATTGTCGTTGCCCTGGACGCCTTTGGGCCGGTCACCGACAACGCCGGCGGCATTGCCGAAATGGCGGAGTTGCCCGAAGACGTGCGCAAGACCACCGATGCGCTCGACGCGGTCGGCAACACCACCAAGGCGGTCACCAAGGGCTATGCCATCGGTTCCGCCGGTCTGGCGGCGCTGGTTCTGTTCGCCGCTTATACCGAAGACCTGTCGCATTATTTCCCGACCCTTAAAGTGAGCTTCTCCCTGCAAGATCCGTTTGTTGTGGTCGGCCTGTTTATCGGCGGTCTGCTGCCGTTTTTGTTCGGCTCCATGGGCATGATGGCGGTCGGCCGCGCCGGTGGCCAGGTTGTCGTCGAGGTGCGCCGGCAGTTCAAGGAAATCCCCGGCATCATGGAAGGCACCGGCAAACCGGATTATGCCACCTGCGTCGATTTGCTGACCAAGACGGCGATTAAGGAAATGATCGTTCCGTCGATGCTGCCGGTCTTCGCCCCGGTCATCATGTATTTCGCCATTAATGCCATTGCCGGTCAGGCGGCGGCGTTCACGAGCGTGGGCGCAATGCTGATGGGCACCATCGTCACCGGCCTGTTCGTTGCTATTTCAATGACGTCCGGCGGCGGCGCCTGGGACAATGCCAAGAAGTACATTGAAGACGGCAACCACGGCGGCAAGGGCTCAGACGCCCACCACGCAGCCATTACCGGCGATACCGTGGGCGATCCTTACAAGGATACCGCCGGCCCGGCCATCAACCCGATGATCAAAATCATCAACATTGTCGCGATTTTGTTGTTGGCGGTACTGGCGTAGGATAACGGAGACGAAAAGCCGGCGGAAAACTGGCTATTTCTCTTCTTCCGTTGTTGGTTGGCTCTTCTTCTGGGTGTCCTTTTTAAACCGCCCGAGGTTGCCGACGAGTTGTTCGATGATGGTCATTTTGTTGCCATGGGTCAGGGTTATACGATTAATCGGATCAATAACCTTACCGGCTTCTAGGCCAACGGTGCCGACTTTGGCGACCTTGCCTTCCTTGTCAAACTCAACCACCAGGATTTGTCTATCCGTAACTTTGGGAGCAAAAAACGCAAAGGTTTCGGTTCGTTGGGCAATGTAATACCAGGTATCGCTACCGAAAGCGGTTATGCTTGAAGGCGATCCGAGGATAGCCGCCACTTCGTCGCGGGATTGTTCGCCGGGCTTGATTTCAACCACCCGATCAGGATCAAGCATATTTCCGCGTGTATCCAGCCGACTTTCACAGGCGGTGAGTCCCATAACCACAACACCCGCAGCCAGGGTAAAAATAAGGCGTTTCGAATTGAAAAACTGGGGCATATGCACCGCCACCCATCCTTGCCATGCCGACGGGGAATGCTGTCCCGGTCGCCCGCGGCGATCATTTTTGCGACAAGGGGAACCTGCACCCATGCACGTCTCATGTCAATTACGGCCTTATATCAGGGATCGTTGAGGATGAATTTATTCAATTTATTCAGCCCCAAGGATTTCAGTGAGAACGCCCAGAAGATTTACGCGGCGGTGGTCAGCCATGCTCGTCATCCGAATTTTTATCTTGATTTCGGCGTTCCCGATACGCCGGACGGTCGTTTTGATATGATACTGGTGCATGCGTTCCTGGTACTGAGAAGGCTCAAGCGCGACGTTGACAAAACCGCCGAACTTAGCCAAGAGGTGTTCGACCTGATGTTTGCCGACGTTGACCAAAGCCTGCGGGAAATGGGAATCGGTGATATGGGCGTTGGAAAACGCGTCAGGGCCATGGCCGAAGGCTTTTACGGGCGTGTGGAAGCCTATGAAAAGGGTCTGGCGAATGATGGAAAGGTGCTTGCCGAGGCCTTGGAGCGCAATCTTTATCGAAAAACCTCTCCGACCCCGACCCAGACGGCGGCCATTGCCGATTACATACGCGACCAGGCCCGCCGTCTTGATAGCGTCGACATCGATAGCTTGACCGCCGGAAACCTGGGGTTCGGGCCGCCGCCGGCCCGCCCGGAGGAGCCGAAATGACGCCACCGGACGACTTCGAATTTTCCCGACCCGTTTCGCCGGAAGGCATTGGCGTGCAAGGACGGACGTTAAGCATCAAAGCCGACCACGGTGAATGTGCCCGGCTGGCCCAACGGCTCGGCCTGAACAGCCTGGAAAGCCTCAGTGCCGAAATTGCCCTGACATCTCAAAAAAAGGGCCGTATCATCCACTTGGAAGGCAGCTTTAAAGCCGATATTCAGCAAACCTGTGTGGTCACCCTGGAGCCCGTCGAAACCCGCATCGAAGCGAACTTCGAGCGTCTATATGACACCACGATGAAGACGCCCGACGATGGCGCCGGGGATGATAAAAATGCCGATGCCGAGATCGATTCCGAGGGCGAAGACCCCCTGGAACCATTGGTGGAAGGGAAAATCGACATCGGCGAGGCCATCGCCGAACAATTGTCCCTTGAGATCAACCCATTCCCCCGAAAGCCGGGAATCCCCTTTGCCGACTTTTCTACCGGAACCGGGGCGGGAAAAGGGAAGGGGGAGGCGGATAAAACCGATTCCACCGCCGGGCCGTTCTCAGGCTTGGCGGCGTTGAAAAAAAAACTTAAAAAATGAGGCCTTAATTTACTGCAAGTTTCTTGCCCAGGAGGGGGTAATCAGTATAAGTAAACCCGCGCCGAGGATTGGCGCGCCAACAGAGGTATCTAAAGATGGCAGTTCCGAAGAAAAAAGTTTCCAAGTCGCGGCGCAACATGCGTCGTGCTCACGATTCCTTGCCGTCCTCGGTTCACGAGGAATGCTCTAATTGTGGCGAGTTAAAACGGCCCCATCACGTTTGCGAGGCTTGTGGTCAATACAAAGGCCGTGAAGTCGTCGAAGCGGAAGACGCCGCCTGAAATATCTGGCGGGGCACATGCCTATTCCCTCATCCCAGCCCCGAGGTAGGGCACAGTGACAGAACCGCTTACGCTTTCCATTGATGCCATGGGCGGCGACAACGCGCCTGACATGGTCATCGAAGGTATCGAGGCTTCGATGGCGCGTCTGTCAAAGGCGAAGTTCCTGTTGTTTGGCGACGAGGCGAAATTAGCGCCCTTGCTCGAACGCCACCCGCAGGCGGCCGCGGTGTCCGAAATCCGCCATACCGATGAAGCCATCACCAACGATCAAAAAGCCAGCACCGCCCTTCGGTCCGGACGCAATTCGTCGATGCGCCTGGCGATTGATGCGGTCGGTTCCGGGGAAGCCGCCGGCATCATTTCGGCGGGCAACACCGGCGCGCTGATGGCGATGGCGAAATTCGTGCTCAAGACCCTGCCCGGAATCGACCGGCCAGCCATTGCCGGCTATTACCCAACTCAACGCGGCGAAAGCGTCATGCTTGACCTTGGCGCCAACGTCGATTGCGATGCCGATAACCTGGTCCAGTTCGCGGTTATGGGCGAAGTCTTTGCGCGCAACGTTCTCGGTGTGGAAAATCCCACCATCGGCATTCTCAACGTCGGCGCCGAAAACCTGAAGGGCAACGAAGCGGTTAAAAAAGCGGCGGCGATGCTGCAGGAAACTTCGTTGCCGATCAAATTCCACGGCTTCATCGAAGGCGATGACATCGGCGCAGGCACCGTCAACGTCGTCGTTACCGATGGTTTTACCGGAAACATTGCGCTCAAGACATCCGAAGGCACGGCAAAAATGTTCGGGGAATTCCTCAAACAAGCCCTATCTGAAACCCTGATGTCGAAAATGGGCGCTTTTCTGGCTAGGAGCGCGCTGAAGACTTTTAAAATGAGGGTCGATCCACGCCGCTATAACGGCGCCATGTTCCTTGGCCTCAACGGTATTTGCATCAAAAGTCACGGTGGAACCGACGCCTTGGGATTCTCCAATGCCATTCACGTAGCCGTGGAAATGATTACGCATTCCTTTAACGAGGGCATCAAGGAAGATTACGCCCAGCTATCGGGCAACAAACCAATGGCGGAGAAGGCCACGGACAGCGAATGATGAAACGGTCTGAAATTATCGGCTGCGGATCCTATCTGCCCGAGCGTGTGGTCACCAACGCCGAGCTATCGGAAAAGCTCGACACCACGGATGAGTGGATCACATCGCGCACCGGAATCCGCCAACGCTATCTGGCGGCGGACGGCGAATTGACCTCGGACCTGGCCTTGAAGGCCGCCGTTCGCGCCCTGGAATACGCCGATATCCCGGCGTCGGAAGTCGATATGGTGATCCTGGCGACGACCACCCCTGACAACACCTTTCCGGCGACGGCGACCAAGGTTCAGGACAAGCTGGGCATGGTCAACGGCGCCGCTTTCGATGTCCAGGCGGTGTGTTCCGGGTTTATCTACGGGCTGGCGATCGCCGATAATTTCATCAAGACCGGCCAGTGCAAGACCGTCGTGCTGATCGGCGCCGAGACATTTTCGCGTATCCTTGATTGGGAGGATCGCGCTACCTGCGTGCTGTTCGGCGATGGCGCCGGGGCGGTGGTGTTGCGAGCCGGGGAAGCGGAGCCCGAAGTCAATGTCGGGGAAACCGGTCATAACCGGGGCACCGGCATTCTATCGACGCACCTGCATTCCGAAGGGTCCACCAATGATCTGCTGTATGTCGACGGCGGGCCGTCATCGACCGGGACCGTCGGCCATGTTCGCATGAACGGCCGCGAAGTATTCCGCCACGCCGTCACCAACCTTGCCTCCATCGTCGGCGAAACGTTGGAGGCCAATGGCCTGGCCATCGATGACATCGATTGGCTGGTGCCGCACCAAGCCAACAAACGCATTCTCGACAGCACCGCCAAAAAGCTCGGTCTGGCGAAAGAAAAAATCGTCGTCACCGTCGACCGCCACGCCAACACCTCGGCGGCGTCAATCCCGCTGGCCCTGGACGAAGCCGTCCGCGATGGCCGCATCAAAAAGGGCGATTTGGTGCTGATGGAAGCCATGGGCGGCGGCCTAACCTGGGGCTCCGGTTTGGTGCGCTGGTAGCAAGATCGACGGCGCTTTGGGGATTTCCCCCAACTCTTTGATATTGACGGATTAATCCCATCACGATAGGCTCTTGTCTCACTTTCGAATTGGGGGCTCCTACGGCATGTCAGGGAAAACGGTAACGCGGGCACAATTGGGTGAGGCCGTCTATCAGGAAGTCGGCCTGTCGCGGAACGAATCCGCCGAATTACTTGAGTCCGTACTCGCGGAAATGTCGTCGGCGTTGGCGCGGGGTGAAACCGTCAAGATTTCTTCCTTCGGCAGTTTTTCCGTCCGCAAAAAAGGTCAGCGGATCGGACGCAACCCAAAAACCGGCGAGGAAGTTCCGATCTTGCCGAGGAAAGTTCTGGTGTTCCGCCCCTCGCAAGTCCTGAAAAGCCGGATCAACGAAAGAAAAAGTCCCGGCGTTCCGCCCCAGGGTTGACGGAAAAGGGTTGACGGAAAAGGCATGACGGAAACCGGCAAGAGTCTTTTTTAACCGATGGCGTCGACATCTAAATCCGCCGCGGCCTTTCGAACCATCAGCGAAGTCGCAACCGAACTGGGCCTGCCCCAGCATGTTCTCAGATTCTGGGAAACCAAGTTCAATGCCATCAAGCCAATGAAACGGGGCGGCGGTCGGCGCTATTACCGGCCCGACGACGTTGTTCTTCTCACCCGCATCCGCGCACTCCTTTACGACGACGGCTATACCATCAAGGGCGTGCAGAAACTGCTGCGCGAAGGCGGCGGCAAGATTGACCTGGCGGCGGCGCCGCAAGTCACTCCGCCGGAAGCGGCCCCAGACCACCCGGACTCAGGCCACGATATCGCCGAATTAAAAAGCATCATGGCTGAACTGGAAGATATCCGGACGTTGCTCAGGCCCCAGCCTTAAAAACCAACAAGGCTGAATATCTATAATTAAGCCCGCATGTTGTTGCCGCACGCCACCCCCAGCAGTATAGTGCGCCCGTTCGGCACCTAATTTTGGCGCCGAACATTTGGACGGAGCGTGGCGCAGCCTGGTAGCGCACTTCACTGGGGGTGAAGGGGTCGTAGGTTCAAATCCTATCGCTCCGACCAATTTTTCAATTTTTCCACAAAAAAAGACCGGGGAGGAAGCCCCGGCCTTTGAGTTTGTGCTCTTGAGGGAAGGGAGGATACGCTTTCGCGAAATCCATCCTACGACCCCATAGAACCACATGGTTTCCGGCTCGCATGTGACGGTCGTCACAGGCCGCGAATTAATTGAAAATTTATGCCTTGGCGAGTGACCGCTTGGCTGCGTCGACATCGTCGGCGATTTCAAAAACCGTCTCCAGCCGGGCCAGTTTAAGAACCCGGTCCACCGACGGGTGGACGGCGGCAAGGATGAAGCGCTTGCCCCGCTTGCGGGACCCCTGCAAGGCCTCCAGCAGGCTGGCGACGCCGGAACTGTCGATCATCCCGACGCCGGATAAATCCACCACCACCGCCGGTGCCTTGTCCGCAACCCGAAGCAGGACTTCGCGGGCTTGGCTGGAATAATTCAGGTCGATGTCACCGCGCAAGGCGATGACGACGCAATCGTCGTCCTTGGTGATGGTATGGTCCATGCGGTTCGGGGCGTTCAATATATCGCCTAGCTGCCGGAAACCAAAAGGCGGCCGGCTTCGGTCAGGCCACAGACCTGCCAATCCGGCTTGATCGGGTTATCGAACCACGGCTTGGCCCAACCCTTTTCAATGCAACTGAGAACGGTGCGTTCGCTGATCCGCTGACCGTCACCATCGAACAACGGTAACTTGCCGCCGGCCTGATCGAGGCCGCGGGAAAGCCAGGTCATCTGGTTCGGCGTCGCCGCCCCCCCGACTCGTTTTTGGTCCCGTTTCCGGCCCGGTTTCCGAGCAGGGGCTTTTTTCGGTTTATTCTCAACGACCAGCGTTAACGGCATTTTTACCTCGAAACCCAGGATTCAAGACAATATTCAATGGCAATGCTACGATAGTTTGAGTCTGGGGCCAAGCCTATATGGAAAAACGGCCCGAAAAGCCCGGAAATTAGAGGAATTTTCCATGTCCCTATCATTAATCTATGTGACCACCGGATCCCGCGAAGAGGCGGTTAAAATAGGCCGGGCCCTGGTTGAAAGCCGTTTGGCGGCCTGCGCCAACGTCCTTGCGCCGATGACCTCGATGTATTGGTGGGATGGCGCCGTCAACGAGGCCGACGAGGTGCCGCTGATTTTAAAGACCCAAGACAGCCTGGTCGAACAAGTCATCGAAAAGGTCAAAGCGATCCACAGTTACGACTGCCCGTGCGTGGTCGCCCTGCCCATTAGCGGCGGCAACCAGGCATTTCTCGATTGGATTGAGACGGAAACCGCCCCTAAACAACAACCGTAGCCGACGCCTGCGCCGCGATGCCTTCACCGCGGCCGGTGAAACCGAGGCGTTCCGTCGTCGTCGCCTTGATGCTGAGGCGGTGTTCGGAAATGTTTAAAATCTCCGCCATCCGTTTGATCATGGCGGCGCGATGCGGGCCGATTTTCGGCTGCTCGCAGATCAGGGTCACATCAATATTCGAAATCCGGCCTCCCTTGGCGGCGATCAACGCACCGGCATGGCGCAGAAAAACATCGGACTCGCATCCCTTCCATTGCGGATCAGACGGCGGAAAGTGGGTGCCGATATCGCCGGCGCCAATGGCGCCTAACAGCGCATCGGTGACGGCATGCAGTCCGACATCGGCATCGGAATGGCCTTCGAGGCCAAAATCATGGGCGACCTTGACCCCGCACAGAACGACGTGATCGCCGTCGCCAAAACGATGAACATCGAACCCCAACCCGCACCGCGCCTCGCCGGCGCCGAGAAAGCGCTCGGCGCGGATCATGTCCACGGGACGGGTGACTTTGACGTTGTCTTCCGACCCTTCGACGATGGCGACGGCCAGACCGGCGCGTTCGGCGACGGCGGCGTCATCGGTCAGCTCCTCACCGGCGGCCTGGCGGTGGGCGGCGAGGATATCGTGAAAACGAAACCCTTGCGGCGTTTGCGCCCGCCACAACCCGTGGCGGTCAACGGTGGTCTCGACGAATTGGCCGTCGCCGCGCTTCAGGGTATCGGCGACGGCAAGGGCAGGGACGGCGCCGGGCGACGTTTCCAGGGCCGCCAGCACCCGCGAGATGACGCCGTGATCGACCAGCGGCCGGGCGGCGTCATGGATCAATACCCTTGTCGGCGCATCGGCGGCCCGGCTTGCTAAACTTTCCAACCCGTTGGCGACCGAACCCTGGCGGGTGGCGCCGCCGTCCACCGGAGCCGGCAGGGACAGCCCCTGAACCGCCGCGGTATACAGGTCATGGTGATTGGGGTGAATAACCGCCTGGACCGTGGTGACATCCGGGTGATCGATAAAGGCCAACAACGAGCGCCGCATCACCGCCGACCCGGCAAGCAGGTGATACTGCTTCGGGATGTCGCCGCCAAAACGCTGGCCCTCACCGGCGCCGACCACCAATGCAACAATTCCGCCCATTTTTCTTTAATCCCAACAGCTTCAATTTGCCGTCAAATCCGTTATGCTTCGCGGCCCGGATTGCGCGGCCTGACTGTAGAGTCCGCCAAAGGTCTTGCCAAGGGGCGGTTCCGGCGCGATGGTGCGCCGAATAAATGAAAGTACTGATACCCTGATGCCTGAAAACATCATCCTGAGCCTTTCGGCCATTATTGCCCTGGTGCCGTCTTCCTTGCTGGCTTTGCGCCGCGATCACCGTCCCGATGCCGTCTTCTGGATGGTTCTTCTGGTGGCGGTGGCGGGGCCGTTGATTTTGGTATTGGTGACCATGGCCGGGTCGTGGCGAACCGATCTGGCGACCGCATTATGGGTCACCATCGCCGCGACCATGGCCATCTTCGCCGTCATTTGCGTCCTCGCCCATGAAACATGGCGGCTGGCGCCGTTGATATCCGCCTACATGGCGGCGTTGGGCATCATCGCCACTATTTGGAGCCAGGTTCCCCATCAACCATTGAGCAGCACCACGGTCGGCGGCGGTTGGATCGGAATCCACATCGGCGTTTCGGTCGGCACCTATGCGCTGGTCACACTGGCCGCGGTCGCCGCCTTGGCTGCCTTCCTCCAGGAACGCGCGCTAAAAACCAAACGCCCGACGGCGCTGAGCAGACTGTTACCGTCGGTCGCCGACTGCGAAGGGCTAGAGGTCCGGCTGTTGGTCTTAGGCGAAATCGTCCTCGCCGTCGGCCTGGCCACGGGGATGGCGCTTCAATACGTTGAAACCGGGGCGCTGCTGGTTTTAGATCACAAAACGATTTTGACGATTGCCACGTTTGCGGTCATCGGCGGATTATTGGCGGCGCATTTTAAAACCGGCCTTCGCGGACGACAGGCGGCGCGGATCGTGCTGTTGGCCTACCTGTTGCTGACGCTCGGATATCCCGGTGTAAAATTCGTCACCGACGTAATCATGGCCTAAATCCGCCTTTAAAAACCCCGAATGCCCGCCAAATAAGCAAATAAACCATCGAAAAATCATTGTTTTCGTGGTGATTTTGCCTAATAAGTAGGCAAGTAGATAAAGCCCAAAACCCATGTCTCTGCAAATCGGCCCAATTCGCCTGGATAGCCCCGTTGTCCTGGCCCCAATGTCGGGGGTGACCGACATGCCCTTCCGCCGCCTGGTCAAGGAATTCGGCGTCGGCCTTGTCGTCTCCGAGATGATTGCGTCGAGGGCCATGATTCACGCCGCCAAGAAGACCTTGAAGATGGCATCGCATTGCGCCAATGAGCATCCCATCGCCGTTCAGCTGGCCGGGTGTGAACCCGACGTCATGGCCGAGGCCGCCCGCCTCAACGAGGCCCGTGGCGCGACCTTGATCGACCTAAATCTCGGCTGCCCGGCGAAAAAGGTCACCAACGGCGATGCCGGGTCGGCGCTCATGCGTGATGAGCCCCTGGCGGCGCGAATTTTCGAAGCCGTCGTCGCCGCCGTCAAAATACCAGTCACGCTGAAAATGCGAACCGGCTGGGACGACGCCAACCGCAACGCGCCCCTGCTTGCCCGTGTCGCCGAGGAAACCGGGATCAAGGCGGTATCGGTGCATGGCCGCACCCGCTGTCAGTTCTACAAGGGCCAAGCCGATTGGGAATTTGTCCGCCACGTCAAGGACGCCGTCGGCATTCCGGTATTCGTCAACGGCGACATCAACAGCGTTGACGACGCGAAACAGGCGCTTGCCGCCTCCGGCGCCGACGGGGTCCTGATCGGGCGGGGCACTTATGGCCGGCCGTGGTTCCCTAACCAAGTCCGGCATTTCCTGGCCACCGGGGAGCGATTGGCGGACCCCACGCTCGCCGAAAAGTATTCCGCTATCCTCCGCCATTATGACGCCATGCTGGACCACTATGGCGTTTTGCACGGCCTCAAGATCGCCCGCAAGCACCTGGGATGGTATTCCAAGGGGCTGCCGAATTCAGCCGAATTACGCTCCAACATCATGCGGGTGGACGAACCGGCCGTGGTCAAGGAGATGCTCCGTCAGTTCTTCGAGCCGATTATCGACCGCGAGGCGGCATAAGATGGCGAAGCAAGCGACCGTGCTGCATCCCAAGGGCGGCGGAAATGACGACATAGATATCGAAAGTATCTTCAATGCGTTGGCGACGACCATCGTTGTCATTGATGCCGACGATGTCATTGTTCATGTCAACGCAGCCGGTGAACAGTTTCTCCAGGGCAGCGCCAATTTTCTGAAAGGCCGTCAGCTGAAAGAACTGATGCCGTACGACAACCCACTGTTTTCCCTGATCACCCAGGTCCGCAGGGATGGCCTGGCGGTTTCCGAATACGGCGTCACCCTTGAATCGCCACGCATCGGCCGCAATCTGGTCAACCTTCAGGTGGCGCCGCTATTGGATATCCCGGGCGTGGTGGCGCTGACCCTGCAACAGCGGTCCATCGCCGACAAGATCGACCGTCAACTGACCCATCGCGGCGCGGCGCGTTCTGTCACGGCAATGGCGGCGATGCTGGCCCACGAAGTCAAAAACCCGCTTTCAGGAATTCGCGGCGCGGCCCAGCTTTTGGAACAGAACGCAACCCCGGATGACCGCGGCCTGACGACATTGATCCGCGAAGAAGCCGATCGTATATGCGATCTGGTCGATCGCATGGACGTGTTTTCGGATTTAAGCCCCCTCAAACGCGATGCCGTCAATATCCACCAGGTCCTGGACCGGGTCATGCAACTGGCGAAAAACGGGTTCGGGAAGCATTTGCGATATATCACCAATTTCGACCCGTCCTTGCCGCCGGTCTTGGGGCATCGGGACCAATTGGTGCAGGTGTTTCTCAATCTGATCAAGAACGCCGCCGAAGCGGCGCCGCATAAGGGCGGCGAAATCACGCTTGAGACATCCTACCAGCAAGGCGTGCGATTTGCCGTGCCGGGCACGGGGGCGCTCATTCACCTGCCGCTCCTGGTTTCGATCAAGGATAACGGCGACGGCATCCCGGACGACATCATGCACTGCCTGTTCGATCCTTTCGTGACCACGAAGCCTCAGGGCAGCGGCTTAGGCTTGGCGCTGGTCGCCAAGATCATCGGCGATCATGGCGGCGTGATCGAGTGCGACAGCATGGCGAAGCGCACCGAATTCCGGATCATGTTGCCCATGGCCGATAAATCGGCCACCACCGAGGCCGATAAATCGGCCACCACCGAGGCCGAGGGAAAAGCCCAATGACGGCGCCGACCATCCTGATCGCCGATGACGATGCCGCCATCCGCACGGTCGTCAGCCAGGCACTCGGCCGCGCCGGCTTTGAAGTCAGGGCCGCCAGCAACGCGGCGACCTTGTGGCGCTGGGTCAGCGACGGCGACGGCGATCTGGTTATCACCGATGTCATCATGCCCGACGAAAACGGGCTCGACCTGATCCCGCGTATCCGTTCCATCCGCCCGAGACTTCGGATCATCGTCATGAGCGCCCAAAATACACTTCTGACGGCCGTCAAGGCGACGGAACGCGGCGCCTTCGAATACCTGTCCAAGCCCTTCGACATCGACAAATTGGTCAGTGTCGTCAAGCGCGGGCTCGAAGCCCCACGCAGCGATGACGACATCACGCCAGGGGAAGCCGAAGAAGCCCTGCCGCTGATCGGACGCTCGCAGGTCATGCAGGATATCTACCGAACCCTGGCCCGCTTGATGAGTTCCGACCTGACGGTGATGATCAACGGAGAGTCCGGCACCGGCAAGGAACTGGTCGCTCGCGCCCTTCATGATTACGGCAAGCGCAAAAACAACGCCTTTGTCGCCATCAACATGGCGGCGATTCCAAAGGAATTGATAGAAAGTGAACTTTTCGGGCATGAGAAAGGCGCCTTCACCGGCGCCCAATCGCGTAGCGCCGGACGCTTCGAGCAGGCCAAAGGGGGAACCCTTTTTCTCGACGAAATCGGCGACATGCCGGCGGATGCCCAGACCCGTTTGTTGCGTGTCCTTCAGGAAGGGGAATTTTCCACCGTTGGCGGCACCACCCCGATCAAGTCCGATGTCCGGATTATCGCCGCCACCCATCATGACCTGAAGCAGTTAATCCGCCAGGGGCTGTTCCGCGAAGACTTGTTTTTCCGCCTCAACGTGGTGCCGATCCGGCTGCCGCCGCTCAACGAACGGGCCGAGGATATTCCCGAACTGGTACGCTCATTCCTGGCCAAGGCCGCCGAAGAAGGGCTTCCCTGGAAAGTCATCGACAGCGATGCCATGGACCGGCTCAAGGAATATTCCTGGCCCGGCAACGTGCGGGAATTGGAAAACCTGATCAAGCGGCTGGCGGCGCTGTATTCGCACGAAGTGATCACCATCGAAGACATCAACGCCGAACTGGCCGACACCACGTCCGCATCTTCAAAGGGCGGTGAGGAGGAGGGACTTTCAAAAACGGTGGAAGATCGTCTATCCACCTATTTCTCCGCCCATGCGAACGGGCTTCCGGCGGCCGGCCTGTACCAGCGTATCCTCAGGGAGGTCGAACGCCCGCTGATCACGCTGACCTTGCAAGCGACCCACGGCAACCAAATCCGCGCCGCCGAGGTCCTCGGCCTCAACCGCAACACGCTCCGTAAAAAGATCCGCGACCTCAATATTCCAGTCCTTCGGGGGCCGAAATGAGCGGCCTGACCACCTTCGGCGACAAACTCCGGGCCTGGTCCGCAAACAGCCGCCTGCAACGCAATCTGGCCTTTGTGCTGGTGATCGCGGCGGTGGTCTCGGGCACCATGACCGTCGCCTCCTGGACCGGCGGCAAAAACTCGGCCAGTGACGCGAAGACGGTGCTCTACCTGATTTATATTGATGGCATTATTTTACTGATGCTTGGTCTTTTGGTGGCCAAACAAATGATCACCGTCTGGCAGAAACGTCGTAGTGGTGAAGCCGGTTCCGGGTTGCATGTGCGCCTGATGATGCTGTTCGGCCTGGTCGCCGTCACGCCGGCCATTTTGGTCGCCGTCTTTTCCGCGCTGTTTATCCAATACGGGGTTGAGGCCTGGTTCACCGATAAAATTAGCGCCGCCGTCAACCAATCCGTGGTTGTCGGCAAGGCCTACCTTCTCGAGCACCGGAAAAACATTTACGCCGACGCCTTCGCCCTGGCCGGCGACCTCAACATTAATGCGCCGAGGGTGGGCGGCGACCCACGGCGTTTGAACCCAATTCTTTCGCACCATGCGGCGTTGCGCTCCCTGTCGGAAGCCCTCGTCATCAACCGCGGTGGACAGGTCATCGCGCGATCCGAACTCAGCCTTTCGGTGAAGGTCCGCCAAATATCGAACGAAGTCTTTGACAAGGCCGGTCGTGGTGAAATCACCGTTCTAGGCGGCTTAAATGATGAACGCATCCGGGCCATCGTCCGGCTGCAAAGTTTCGCCGATGCCTATTTACTGGTCGAACGCTTCGTCGACCCTAAGGTGATCAGCCAAATCAATCTGATCGAAACTGCCCAGAAACGATACACGACGGTGCAAAAGAAAATGGGCGGCATTCAAATTAAGTTCGTGATGATTTTCGTCGTCGTTGCGGTGCTTTTGTTGCTGGCGGCCATCTGGATCGGCCTGACGGTGGCGACCCAATTGGCGAAACCGATCAGTTCCCTGATCGCGGCATCGAAATCCATCAGTGAGGGCGATTTAAGCGTCCGCGTCGAAACTACCGATAGCCCGGACGAAATCAGCGCCCTCAGCCGCGCCTTTAACTCCATGACCGAACAGCTGAAAAATACCCAGGAAGGGCTGATGGGCGCCAACCGCCAAATCGATGAACGCCGGCGGTTCACTGAAACGGTGCTGACCGGTGTATCCGCGGGCGTCATCGGCCTTGACGCGCAGGGCAATGTATATCTTCCCAACCGTTCGGCATCAGAGCTATTGGCGACGGATCTGGAAAAACGCATCGGCCAGACACTCGGTAACGCCGTCCCTGAAATGGCGGGCCTCCTGACCAAGGCAATGGAACGACCCGACCAGTCTCATCAAGCAGAGGTCAAGATCGGTCGCGACGGGCAATTCCACACCCTGATGGCTTCGATCGCCGCCGAAAAGCTGGAAGGCAAGGTGATTGGCTACGTCCTCACCTTCGATGATGTCACCGAACTGCTGTCCGCCCAGCGCAAGGCTGCCTGGTCCGATGTCGCCAGGCGAATCGCCCACGAGATTAAGAACCCGCTAACCCCGATCCAGTTATCGGCGGAGCGCCTGAAAAGAAAATATCTGGGGGAAATTAAAAGTGACCCGGAAACGTTTTCGAGCTGCACCGATACCATCATCCGTCAGGTCGAGGATCTTCACCGCATGGTCGATGAATTCTCGTCGTTCGCCAGAATGCCGCAATTGTCGCTGGGGAACGAAAACCTCTCTGAAATTTGCCGCCAGGCCCTTTCACTGGAACACAACCGCCATCCAGACATCGAATACGACGCCGAACTTCCAGTCGATGACGTCAGGCTATATTGCGACCACCGTCAGGTGTCGCGCGCCTTGACCAACCTGTTGAAGAACGCCGCCGAGGCCGTCACCGCCCTTCTCGACGACTCCAAAGGGACGACGGCAAAGGGCCGTATTCACCTTTCCATCAGTGCCGACCGGAAAAAAGAAAAGGACGACAAAGACACCATTTCCATCATTATCAAGGACAATGGCCGCGGCCTTCCAGGCGATAAATACGAGGACCTGACTGAACCCTATGTCACCACACGCACCAAAGGCACCGGGCTGGGCCTTGCCATTGTCAAAAAAATTATGGAAGACCACAATGGTCACTTGATTCTGGATAACAACCCCGACGGCGGCGCCTGCGTCTCCCTGATTTTTCCTCCCATGGAAATGATTGCCAACATGGACGACGGCGGTGATGAAGAGACCGCGATGAAAGTCGCCACCAGCCTGTTGGCGCAAGGATCGTAGGGACCGGGCATGGCAACGGAAATATTGATCGTCGATGACGAGGCCGACATCCGGGTGCTGACGGCCGGAATCCTTCAGGACGAAGGCTTTCAAACCCGCGAAGCGGCCAACAGCACCGAGGCCCTTGGCGCCGTCGAGGCGCGGCGGCCCAATCTGGTCCTGCTGGATATCTGGCTCCAGGGTTCGGAGTTGGACGGCCTCGGGATCCTCAAGGCGCTGAAACTGGATCACCCGACCATTCCGGTGTTGATGATGTCCGGCCACGGCACCATCGAAACGGCGGTCAGCGCCATCCAGGATGGCGCCTATGACTTCATTGAGAAACCATTCAAATCCGACCGCCTGATCTTGCTGGTGGAACGCGCCATCGAAGCCGACCGCCTGCGCCGCGAGAACGAAGAATTGAGAATTCGCGCCGGCACCACCAATGAATTGATCGGGCGCTCGCAAGCGACCCGCGACATCAAACAGTCCATCGACCAAGTGGCGCCGACCAACAGCCGAATCCTGATTACCGGCCCGGCCGGATCGGGGAAGGAAGTGGTGGCCCGGATGTTGCACGCCCAATCGAAGCGCGCCGAAGCGCCGTTTGTAGTCGTCAATTGCGCAACCATGTCGCCGGACCGTTTCGAGATTGAATTGTTCGGCACCGAAAATCCGGACGCCGACGGGAATACGCCCCAAAAAGTCGGCACCTTCGAAGCCGCCCACAACGGCACGCTTTTTCTCGATGAGGTTGCCGATATGCCGCTGGAAACCCAGGGCAAGATCGTCCGCGTTCTTCAGGAACAAATTTTCGAGCGCGTCGGCGGCTCCGTACGGGTTGAGGTCGATGTCCGCGTGATCGCCTCGTCAACTGCCGACTTGGCGGAAGAAATCAGCGCCGGAAATTTCCGCGAGGATCTTTTCTACCGATTGAACGTGGTCCCCCTTAAGGTGATGGCGTTGAAAAAAAGGCCGGACGATATCCCGGTCTTGGCAAAATATTTTATGGAACGCGCCGCCCAGTCGACGGGGCAATCGCCGCGCGATATCGGCACCGACGCCATGACGGCCCTTCAAGCCTATGGATGGCCCGGCAATGTCCGTGAACTCAGAAACGTCATCGAGCGGCTGTTAATCATGGCCACCGGCGACCCGTCTACCCAGATCAACATCGAAATGCTGCCGCCTGAAATCAACGCCAGCACGCCGGTCGCGGGCAACCTGGAAACCAACCTGCAAATCATGGGCCTGCCGCTTCGCAATGCGCGGGAAATATTCGAACGCGAATATCTAATTGCGCAAATGGCCCGGTTCGGCGGTAATATCTCAAAAACCGCCGAATTCATCGGCATGGAACGCTCGGCCCTGCATCGAAAGCTGAAATCCTTGGGCGTGCGCAACGAAGACAGACAATAGCAATGTTGACGGAAACGAAGGTCTTGAAACCATGAAAGTGATCGTCTGCGGCGCCGGGCAGGTTGGCTTCAACATCGCCCGCCATCTGGCCCTTGAAAACAACGATGTCACCGTCGTCGACCAGAACCCTGATCTGATCCGCCGGGTCAGCGACACCCTGGACGCCACCGGCGTTTTAGGTCACGCGTCGAACCCGGATGTTTTGGAAAAAGCCGGCATCGCCAATGCCGACATGATTATTGCCGTCACCTATGCCGATGAAGTCAACATGATCGCCTGTCAGGTCGCCCATTCCTTATTCGGGGTGCCGACGAAGATCGCCCGGGTGCGCCAGCAAAGCTACCTGCAACCCATCTACGCCAATCTGTTTTCACGCGACCACTTGCCCATTGACGTCATTATTTCACCCGAGATTGAAGTCGCCCGGGCGGTGACGCGACGGCTTCAGGTGCCCGGCGCCTTCGAGATGA
This sequence comes from Pseudomonadota bacterium, assembly GCA_027624235.1. Classification (GTDB taxonomy): domain Bacteria; phylum Pseudomonadota; class Alphaproteobacteria; order Rhodospirillales; family Casp-alpha2; genus Casp-alpha2. The sequence continues at coordinate 17,869 of JAQBYB010000010.1, read as the reverse complement.
TTCCCCTGGTTGATGACAAGGTTAAACTTATTGGTGTGCGTTGCGAGGAAACCTGCCCGCTGATCAATACGCCGCTTCGCCAGCTGACCCACCTTTTTCCCGATCTCAATATCGTCATTGTCGGGTTGATGCGGGACGGCAAACCCATGGTGCCGACGGCGGACGACTACATGCTGCCCGGTGATGAGGTTTATTTCGTCGTCGACAGTGAACAGGTGTCGCGCGCCATGGCCGCCTTTGGCCATGAAGAGACGGAAGCCCGCCGGCTGTTGATTTTCGGGGGCGGCAATATCGGCCTGTTCCTGGCACAGGAAATCGAAAAGAACCATGACTGGGTCAAAGCCAAAATCATCGAATCCAATAAGGACCGCGCCGAAAAGGTCGCCGGCATGCTAGAGAGGACCATGGTTATTCACGGCGATGTTCTCGACCCTGAAATCCTGGAAGAAGCCAATGCCTCGATGACCGAAACCGTAGTCGCCGTCACCAACGATGACGAAACCAACATCCTGTCCTCGTTGCTGGCCAAGCGGAGCGGCGTCAAGCGGGCCATCACCCTGATCAATGCCCCGGCGTATGAGCCGTTGATTAATTCGCTTGGCATTGATGTGATTGTCAGCCCCCGCAATATTACGGTATCGACGATCCTTCAATACGTCAGGCGCGGGCGCATTCATTCCGTCCACACCCTAAGGGAAGGCTTCGGCGAATTGATCGAGGCCGAAGCCCTGGAGACATCGGATTTGGTCGGCAAGCCCCTGAAAGAGGTAAAGCTGCCCGCCGGCGTTATGCTGGGGGCCATCGTCCGCGATGGCAAGATGATCTGCCCGCGCGGCTCAACCGTGGTCGAGGCCAAGGACCGTGTGGTTATGTTTGCGTCCGAGGATGTCATCCACCAGGTCGAAAAGATTTTCTCCGTACAATTGGAATATTTCTAGAAATGTCACGCATCGCCTACGTCAACGGCCAATACGTGCCGCACCAGGACGCCGCCGTTCATATCGAGGATCGGGGCTATCAGTTCGCCGACGGCGTTTATGAGGTCTTCGCCCTTCACCAGGGCCGCTTAATCGGGGAACAGGGCCATCTGAACCGTTTGGCGCATTCGCTCACCGAACTCCGTATCGACTGGCCGGTGTCTCAACGCGCGCTCGGCGTCATTATCGGTGAAGTCGCACGCCGCAACCGGGTCCGGGACGGGCTGGTCTATTTACAAATTACCCGCGGCGTCGCCCGCCGCGACCATCCTTTCCCCGCCGATACCGAAAGCGCCCTGGTCGTCACCGCCCGCCGGTTGCCACCGCTGGACAAGGCGCAACTACGCCAAGGCGTCGGCGTCATCACCATCCCCGATATCAGATGGACGCGCCATGACATCAAATCAGTGTCCCTGCTGCCCAACATCCTGGGCAAGCAACAAGCGCGTGAAGCTGGCGCGTACGAAGCCTGGATGGTCAACGATGATGGGATGGTCACCGAAGGGACATCGTCGAATGCCTGGATCGTCACCAAAGACGGTGAGTTGGTCACCCACAATGCCGCGCACGCCATCCTCAACGGGATTACCCGCCTTTCGGTGCTGGAGGCCGCGGCGGAGGCGGGGATTGGATTCTCCGAACGGCCGTTTTCCGTGGAAGAGGCAATGCAGGCCAAGGAAGCCTTCATCACCAGTTCGACCTCGCACGTCAAAGCGGTCACCAATATCGACGGCCAATCCGTCGGCAACGGCCATGTCGGGGAACTGACGACCAGGATGCTCGACCTTTATGTCGATTTCATCGAAGCCAAGGGCGGCCCCCAAAACACGAACACCTGGAATTGATGTCCCTGAACGCTAAACCGCGCGCCATCCTGTTTGATTGGGATAACACCCTGGTTGACAGTTGGCCGACCATTCTCGATGCCCTTAACGTCACCCTCGAAGCCTTTGATCTAACGGCTTGGACGATGGACGAGGCCAAGGCGCGTGTTCGCAAATCCATGCGCGATAGCTTTCCCGAGCTTTTTGGCGATCAGTGGCGTCAGGCCGGGGATGTGTTTTACGAACGCTATGCCGCGATTCATGTAAAACAGTTACAGCCACTACCCGGCGCCGAAGAGATGTTAAAATCCCTCGTCGATGCCGGCATCCATTTAGGCGTCGTCAGCAACAAGAAGGGTGATTTTCTGCGCCAAGAATCCAAGCACCTCGGCTGGGACCAATATTTCGGCGTCTTGGTCGGTGCGCTGGACGCCGAAAACGACAAGCCCGCGCCTGACGTGGTCGATTTAGCGCTGGCGCCAAGTGGCATCAAAAAAGGCCCGGACGTCTGGTTCGTCGGCGACGCCGACATTGACCTTGAATGCGCACACAATGCCGGTTGCATGGCCGTCCTGATCCGCGAACAGCCCCCCGAGCCCGGCGAATTGGATGCCCACCCCCCGGCCAGGCACTTCCCGAACTGCGAGGCACTTTGCAAATATATTTATACCATGTAAGATTATTTTCACTTCCAGAGGCTCGATAAAGAGTCTCCGGAAGGATTAGGGGATATAACCTTAAGTTGTTGATAATAGGGAGAAACTCGCAGCCTATACTATGCTGATCGGGTAAAAATAAAAGGGGGTGACGGCCATGTCGTCCGAAAAATCGCAAAACGTGCAAGATGTTTTTCTCAATCACATCCGAAAAAATAAAATACCGGTGACCATTTTTCTGGTCAATGGGGTGAAACTTCAAGGAATTGCTACTTGGTTTGATAACTTTTCGGTGCTGTTGCGCCGGGATGGGCACACTCAGTTGGTATACAAACATGCCATTTCAACGGTCATGCCATCGGTGCCGGTCCAGTTGTTTGAGCCGGAAAAAGACTTGGACCTTGATCCTGAGGCTGAGGCAGAGGCTTAATCGATCAGTCCTTTGACCGGGTTCGATAAACCTGACGCTCAACCTTCCAACGGCAATCCGGCCGCTTGGAAGGGGGAGCGTTGCGTGGTTGTGCACCCGCGCCTGAAATCAACCGCCCAGGCGTCAACTTCAAGAATCGGACGGGAGGAGCAACTCCTGGCTGAAGCGGTCGGCTTGGCGCATGCCATTAACCTTGTCGTCGCCCATGCCGAAATCGTGCCATTGGACAGGCCCCGACCGGCAACACTTTTAGGCACCGGCACCGTCGAGCGTATCGGCCATCTTATCCACGCCGAATCCGGGTCATCGGAAAGCCAGGGAGAAATCACCCTGGCCATCGTCGATGCGCCGCTGACGCCGGTACAGCAACGCAATCTGGAACGGGCCTGGGAATGTAAGGTCATTGACCGCACCGGATTGATTCTGGAAATCTTTGGCGAACGCGCCCGAACCCGCGAAGGTCGGTTACAGGTCGAATTGGCGGCCCTGGGGTACCAAAGAAGCCGCTTGGTCAGAAGCTGGACCCATCTCGAACGTCAACGTGGCGGCGCCGGTTTTATGGGCGGCCCTGGTGAAACCCAGATCGAAACCGATCGCCGCCAAATCGATCGGCGGATCAGCCAACTGGAAAAGGAACTCAAAGACGTCAAGCGCACACGCCAATTGCACCGTAAGGCGCGCAAGCAGGTTCCGTACCCGGTGGTTGCCCTTGTCGGCTACACCAACACCGGCAAATCGACCCTGTTTAACCGCTTGACCAAGGCCAACGTCAAAGTCGAGGACCAGCTGTTCGCGACGTTGGACCCGACCATGCGCAGGATTGAAACGCCGTCGGGACAAAAGGTGATCCTGTCCGATACGGTCGGCTTTATATCGCAGCTTCCGCACGAGCTGGTCAGTGCCTTTCAGGCGACCCTGGAAGAGGTCATCGAGGCGGATGTCATTGTCCATGTCCGCGATGCCGCCCACGCCGACCGGGAGGCGCAAAAATCCGATGTCCTGGCAGTGCTTCGGCAACTGGGTTTCAGCGATACGTTTGAAGACACGCTGATCGAAGTTTTCAACAAGGCCGACCTGCTGGAACCGGCGGACAAGGCAGCGCTTGCCAATCTGGTGACGCGCAGCAACACGCCCGTTGTGCTATTATCGGCGGCGACGGGAGACGGGTGTGAAACCCTGACCGCCGCAATCGAAAAACGGATCACCGAAAATTACCGGACCGTCGAGATCGCACTGCCCCATGATGATGGCGCCTCTCTGGCTTGGCTCTATGACCACGGCGTTGTGATTGAGCGCCGGGACGAGGACGACGCCGTCCACCTGAAATTGCGGATCGACGAAGCCGACTTGGCCCGATTCGAACAACGCCGGGCCCCGTAACGCCTGGATATTTTGACGGTGCGGCTTTCCTGCCCAGACGCTTTTGATCCCTGAATGGCTCCGTGGAAAAGACCGTATGAGCATAGGGGAATTTCACCCTTTTATTTCTGCTCCATCCCCCTAATATGCGTCCCATCGTAAGGGGTTTTCCCCTGAATTAAATATCCAGCCTAGAGGGCGCACGAACCAATATCATGACCAAAAGCGTTAACGAAAGTACGGTTTCTTCATATTCAGAGCGCGGCTCCGAAGCCTACGAAGACCCGATGAACAAGAATTTTCTGTACGGCGATATCACCGTTAAATTTATTCGCCAGATCGAATTCGCGGCCACGGACCACACCATCCTGGACATGGGCTGCGGCACCGGTTTCGTCTTCGACGAACTTCAATCGCTGTTCAAGGACCAGGGCATGGAAGGGGTAGGGGTCGAACCCGCCGTCGGTATGCTCGATCTGGCGCGCAAGAAATATGCCGGCGATCCGATGTATTCGTTCCATGAAGGATCGTTCGAGACGATCCCGCTTGCCGATCAATCCGTCGATAAAATCACCTCGACCCTGGCGCTGCACTGGGTCCTGGACCTGGAGGCCGCGGCCGTGGAAATGCACCGGGTGCTCAAGCCCGGCGGCAGCGTCGATATTCTGATGATTGCCCGCGACGACGGCCACAATTTCAAAAAACAGATTGTCGCGGCACAGAAAAAACACCTGACCTTTGCCCAGATCATGCGCACGGCGACACTGGTGCAGCGCGTCAACGAGCCACAGGTCATTGAGGCCTTCGCCGCCTTTCACGACGGTTTTAAAATTGATGTCAGCCAACACCGGAGCGTCATCTTCGGCACCTTCGATGAACACTTGAAGTGGTGGAAGGCCCGCTCGGCGCCGGTCATTGCCGAGGTCGTGGATAAAGAGCAATTTATCGAAGATCTTCGTGTCGAGTTGGAAAAAATCAATACGGACGAAGGAATCCCCTTCGACTCCGCGTATCTCAATATCTCCATTAAAGGCAAATAACCAAAGGATGTTTGGACCATGGAACGCACCGACGTCACCACCAAGCTGAAAGAGCTGATCGAATCCGAAACCAAGACCACCATCGGGTCCGATGATCAGGAACTGGATATCGATTCCTTCATGATGATGATGGTCATCACCTTCATCGACGAACAATTTAATATTTCCCTCGACATGGACGAGCTGGATTTCGACGCGTTTACCTCGCTCAACAGCCTTGCCGATCTGGTGGTGAACAAGAGCAGTTAAGCCGCTGCTTTACCCAGTTCCTTGATGTTGAGGATACCCCTTGCTTTTTCACTCCCTCCAATTCGCGATTTTCTTTCCGATCGTATTCGGCCTCTATCATGTGCTGCCGCACACGGTGCAGAACCGCATGCTGCTCCTCGCCAGTTATGTGTTCTATGGCGCCTGGGATTGGCGGTATATCTCACTGTTGCTGGTTTCGACAGTGACCGACTATTTCTGCGGCATCGGGCTGTCGCGAACCGAGGATGAAAAGGCGGCGCGCCGCAAGCTGTTCGTCTTCATCAGCGTCCTGGTCAACCTGAGCCTGTTGGGCGTCTTTAAGTACTACGATTTCTTTGCCACCGAGTTTCAAGGCCTGATGGGCGCATTCGGGCTGAGTGTGCAGCCATATTTCCTGAACGTGGCGCTGCCCATCGGCATCTCGTTTTATACCTTCCAGACCATGAGCTACACCATCGACGTTTACCGTCGCAAGGTCGATGCGGCGGAGAACTTTTTCGATTTTGCCCTGTATGTCTCCTTCTTCCCGCAGTTGATCGCCGGCCCCATCGAGCGCGGAACCCGCTTGTTGCCTCAAATCCTTAAGCCCCGCATCATTAATGCGGCGATGATGCAGCGCGCCGTCTATTTCTTCATCTGGGGGCTGTTTCTGAAGGTCTTCATCGCCGACAACATGGCGGCGATCGTCGATCCGGTATTCGCCGCCACGGGCGATTACGAAGGCGGCAAGGTCTTGTTGGCGGTCTATGCCTTCAGCTTTCAAATTTATTGCGATTTCGCCGGCTATTCGTTCATGGCCATCGGCTTGGCCCAATCCATGGGCATCACCCTGATGGAAAATTTTCGGCGGCCGTACTTCGCTAGAAACATCGGGGATTTCTGGCGGCGTTGGCATATTTCGCTGTCGAGCTGGTTTCGGGACTACGTGTTCACGCCGTTCTACCTGTATATCGAACACCTTAAGTGGGTGCGGACGTTCCCGATCAAGGTCCGGCACGCCATCGCCTTCTTCGGCACCTTGTTGGTCACCGAATACATGCTTGGGTTTTGGCATGGGGCGGCCTGGACCTTCGGTATCTTCGGGCTCTATCACGCCTTCATGATCTGGGGGTATTATTATGTCCGCAAGGGGTGGGACAAACTCAACCCGTATGTGCAAATTCTGCTCACCTACCATTTGGCCTGCGGCGGCTGGCTGATTTTCCGCGCCAACTCCATGGGCCAGGTCGCGGACATGGCGAAATCGCTGTTTTTTAACTTCAATGTCAGCAACCCCGTCCTTGCCGACATGGGCATGAAAATTATCGCGTTTACCGCTGTCTTGATCGTCGTTCAGATTTTCCAGGACTGGAAAAAGGACACGGTCATCGTTTTAAGGCTCCCGGTTTTCGCGCAATTAGCGTTTTTTGTCTTCATCATCTCCTTGACCCTGGTCTTCGGCGATTTCAGCGACCGCCCGTTTATTTACTTCCAATTCTAGCGCATTTCCGGTTCACTTGCGTTCACCTAAAATGCTCTACGCCTTTATTTTAGACGCAAATTCGTCGTCGCGGATGTAACCATCCGCTCGGGATTTGCTCTCGCGAATCGGGGAAGGGGCAATTCCGCCCCTCCTGCTTTCGCCATCAGCATTGACGACGGCTTTGTCTACTAGTAGCATATCTCTACTAGTAGAAGGAGATGCCCATGGCCACCTCAACCAGCCAGAAAAAATGGCGGCGCAAACATCGCCTGGTCAAAAGCCAGCTCAACGTGATGGCCAGGAAGAAGACCCACGAAGAGCTTGAGGAATTCGCCGCAGCCTTCCAGTTGCGGGGCAAAGGCGAGGCCGTGACCTTTGCCGCCTTTGTCACCCAGGCGCTCATTCAGCGGGCCGATTTCGATGTCGGGGCGGCCAAAATTCTCGGCGATTTTACCGACGCCTACCACCGCGACCGTGAGATTCATTCCGCTTAGAACGCTAAAAAAGAAACAAAATCTTCAGTTTTGCTTGATAGCCTCTACCTCAGCACCTAGATTTTTGAATAAGACCCACTGCAAGGCCGGATGACCGGCATATGTAAAATGCAATAACCAAGAGGATATGCTCGGTCATGAAGGTTGGTTTAGTCTATCCGTCCTGGACAAAGTCTTACGGAATTTTCGGGTATTTTGCGCGCCGCAATTCGAGCTGGCCGCCGATGAATCTCGCCCTGATTGGCGCCATCGTCCAACAACACGACCACCAAGCCTTCATCGTTGATGGCACCCTTGATGAGCTGTCGGTCGATGACACGGTTACTGAAATCCTCAGTAAGAAGCCCGACATCGTTGGCCTTACGTCCTATAGCCCGTTCTTCCACGTTCAGGTGGAATTGGCCACCGCCCTCAAAAAAGCCGCCCCGGATTTGCCAATCATGATCGGCGGCGCCCACGCGACCATTATCAAGGAAAAAGCGCTTTTAGAGTGCTTTGACTATGTGTTCGTAGGCGAGGCTGAAAACACGCTGCCGGAGTTTCTGAACCGCCTTGAAAACGGCAAGGATCTTTCGTCTTTGAAAGGGGTTGTTTGGCGGGGAGACGACGGCAAACCGGTTTTTGAGGGACCGGCGCCGGCGACGAAAGATTTCGATGCGCTTCCCATCCCTGATCGCGAACTTGTCGACAGCAATAAGTATTTCCTGGGCACCCTCAATGGTCGGAATCCATTTACGTTGATACAGACCACGCGGGGCTGCCCGTGGAAGTGTATTTTCTGCGCGTCTGAAGATCTCAACACCACCCGCATCCTGCGTCGTTCCCCCGAATCGGTGGTCGCGGAAATGAAGGGGGTGGTGGAAAAATACGGGATTCGGCACTTCTTTATCGTCGATGATGTTCTCACGCTCTATGAAGAGCACATCCTCAAGATCTGCGACCTGATCGAAGAAGAAAATCTGAAAATCACTTGGGAAGGCAGCACCAGGGCCAATCTGGTCAGTGACTCCCAAGTCAAACGGATGGCGGAATGCGGCTTGATCCGGTTGTCTTTCGGTCTTGAGACCGTCGATACCGAAATGCGCAAGACCATGAATAAAAAGGTGCCGCTGAAGTACTACGTTGACGCCAACCGAATTCTTAACAAATACAACGTCGAAGCCATGAACTCGGTGATGATCGGCCTGCCCGGAGAGACCGAGGAAACGGTTCGCACCCTATTGCGATTCCTGAGCGAAAACCGAGACGTCAAACAAGCGAATCTAGCCATTGCCGTGCCCTATCCGGGAACCGAATTTCACCGGATCGCCAAAAACGGCGAGAATGGCATGACCCTGCACACCGACGACTTCTCTCAATACCGCCGCTACGGGTCTGCCGTAACGACGGTTGGGCAATTGTCGCCGAAGGATTTGGTGGAACTCCAGAACGAGGGATTTGTCCGCATTTACGCCGCGCCCTGGCGATGGGGGCCGATGTACGGCAAGCACGGCGTTATCGGATTCCTGCTGATGTTCTTCCGTGTCGCGCAAATGTTTCGGTGGCACGCTTCACGCAAGCTACAGTCTGTTTTCTCCGGCCCGCTGAGAAAACCGGCGGCGGCTCTGGCTGGCGCGCCTGGTGACAACAAGACGCAACCTGAATTCGGCCATCAGGGATCACCGAAAAGCCCTCATTTCTAACTTTCGGACTTGGCGTCCAGTCCGATGGAATCTTTGATAATGTAGGCTGGCCGTCCGCGGACATCGCTATAAATCCGGCTGATATAGACGGCGACAATACCCAACGACGCCATCAGGCTACCCCAAAGCAGCACCATGAACAGAACCATTGCGGATCCTTCGGGGAAGGCGGCGCCCAAAAGCACCACCACCAATCCGACAACGGAGACCATCGCCGCCATCAAGCCGACGACCAGAATGAAGAACAGCGGCACCATCGAAAACGATGTGATCCCGGCAACGAAGCTCTGCAACGCGCCGAAACTGAAAGTGCCTGGAAAATGGCTCTCGCCGGCCCTGCGGGCGGCCCGCACATAGGACACCGAGGCCCGCCTGAAACCAATCCACATGGCCAGTCCCCGCGAATAGGGGATCGTTTCACTTAGGCGCAGGAATTCCTTCACGGCGCGCCTGCTCATCAGACGGAAATCGCCGGAATTGACGGGCAGGTGCAACCTGGAAGAACGGCGGATGATGTTGTAAGCGATGTTGGTTACAAACATCCGGAAGGCGGGCTCGCCTTCACGGCGCTCCCTGACGGTGTAGACCACCTCGGCGCCGTTTCGCCATTTATCGAGCATGTCCGGAATCACTTCCGGCGGATCCTGAAGGTCGGCGTCCATGCTGATCACGGCATCACCGGAAGCATGGGCCAAGCCCGCCTTCAGGCATTCGGCGAAACCGAAACAACGCGACATATTGATGATCTTGATGCGCGGGTTCTTGGCCCTCTCCGCGAGTAGTAAATCCAGGGAGCCATCGTCGGAGTCGTCGTTGACGAAAATCAATTCGTAATCCAACGATTGACCGGAAAGGGCAGCATCGACGCGCAGGATCAACTCGGCCAGAACATCTGCTTCGTTGCGAAATGAATAGACAATGGAAAGCAGTGTTGTCGGGGTCATAAATCAGATTCTATCCACTAGCGGTTTTCCAGTCCATCGGGTTCGTAGAGGACGATTTTCGAGCCAACCTCATCGATGCCGAAATCGACCCGGATAAGATTCTTCAACTTTTCCTTCACCGCCGGCTGTTTTTCCGGTTCCACGAACAGCAACACGAACCCGCCACCGCCGGCGCCGAGCAATTTTCCGCCGATGGCGCCTGCATCCATGGCGACGGTAAAGATTTCATCGATAACCGGCGTCGTCACGTTATCAGCCAATTCCCGCTTCAACCGCCAGGATTGATCCAACAGTTGGCCAATCTCGCGAATGGGACGGGTTTCGGAAACAAGTACGTTAAGCGCTTCATCGACCAGCCCGCCCATGGTTTTCAGATGTTCCTGGCGCTGATCGAAATTATCAATCTGCTTCTTGGCGATTTCAGGCGCCAACCGGGAAAGGCCGGTAAAAAACAACAGCAGGTGGCTGAGAAGCTCTCGTTTGCGCGTCTGCGACACGGCCACGGGCAGCACCTCAAAATCGCCGTCCTCGGGGAAATTAATCCGGTTGATGCCGCCGTATGCCGCCCACACCTGGTCTTGAGAGCCGACATGTTCCCCGATGACGTCTTGTTCGATGCGAAGCGCCTCCAGGGCCAACCGTTGCTTCATCATCATTTCGCCATCCTTGGCCGAAAGCACGTTCAACAGCCCGACCGTAAAGGACGACGACGAGCCCAGCCCCGAACGCGCCGGCAGGTCGCCGTCATGGTGAATTTCGAGCCCGGTTTCAACGCCTCTATCCTGAAAAATGGCCCTGACGGCGGGGTGCTCAATGTCGGCGATGTCGGTCACCATCTCAACCCGTGAATACACGATGCGATGGCGATATTCAAAAAACGGCGGCAAATTCCGAACCGAAATATAGCAATACTTATCGATGGCGAAGCCGAGAACGGTGCCGCCATGCTGACGGTACCATTTCGGATAATCGGTCCCACCGCCGAAAAGGGATACCCGAAAAGGGGTGCGGCAAATGATCATGGATTATTCCGCCGCATCCAATTCTTCCAAGAGTTTCCTCTTGAGTTGGTGGCGCGCCATGTCCTCGACATGGTTGCGTGTATCCCAGCCAAAGACCTGCGTGATCATGTCCAGATACCGGGTATTGGAAAAATAGGTCTGAAAAGCCTGATCACGGAACTGCAACACCTCGGCGGCGGCAATGTGGTCCGTCGGCAGAGGCGTGCAATCGTAACTGTGCTGGGAAAACCCCGACCAATTCTCAGGCAGGGGCAAGTCCTTTGCAACCGCTTGGGTATAAAGGGGCGACCCCGGATAGGCCATTGCCGAATACACGTTGATGAATTCGCAATTGAGTTCCAAGGCCAGGTCGAGAGTCTGTTGCATGGTGTCCAGGTCATCATCGGGAAGCCCGAAGATGAAATTGCCGATGACGTGGATTCCGGCTTCCTGAATGTCGCGCACGATGGCGATAATTTCGTCTTGGTTGAAGGCTTTCTCGGCGCCGTCACGAACATGCTCGGACCCCGATTCAATGCCCAGGGCCAGCCAGCGGATGCCGGCGCGTTTAAGTTTGCCCAACATCGCGGGCTTGACCGTATCGACCCGGGCGTAGGCCCAGATGTTGAGACCGTAATCGCGATCGATCAACATATCGCAGATGGCGTTCACATGACGGTCGTTGAGCACGAACATCTCGTCGATGATCTTGTAGGTCTTGATGCCGTAGGTGTTGTGCAGCAGGTCGATTTCCGCGACCACGGCCTCGGGGCTGCGCATCCGGTACCGATTGATGTCGAAGGGCGCGTTAATGCAGCAAAAAACGCACTGATAAGGACACCCCAAGGACGTATAGATCGACGCATAAGGCTGTCGCGCATCCAGGTCGCCGAAGCATTGCCAGTTATGGGCGCGGTACTGTTCCATCGGCAACAGGTCCCAGACGTTGCCGTTCAAATCCTGGTCCAGATCACCGATCAACGCCGCCGACGGATTAACCACCGGCGCACCATCGCGCATCCAGACAAGACCCTCGATCCGTTCCGGATGTTCGACCTTGCCGTCCTCAAGGGCGTCCAGCAACTGCACCACCGTCACCGGGCCTTCGCCCTTGCAGACAAAATCGACGGCTTCTTCCATAAGCGTGCGTTCAGGCAGCGCCGAAATATGGCCGCCGACCATGATGATCGGAAGGTCGGGGGCCGCTTCTTTGATCAAGCTGCTGGTGATGCCGGCGCTGGTCATCTGCTGGGTCGAGGCCGATGGTTGGTGGCCGAAAACGATCATTCCGACAAGCCGCGGCGCCGCCGTCTTGACCTCCTCGACGATCGCCTCAGGGGTAAGGTTCAAGGCCTCGCAATCGAGAATGTTGACGCTATAGCCACGGTCGCGGGCATAACCACCGATCAGCCGGCACCACAGCGGCGGTTCCACCGCCGTCAAATCCGCGCCCAAATCCTGATAGATGCTTTTACGGGCGCCGGGATTGATCAGCAGCAGGTCTAATGGCTCTTGCGGTGCTTCCATGTTCACTTACTTTGATCCTATTTTAATCATCTTATGATTTATGGGCCGCAACGATTCTCATACCACCGAATGGAATCCGGATTCCAGCCTTTAACAACATCAACTCTAGACTCAGAACCCCCTTCAGGAACCCGTTTACTGGGCCAGGCAGATTATGTTCAGCCTCGAAACCCTCAATACCCGTCGGGCTAACCAGCCATCGCCGCGAGATGTATTGTGGTAGAAATAACGTCCCCATGAAACAGGTATCTAAGACGATGGTAAAGCCCGCCGCCTTTACCTTCACTGCCAATTCGTCACCAATATAGCGGCGCTGATGGCCTGTTTCATCATCAAGGCGGCTCCACAGCGACATGTGCTGGGGCACCGTTAACAGAACCCCACCACCTGGTTTTAAGGCCTTATGAAAAGCGCGCAGCACAGGTTGCTCGTCCTCAATATGCTCAAGAACATCGAAGGCGCCGATGACATCAAAATGTTCCGAAAAAGGGATATGGTCCGCATCGGTATGAAAGAGATCCACTTTGCCGCCGAGCCTCGTGTCGACCCAGGCCAGAGAATCAATCGAAAGATCGCTCCCGTATAATCGCAGGTTGGGCCGGGTTGCGCACAGGACGTCAAGAACGTACCCGGTGCCGGCGCCGAAATCATAAAAATTAGACGCCGTCGGGAAAAATTTCGTAAACGCCCACCGGATCAACCGCAGGCGTGACAGGCAATAAAAGCTGCTCGCCTCGAACGCCGACATCCTCTCGTAGGTGGAACTGCCGAACTCCTTCGGACCGGCGCCGACTAAGTCGGCCCTGAACGTCGGCCAATCGCCCGCCATTTCGGGGGCAACCCCGCAGGTGGGACAACGCCAGTCCTTGGTATCGAAAACCGCTCGACATTCAGTACACAGCTTCATCGTTTAATTTCGTTGTTCATCTGTTGCGGATCAAGTTGTTAGGGTAGCCCTTTCGCCTTTAGGAGAGCACAACGTCTTCGAATTTTTCACCGTTCTTCCGTACCACCCAATACCCGCCGTAATGGGATATACGACGACCAAAACAGTTACCAACCGCATAGGTAATGCCCGGATGAAAGGTTTGTCCGGTTTTAGGATCAATGAACAGGTCGGTATGAAAATGCGCCTTTACAAATTCTGGATCGAGATCCTCCAACTGACGTTCCAGTCCCGCACCGCAGATGACGCCGCCGTCCTTTAATAACGGCAAAGACAATTCCAAATCTTTCGTCACCGCATCGACATGATGGCTAGCGTCGATATAGATGATATCGAATTTCGAATTCAACATCGGCAAGATGTCTTCGGACCGGCCCCGGAATTGATGGCAAACATCGCTAACTCCTGCAGCCTTAAGGTTTTGAACGAAAAGGCGAAGGACGTTTCCGTTTCCAAGGTTGCGGTTCATGACACGAAAAACGATGCGATGATTGCCGGTCAGGTCAATGTAGCTATCCCATGGATCGACGGAAATCAGTTTTCCGTTCGTCGCACCGTTGTTCTTCAACGCCCGCCCCCAGACCAGGGCGCTACCGCCGGCATAGGCGCCGATTTCTAAAATCTTTAGGTTCCGGATGACCTCCGGGTCGCTGGTTTTAGCCAGATGTTCGACGGTTTTCTTCATATAGGGAAAACGCCCGGGGTGTCCTTGCGCCGAGGCAAGCCAGATCCCGAAGTAGGGGCGACCGATAAGGCGATGAAATAAATATGTGAGAAAACCTAAGGGCAGACCGATGATGTGGTAAAGATCATCAAGGACTCTCAAGACCTTGAAATTACCCACACGCTTCAGCACAAAAAGTTTCACTTTGTAGATCGTGTTAACATCTTCCGTCATGGTCAATCCATACTTGTTGGTTTCAGGGTATTGACGTCTAGATTACGCCCATTGAATTAGCGTCGGCAGGCCCACGCATCAAAATACGTAAAGCTTTTTCGCTTTTCGTAACGACGATGGAAGGTGGCTTTAAAGGAATCGTCGAAAACCGGGTTGCCGTAATATCCCGTCATTGCAAACGGAGCCTCACCCGTGGGAACAAGCCAAATTTGCGTATGACACTCTTCGATCCTGGTTCTGACCCCCTTCGATAGCGCAAAGCCGCTGGCGCTGGTTTCTATGGCAATGCCGACATCAAGGGTATACGGATGCCCGGCGAATGCTAACAGCGGTTTGTATAGTGTCTTATTATATCCGACAAGCGTTGCGCCCGCGCCCATCTGGATGGTTGTGCCCGGATACGCGGCCATAATCTTTTTAATTTCCTGGGTAATCTTACGCGCCTCACCCCAATGCAGTGCCCGATAAAACCTTTTTTGAATGGGAACCGATACAAGCAGAAGCGCCGTCGCCAATATGCCGACAACTCCCAGGACCACACTTTTTTTGCGAATGATGGAAGCGGAATGGCGGACAATCATATCAATCACGATGGCGAGAAACGGAAAATAATAATACCAGCCGGCGCCCGGCTTCATCGCCGGAATTAGGACGATAAAGACGGAGAGAATGAATGCCCCGAAATAAACGGCCTCGGCCTTTTTGAGTGGTTGGCCTGACCATCGAATGGCGGCAATGAAGAAAACAACCGGCGAAAGATAGAACAACAGATACCGAAACACCTTGGTCGCCAGCAATATTTCCGTATTTTTTGCCGCCACCAGCGGGAGCCACGCCGTGAAACCGGCAAGCGAGAACAAATCGAACGCAAAAGGTGCGGCGATGACGACCGCGCCGACGACCGAGATCAGCATCAATGTCCTGAAACCGCGCGCCCAGCAATGAAACAAGACCACCGGCAGGAAGTAGACGCCCGCATGCAGTTTGAACCCTGCCGCCAGGCCGCCGCATAGGCCGATTAGCACACTTTTACCCCATTCCGGCTGCTCATCCTCCGACGCATTCATCGCCCAAACCGCGACCGTGACCAGAAAAGCCAGGAAAGGGTCCGGCCGATTCCATACAGACGTCGGCAGGCCGATCAGAATAAAACCAGCGGCCAGGACCACCGCCGTCGAAGCCCAGCCAAGCCCATGCCGGCGGTGGCTGAAGAAAATGATCACGGGAATAAACGTCACCGCAACGATTCCCGCAATCTTGCTGCCGACCACGCCCGGACCGGCAACAAGGAAACCGATGGCATGGGTCAAATACGTGACCGGTCCATAAATATTGGATGTCAGGTCCGGGCTTTCAAACGCGGGGTAGGCGGGGAATCCATCCAAAATCCGCCATGACGTCATCGCCACAACCGGCTCACCGTGATCCAAGTAGCCTGGATAGACCAGATACGTAGCCGCCACCCAGACGACATCGGCGGCGGCAACAACCGCCAAAACCCCCAATAGCCACAGCCGGTATCGGCACACGAAATCCAGGGCAGCCGTCATCACCTGCCGCCTGCCAAGTCGCGCACCTGGGCCAGGATGTCGGCTTCGTCCAATCGCGCCACGCACGGGAACATGCCGTCCTCGGGCGGATGGATGCAATTGCCCAGACATCCCTCGCAGTCCATGGAATGATAAACAAAGCGGGCGTTATCGGGCGCGATGGCCGGCTCATAGGGGACAATTTCTCCGACGTAGGCGGCGCTGGCCAGGCACAGCGTCGGCGCGCCGACCGCCACCGCCAGATGCATCAAGGCGGTATCCACTGAAATCACCAGCTTTGCCGCCCGCAATTGTGGCACCAGTTGCTGAAAATTCGACGAATCGAATTCGACGCCCGGAAGGTCCAGCAACGATTGAAAATCGCTGTTGCCGTCAAGATCGCCCTGGGTGCCGGTGACGGCAACCCGCGTTCCCGGCGCCAGGCTTTTGATGATGCGCCGGTAGAGCGCCGGGGGGCTTTGTTTTTGCTTCACCGCCGAAAACGGCTGAATGATCACGGCCGGGCCGTCGTCGGCCGGCGGCGGCAGCGTGGATACAGGCAACAGCGCCCTCGGCGGCGGCGTTTCGGTGCCCAACAGCCAATTGGCGAAGTTCGACCAGCGCAGAACCTTGTTCAGGTTGGCCGGGCCGCTATCGAAAAGACGCCGATACAGGCCCCGATTGCGGTTCAGCCGGGCGTCGTATTTCCGCCACGGCCGGGGTTCCATGGCCACCGCTTCCTCGGCATGGGCGGCGGCGACCAGGGCTTCGTCCAGGTCCGGGTGACGCAGATAATCGGTGTGAACGACGAGCCGGTAATGGGCATTGAATATTTCGTCCGTGACCTCGCGCCGATAGGCCAGATCGTTGCGCAGCTTTTTGAAATCAACGCCCTTGACGGTGAAACCGGACGGCAGCAAAAACGCCATCTTCATGGCGTCGGACCGGAGCAGGACCGTAACCTGCTCATCGTCCCGGGCCAAACCTTGAAAGCGTTCGGCCACATGGGCGAACAGCACCGTATCGCCAAGACCGCCGCTGGATATCAACAAAACGCCGCTTGCCGCACGCGTCCGCGGGGCACGGCGGCGGCGGTTCCACCACCAATCAACAATGTGATGGACTTTGATCACTTACAGGCCACTAGCAAGCTGCTGACAAACGGAGCCAGCGGCAACAATCCTTCGAGACGCTCGCTTAGGCTCGCTCCTCGGGATGAGGAAAATCAACCGCTTAAACCTCATGCCGAGGAGGCGCGCCGCGCCGTCTCGAAGCTTCTGGCGCCAATAAAAACTCATTTTCAGCAAGCCACTAGTAGGCGGCATAGGATTTTTCTTCGATCAGGCTGGAGCCGAGAAGCTCATTAATCCGGCGCTTCAAATGCGAGCGTTCGTCATTATGAACGTAAACGGCGCGGGCAAGTTTGACGAAGGTGTCGCCGAAATCCTTGGCCCGTTCGCAATCCCTGATGTCATCCTCAACCTGCCAAAGGCGCTCGTTGGCCTGTTTCAGTTGAGCGCTGAGACGGTCCAATTCAGGCGACGGATCAAGCGCGCCATCACGGGCGGCAGCCAAGACCTCAAACTCATGCCTGACATTGACCAGCTTTTCCGCATCCTTGATACGGTCCAGCTTGATCTCAAGAATGGTGATCTTGTCGATCAGCTCGCCAGGGGAAATATCGACGGATATTTCGACGGAAACGGTTGCGGCCAATTGTTCTACTCCTCTGAACGGCGAAAAAGTTGCCTCACACATAATACCCTATACTCCGCTCACGTCAGAACCCGAAAATCCTTTGGAGATATGACGCGAAAATTGTCTGATACATCGTCGCATACATCGCCCCAG
>JAQBYB010000081.1 GCA_027624235.1 Pseudomonadota bacterium | reverse complement strand
AGATGGTTTTGTCCTCCATTCCGCCACCGGAACGGGGGATGGGAACGGTCTGGATAAGCCCCTATTCACGATGGTAAAGAACGCGGGATGACATAAGAACAAATATAGAACAGATAACTAAAAATGCCAAGCCCCTTGAACGGCGGGTGTCCCAGGTGGAATTTGCGATGAGGGCGGGTTGGATGAATGCCGGGTTCGGGCGCCATCTTAAAATTCAAGGACATCCCCGTCGGCAAGAAAGCGAATGTCGAAATCAACATCAAGCGCCACAATTTCGCGCCGGATATCCGGTTCCGCCGCCGACTTCATGTGGACGATGTAAATCTCGGCCGGACGTTCGAGCTTCCGAAGTTCCTGTTCGAGCAGGGAAGGGACATTTATTCTGACAATGAAGGCGTGGGATCGCCTTATCCTAGGTCAAGTGTGGTGGGAAACAACTCAACCATGACCGTTCGGTAATTCCACGACAACCGTCGTTCCCTTGCCAACTTCACTGGCAATGACCAACGTTCCACCATGAAGCTCGGTCAGGGACTTTGCCAGCGACAGCCCCAGTCCGGTGCCTTCATGGTTGCGGGTGAAGATGTCCTTGACCTGTCCGAAGGGGCGAAGAACTTTGGAGATATCATTTTTCCTAATGCCGATACCGGTGTCGTCGACCCTTAAAAATACGCCGCCGTTTCCGTTTGCCTCTACCCGAACGGCGGTCTCACCGCATTTAGGGGTGAACTTGATCGCATTGCTTAATAAATTGAGCAAAACCTGCTTCAACCGTAACTCATCGGCGTCAATGGAAGGCGCATCCTCGGCAATGGTGTAGGACAATGTGACGCCGCCCCTGTTGGCGCGTTCCTTCATCATCATGAAACATTCTTTGATGAGCTTGTCAAAATCGACGGGTTCTTTCTCCAGGTCGAGTTCCCGAGCCTCGATCCTGGAAACATCCAAGATGTCCTGAAGAAGGGCAAGCAGATGGTTGGCGGAATCGTTGATGTTGTTTGCGTATTCGCTGGACTTGGCAAAATCCAACTGACCCAGGCCGTGGCCCATTAAAATTTGCGAAAACCCGATGATGGAATTCAACGGCGTCCTCAATTCGTGGCTCATGTTGGCAAGGAATTGGGTCTTGGTGTAATTGGCGATTTCGGCTTCCTCCTTTGAGGCAACGATAGCCGCTTCGGCCTGTTTACGATCCGAGATGTCATGCAACAGGACGGTAAAAATAGTTTCGCCACTGAGTTTCAGCTTGGAGACCGACGCTGTCGCTGGAAATTCCCTCCCGTTTTTCCTGAGACCATAAATTTCCTGACGCTCTTCCATGAACCGGTAGGTATCCTGCGAAGCGCTGAACGAGTTCACGCGCGTACGATGGCTGTCTCGGTAGCGTTTCGGTATCAGGAAATCCAGGGGGCGGGCCAAAACCTCCTCGGCTTCGTAGCCAAAGATGCGTTCCGCGCCCTGGTTGAACAGGCGAATGATCAAGTCTTCGTCGGTGGCAATCACCGCTTCCGGCGCGATGTCCAGAATACCTTTGAGGCGGGCTTCGGATGCCTTGGTCGCCTCTTCGGCAACCTTGCGCTCATGGGTATCGGCAATGGCGCCGACCCATTTGCGAACGGAACCATTCTTGTTGAGCAGGGGTACGGCGCGGACGGTAAAATAGCGATAGGCTTTTTCCGATGCGTTCCATACCCGTCCCTCGGATAAATGGTTGGTTTTGTTTTCCAGGGACTGTAGCCAAAGGCGCTTGATTCTATCGGTGTCTTCGGGGTGGATCATTTTGACCCAGCCATACCCCTGGTGATCCGGCCAGGGTTGACCGGTATAGTCATACCAAGAGGCCTGCGGCTCAATAAACCCACCGTCCGGGCCCGTTGTCCAGACGATCGAGGATGTAGCCTCGACCACCGTGCGGAAACGTTCTTCCGATTCTTTTATCTCTCTGTTCAGCCGGAGAATGGAGAAATAGTGCCCTCCCACCGCGATGACGATGGTGATGATGATAAATCCGGCCAGTACCAATAAGACCTTCGGTGTCGACCAAAAGGGTTTCGGCTTGCCGTACCACTTGGCGTAAACCTTCTGATAGGCGGGGGTGCCGACGTAGCTTTCCACCGCCTTGTCCAGGACCGCCAGCAGCGCGACGTTATCCTTCATGACACGGATGCCGCGTTTGATTTCTTTCAACGGCTTGCCGACGGCCTTGAGCCGGTCATCGATTCCGATCTCTCTGGCCAACGCCATTAGAACGGATTTCGGATAGACGAGGGCGTCAACGTGCCCGGCCATCAGTTCGAATAGCGCGGTGCGGACATCGGGGTAGACTTTAACGTCAATGTCCTTTCGGTTGCCGAACAGTAACAAGCCGATATTGGTTTCGACAACGGCCAGTTTACGGCCAATAAGATCGGCTTCGCTGGTCAGGTCATGGGTATCGTCACGAATGAAAATGGAAACCAGGAACGTCTCCACCGGCGCCGTGAACCCGTAGGTGTCCATGCGCTCGGGCAGAATACCGCTGTTGGGGATGAGGTCGGCGTCACCGTTTTTTAAGGCACTCACGGCTTTAGCGAAGCTATTCACGATTTTATAGGTAACGTTTAATCCCGCCCTGGCCGAGATCGCCTCCATGACGTCGATGGCGAACCCGGTCGGATGGCCTTTTTCATCGGTTGAATATTGCGGCGGCCAGTGACGGGGAATCGCGGCGACGACGTTTTTTTTGACTTGGGACGGGGCGGGGGAAATGTTGACTTGTGCCGCGGCCGGGGAAAGCCACGTCGTCACGGTCATCGTCAACACGCAAAGGCAGAAGGCAACGACTGCCACCAACCGCGATGTGCGGATCATCACAAACACGTTTACTCCTCTGCCAAAATGTATCGCCGGAATGTTTATTGCTCCCGGTTATTTTAATATGATTATTGTGACGGGGGTGTTTCATTGCATATCATAGTATGTCGGTTTCAATACTGGGCTGGCCCTTTTCCTAAAAGCAGGTATTGTCACCATCGTCGCCATGCCCCAAAAGTTGGCTTCCATCCAAAAATGCCCTTTCATCCCGGAGACTTAAAATGAATCTCGTCGTTCCCCTGGAACAAGTCACGCTCGCCGTTGAGGGCACCGACGCCCGTTTTCCGGTGCGCCGGATTTATTGCGTCGGCCGCAATTATCTGGACCATATCCACGAAACCGCCGGCGCCGACGAACGCGAACCACCGTTCTTTTTTCAAAAGCCGGCGGACGCGATTTTGGCCCCCGGCGAGGACTTCCCCTATCCGTCGTTGACCGAAAAGCTGCACCATGAAATCGAATTGGTGGTGGCGATCAACAAGGCCGGCGCTGACATCAAGGCCGAGAACGCCTTGGCTCATATCTACGGCTACGGGGTCGGCATCGACATGACGCGGCGTGATCTTCAGGCCATCGCCAAGGAAATGCGCCGCCCTTGGGAACCCGGCAAGGCCTTCGACCATGCGGCGCCGTGCTCCAACATCGTGCCGGCGTCAAGTATCGGCCACCCGGACAAGGGCAGAATCTGGCTGGCGGTGAATGGGGAGGTCAAACAGGACGGCGATCTGGAACATCAGATCTGGCCGGTCGCGGACGCCATCGCCCACCTGAGCATGTTGTTCGAGCTGATGCCCGGCGACCTGATCATGACCGGCACGCCGGCCGGCGTCGGCCCGCTGGTTGCGGGCGACACGGTAACCGGCGGCATCGACGGCATCGCCGAAATAGCGGTCAACGTCGTTTAGCCACCGATCCTTCTTCCGCCGCCCGTACGTCCGCTAGGCAGTACATCACCGCCAGCCGTTTCCAGACGTTATCGATGTAGGCGTCAAGCTTGTTACCACTGAGCTTGACGTTGCTGGCCTGGTCGGGGTGGCCGTTGACCTTGGAGGTGTAGCGGATGGCGGCGGTGGTGCCATTTTTCTGAATCTCCATAAGCTTGGCCAGATTTTTTTGCCAAGCCGCGATGGCGGATTTCCAGTTGCCATCGTAGCGACGTTGGACAGTATCGGTTTCGGTTGCATGGGTCAGCGTGCCCCACCAGACCACTTTCGGGAATAAGGGGCAGTGGGCGGCCCGCGCCGTAACGGGTGCGCCAAGCACAATAGCAGCCACACCAGCGGCTGCCATCAACAGGCTAAGACGGGTTTTGAACATTGTTCTGGGCCTATTGTTCTTCTTAATTCTAAGCGCGATTATTATTTTTCTTTTTCGCCAGAACGTACCTAGTAGCATATTCCAAAAAGACATTGTTGGGTGTGATAGCCGTCACACCTGTGGTTAATCCTTCCGTTGGGCGACGGTTTTCTGGAACAAGCCGGCGAAATAGGTCTCCGTCCGCCAGTTGTATTTTTCCGGCTCAAGGGCAAAATCGCTGATTTTGTGCCGCCACATGCTGATGGCGAACGGCTCCAGCAGACCGAAAATCAGCGCCGTCACCCATTTCAACGGATGCAGCGGGTGCGGTTTGTGATAATCGATGAAGATCACCTTACCGCCGGGGGCGAGGCGGCCCAACAGGGCGTTGACGACGGTATGTTTATAATCTTCGGGGATTTCATGGAGCAGGAAGAAGCTGATGATGTCGTCATAAGGCCCGCCGCCGGGCTCGGCCGCATCGGCAAAGCGCACGTTGGCTTGTGGGTAGTCGTGTAATTTTCCCCGGCAGATATCGACCTGGGCCGGGGAAACGTCGATCACCTCAAGCTGCCCATCGGGACCGATGTGGCGCGCCAGCGTCGGCGTCAGGTCGCCATAGACGCAGCACGACTGAAGCACATGGCGGCCCGGTTCCAGTTCCTCGAACAGGACCCGTTGCAGGCGTTTTTTGTTTCCCCACAACACCAGATTAACGACCCAGTCATGATCCAGAAGCCGCACGTTAACCGGATTGATGTAGGCCCAGGTGTAAACATCGCTGAGGTATTTCGGGATTTTTACCGAAGCCGCAGCCGGTGCGGCAACCCTTTTGGCGGATGTGTCGGTTTGAATCCGGGGATAGTCCAGGGTTTCAAGGAAGGCCATCTTCTTACCTCCTATTTTTAAAAGGAAATCATGATGGCGTCGAAGCCAATTCCTCTGCTTCCGAAAGAATGAAATCCACCGTCAACGCGGCCATCTCACTGTAAAAGGGCAGTCGCGCCTGGGACGTGATCTTGGCGCAAAATTTTGGAACCCATCGGGCCATATGCCGGGTAAGGAACACCGCCTCGGTTTTCACAATCGCCTGCGCTTTGGCCACGGTTGCTTCTTCCAGGGCCCGCGCCTCACGGGACGTCATTTCCTGCATGAATTCCAGTTCCACGGCGATATGGTCGGGCAGGCCCTGAAAGTCGGGCGTATAGTCAAACCCTGCGTCTTCGATAAACCGCTTTACCCATACCGTCTCAGGGCCCCAAAGGGACGCCCCGTCACCGCCCAGATAAACGGCGGCATAAGGGGTGGTGTGGGGGCCGGGGCCGATGAATAGCCGCGCGTATTCGACCGCCAGTTCTTCAACAAGGTCTTCGTCGGAACGCCCGCTCAGGCTATCGACCAGATCGACGCCGACAGCCTTGAGCGCGCCGCCAAAGGCGGCCTTGCGGATTTCGCCTAACAGCGCCGCCGTCGGTTCGGCCCGGAATACGGACGCCAGGAAGCCATAGAGACTACTTCTCTCTCTGGCTATCCTGGCCTTGTCGTCCGGTTCCGGAACGGCCACCTGTTCAATGGCCGGCTTCATGCGCTTACCGATTTACTGACGTTGACAACGGTGTCCATCCAGCGTTGCTGACCGCTGATGGGGTCGGGATCATTGGGGATGATCCAGTTGGGGTGTTCGCCATGGCTCTTCCACCACATCTGTTTGTCGTGGACAATATCCTCCTTGACGAACGGCGACTTCTTACCCGACGCGTAGCGGCCGTATTCCCAATGCCCGCAATGCATGGCAATGGCGATCACGCCGGGGGCGACGGCGGGCGTCACCCGCGCCGTGGTCTCGATGTGGCCGATCCCGGAGGCGACCCTGATCCGGTCGCCTTCCTTGATGTTCCTGGCCTCGGCCGAGGCCGGATTAATCCAGGCCGGGTTGTCGTGGTAGATCTCGGTCAGCCACTTGCAGTTCTGGGTGCGCGAATGGGTCTGAACATTGACCTTGAAGGTGGTCAGGATCATGTCGTCCGGTTTCATGGCAACGTGTTCGGGAATCGCCTTGTAGGTCGGCATCGGGGCAAACCCGTTATCCTCCATGACGGTGGAATAGAGCTCGAAATACCCGGTCTTGTTGACCTTGTCGGGCTTGAAGCCTTTGTAGACCTTGTCGCCGATTTTCTGGCCGATATAGGTCTTATAGGCGTCCTTGGTGTGGGCGTAGCCCTTGGCCTTGGCATCCTCCACGGTTTTGACCTTGGCCTTTTTCCAGTTCCAGTAGGTGCTCGTGGCTTCGTCCAAAATAACGCCGTCCTTGGCCAGATCGGCGGCCTTGACCGGTTTGGCGTAGCCGTAATAACTGGGCTTGGCCTTGGGGTCGTGCCAGACGCCGTGCGTCTTCATGTATTCGAAGCCGCCGGCTTCCTTGACGCCCGGCGTCATCTCACAGGATTTCTCGACAAAATCTTCCATGTTCTTGATGCCAAGCGGGAAGCCCATACGTTCGGCGAGATCACAGACAACGTCTCCAAAGTTCCGGGCCTCGCCCAGCGGTTTGACCAGGGGCTGGCGAATATAATGTTCGGGCACCTGGTTGGGCGACACCATGTCTTCCCAATCCCAGCGTTCCAGATAGGTGGCGTCGGGCAGGATGATGTCGGCCAGCGCCGCCGATTCGTCGTAGAACGGATTGATGCAGACGCTGTACGGGATCAGCGTTTCATCCTTCATCACCGCTGCGTTGGCCTTGCAGTCGCCGTTGGAGTAGACCGGCGCGTAGCAGTACCACATGTAGACGTCGGGCCGGCCCAACGAGCCATCTTTGATGACGTTGAAGATCTGATGGTTGATGTGGTGGGTCGGCAGCTTGGCCTGTCCCTTGAAGCCGTCAACGATCTTGAGCTTCTTGGCTGTCGGTTTGTCCTTCGGCCCACTCGGGAATTTCCACTTGGCGCCGACCGCTTTGCAGCGTCCGCCCGGATTGTCGATATTGCCGGTGATCGCCGCCAGCATCTGCGCCGCGCGTTCGCCTTCGGGGCCGTAATAATGCGCGACCAGGCCGCGATAGGTAACCAGAACCGCCGGTTTGGTGGTGGCGAATTCCCTGGCGATGGTGCGGATCTTGTCGGCCGCAACGCCGCTGATCTTCTCCGCCCACTCCGGCGTGTAGGAGGCCAGATGCGCCTTCAGCGCCGCCACCTTGTCGGCGGTGGACGCGTTGACGTTTGGCGTCGCCCGGCAGAAGCTGAGGAACGCCTCGCCTTCGCCCTGATACAGGCCTTCGTTCATGACCACGTTGGACATCGCCAACAGCACGGCGATATCGGTGCCCGGCTTCACCGGCACCCATTCCGTCGATTTGGCGGCGGTGTTCGACAGCCTGACGTCGAAGGTCACCATCTTAATCCGCCGGTCGGCCAATGCCTTGACCAGCCGCTGCGCTTCCGAGGTGTGGTTGGTGTGCGCTTCCAACAGGTTGGAGCCGAGGTTGAGCACGTACTTGGTATGATCGAAGTCCCAGTTGTCGTAGTGTTTGCCCCAGGTCAGCTCCTGGCCCGTCCACTTGGCGCCCTCGCAGATTGACGTGTGGTTGCCGATAGTGCCGGTGCCGTAGTTGGCCAGGAACATCCCGACCAGCTTCGACGAACTCGCCTTCATGCGGCCATAGTGGAACATGAATTTTTCCGGTTGGCCGTCGTCGCGAAGCTTTTTAAGGCGTCCGGCAACCTCGGTAAGCGCATCATCCCAGGAAACCCGCTTCCATTTTCCTTCGCCGCGCTTGCCGACGCGCCGCATTGGATAAAGGATGCGGTCGGGGTCATAGACCTGGTTCGGTCCGGCATGGGCCTTGGCGCAGACCTTGCCGTCGGTGCGGATGGAATTGGGCTGTCCTTCCACCTTCACCAGCCTTCCTTCTTCGATAAAGCCGATAATGGGACAACGGCTGACACACTGCCAACAGGCACTGGGAATGGCCTTGCGGGCCTTGCCGGTGGTCGGAGAGTAATCCCGGCCGCCCTTGATGCGGTTTTCCTTGGCCCAGGTCAGGGCGCCGGTTCCGGTGATCGCTGCCGTGGCGGTTGCCGCGACCGCGCCGAGTTTGAGGAAATTTCTGCGAGATGTCATGTCATCCTCCTCAGAGTCCAATGGGACCGGTAATTTGACCGGCGACTACAATCACATAGCGAAGCAGGAACCCGCCGATCAGGATGGCGATGGGAACGATAATCTCGACTCCCAACGGCACCGAGAAGGGCTGGTGGTTAAGCAGTTTCGGAATCACGTAATAGAGTTCGATGACCGCCGGGATGAGCAGTCCGACGACGACGACGCCGAACCAGAACAACACCGAAAGGCTGCCGCCGAACTGAATCACCGAAACCGATTCCTTGACGGCGCCGACGGTCAGATGCGCGTACATGATGAATAGGAAGATCACCAACAACTCGAAACCGATCAGCATCAAATCCGATGCGGTCAGGATATAGGCGCTATTGTCGCGTTGCTTGAAATATTCCGCCACCATCGGCGTTCTCGCCTCATCCTTTGCCTTGCCGGGGAAAACGGCTTTGAGCAACAGGATGATGGCGACCCCCGTGGACAGGGACGAGACCAGGAACAACATCGCCAGAATGGGCGAGTTCCAGAACGGCCTTGCCGGCATGGCGCCGAGCAGGACGCCGGTATACACCGCGGTGGCGATCCCCAGAGGAACGCTGACCCAGGCCAAGCCTCTTCTCAGGCTGTCCTTGTTGCCGCCCAGGCCCGGTGATTTGGGCAGGAAGGTATAGGCGTATAACAGGCTGATACCGATAAACCCGGTCAGCAACCAGGTGCCGATCGACATCGGCGACAGGTTGATGGTCTTGTACAGGTTGATCCATTTGAACCAGTTCCCCGCCTCGAAAGAGCCGAGTTCGAAGATCAGCAATCCGCAGCCGATCATCAGCGGCAACGGCGCCGCAAAGGCGCCATAGCGGGCAATGCTGTAATGCTGCCCGGCGAACCCGCCGCCGCCGCCCCGCAACAGGACCGAGGCGCTGACGGTCAACGCGCCGGCGCCGACGCCGGCCAGAAACAGGTAGCCGATAACAGGTAAACCCCAAAGCAGTTCCGCGTTCATGGCTACTTCCTTTCCTGCTGACGCCGATGGGTATCAATGCGAACGTAGCGGCCCTGTGCCGCTGCCGTGTATTCGTCCGAATGATCGGCCGCGATGTAATAGACATTTGGTTCCGTCCCCTGTTCGGGGCGCAGGACCGTTACCGGATTGGTGGCGATTTCCCTCGAAATTTTGCTGGAGGGATCATTGAGATCACCGAAAATTCTGGCGTCGCCGATGCAGGCGTTGACGCAGGCCGGCTCCAGCCCCTTTTCAACCCGGTGCAGACAGAAATCGCATTTGTCGGCGGACCCGGTGACCGGATTGATGAACCGGGCATCGTAAGGGCAGGCGAGGAGGCAATATTTGCAGCCGATACAAACGTCGGAATCGACGACGACGACCCCGTCCGCCTTGCGCTTCCATGTCGCCCCGGTGGGACAAACATCGACGCAGGCCGGTTTCGAACATTGATTGCACAACCTCGGCAGGAAGCTCCGGCTGACATCGGGGTAATCGCCTTTTTCCACGTATTCCACCCATGACCGCGTCGCCCCCAAGGGGACATCGAATTCGGCCTTGCAGGACACGCTGCAGGCATGACACCCAATGCAGCGCCGCAGATCGATGAGCATTCCGTAATGCGGTTTCAGGCCCGTCACGGCGGCTTGGGCCGGTTTCGGCATGATGGCCGCCCCCGCGCCGACCGCGGCGGCGGTGGCAATCCCATTTAAAAAATCTCTGCGCTTGACGGTGGTGCTGATTTCTACATCACTCACGGCGACCTCCTATGCGATGATGTTGCCCCGTCATGACGGGGCCAAAAAACAAGCGAAAAAAGAAACAAAGTCGATGCTGCATTGCACACGATTTCACTCATTTCCGCATTGACCGGCGTCAAGGACTCGGCGCTTTGTCAGGGAAAAAGCTCATAGCAGGCATTCGTTCCGTGCATGGCTGCCTGCTAGAATCGAGCCGGAATAAGAAAGGGCGCACCATGAGAAGCGCGATGATTGCACTTGCCGCCGCCTTGGTTTTTGCGCCGCCGGCGCCGCCCGCCGGTGCCGCGGCCACGGGCGTCCAGCTTGCCCAATCAAAGGACGATGCCATGCGCCGGGAGTTGCAGCGCCTGCAAGACGACCGTCAACGCTTGCTGGATAAGGCGGCCCAGTCCCGCATGCGTCGCGAGCAGCGGACCCGAAAGGGCGCCGCCAAAACCAGTCAACCCCACCCGCGCCTGACCCTAGTCCTGCCGCCGGGATGGTCGAGTGGTGAGGCGGCGATGGCATTAGAGAAAGCCGCCATCGGCGACACGCCGGCTTTCGCCAAGGTTAGGTCCGAATTCACGGTGTACGCCGCTGAAGAATCACCGGAGACCATCATTGTTGAACGGTTCGGGGGATCCCAATCCTTAAGCCCGGATGATGTCTATCGGCGCTGGCGGAAAAAGGTCAACGCCGGGTGCGCCGACGGCCGCGAGACCGGCCCCGACGATAGCGACCGGGACGGCCAGGCGGTCATCGATAGTTTTTATACGTGCTTCAAACGAAAAGCCGACGACCGCGCCGAGGTCTCGATGCTGAAAGTGATTGAGGGGCCGGCGGAACTTTTTGTCGTCAGCCGGTTGTGGATGGGGCCGTCGCCGGTTGCCGGCGAGGATTCGGGTATCGAGGCCATGATCGATGAATGGCGCACCTGGTCCGCGTCCGCGGCCAAGGTAGAAGACGGCGGCGGGAAACACCGCAAAAAATTATCACAAGGGTACGGCTTTGTCGTCAGCAACGACGGCCACCTCCTCACCGCCGATCATCTGGTCAGGGATTGCAGCAGCGTTAGTTTTTCATCATTCCCGGCAAAATTAGTGGCCAGCGACCCGGACAAGGATTTGGCGCTTTTCAAATTCGAGGCCAAGCCGGAGTCGGTGGCGGTGGCGGTGGCGGTGTTCCGCACCGGATTGGAAGCCGCCCAGGGCGATATCGTGGCGTTGCAAGGTTTTGAAACCGATGCGGCGGCGGGCGTCATCAGCGCCTTGATCGGCCCCGGCGGCGACCCCCGGTTGCTGAGCGTTAGCGTGCCGATTTCAGCCGCCAATGGGGGCCTTCCTCTGGTCGATCTGGGCGGCATCGTTGCCGGGATGGCAATGGACAGGGCCAATGCCATGAAAATCTCGGCGTCGCCACCGGGGGTGCCGGCGGCGGCCAATTTCGCGCTCAGCGCCAAGGTGTTGAAGGGGTTTCTCGACGCCCAACGGGTGGTGTATGAAACCAGCAACGCCGGCACTATCTTCAGCCCCGGCGTGGCCGCCCAGCGCGCGCGGTCGACAACGGCCTTGGTCGAATGCTGGAATTAAGTAAGAATTAGGGGTTTTCCGGTATGGGGTAAGGGTTATGTAGGAGTAATCGGCGTGCAAAACCGGATTAATGCGAACAACACCCGCTGGGGCTGCACCGTTATTTCGGCTGGCGCAATCATCATTGTGTGGTCGCTGGGGATGTCATTGTCGGCGCCGGCGGCGGAAAATGGTTGCGACACCCTGCTTGCCCAGATAGCGAAAACCGGCGAGGTTCCGGCGATCATCATCAACCCGGTCGATGAAACCGTAAAAGTATTTTCGACCAAGGGGTCGTGTTCGGAAACCATCGAAAAATGGAGCAACCGCGAACCGTTGTCGGCAACGGGCAAC
>JAQBYB010000009.1 GCA_027624235.1 Pseudomonadota bacterium | reverse complement strand
GGATGCCAAGTTAGCGAAAAACACCACCCGCAGATCCTTCCGGAACACCCAGGGTGAGCAATTACATTTAATCAAACATGTTTTGGATAAAGAGAATTTATGCTTAGGACTTGGTCGGCAAGGCCTTGCTGTAAATGATCCGCAATGGTCTCTTGTGACATGTTCAAAAATTCCCACTGACGCCAACATATTTCGTAGAGGTGGAGTGAATATTTTTCCACTCTATCTGTATCCTAGGAAAGAAAAAGAAAACCTATTTGATCAGGAAAATGAAGCCACCGAAGCGCTGGGCGGTCGGCGTCCCAATTTGTCCGACGACTTCATTGCCGACCTTAAGACGCGACTGAAACTCGACTGGGTGGCGGATGGAACAGGGAATCTGAAAAAGACCATCGGTCCCGAAGATGTGCTCCATTACATGTATGCTGTCTTTCACTGTCCGGCCTACCGTGAACGCTATGCGGAGTTTCTGGACATTGACTTCCCGCGCCTACCTCTGACGTCGATAACTGAGTTGTTCAGTACCTTGTGCAAGTTGGGAGCGGAACTGGTGGGGCTTCACTTGGTGGAAAAAAAAGCAAAGCAAATCACGTCCTATCCCATGGACGGCGACCATGTGGTCGATAAGATTAAATATTCGGACCCCAATGGCAAACAGCCCGGTCGGGTGTGGATCAACAAGACCCAGTATTTTCAAGGTGTGACGCTAGACGTATGGAACTTTCATATCGGCGGTTATCAGGTCTGCCACAAATGGCTCAAGGACCGTAAAGGCCGCGAGCTAACCTACGACGACCAACAGCATTACCAAACCATTGTCTCTGCTTTGGCCCGCACCATTGAACTCATGTCTGCCATAGATAAATCCATTGACGATCACGGCGGCTGGCCACTTCAATAATCCGCAACGGCAGTTCCCTGCTCCTGTTACCCTTTCCCCTTGACTCCCGCCCCAAAACGGACTATATTCCGTATATTAGGTTATTAGGCTGGATTAGGTCGGCGCATGTCCGGGGCTTAAGGCCATCCGGCTTGTGCCGTAAATCTACAACGCTATACTATCTGTTTTATAACAAGAGATTAAGCGTTTTTTACTCAAAGGAGGTCTGAGCGGATCAATATAGGAAAATGTAGACATTTGTAGACGGATGTAGACGATTGCGTACAATTTTTTTGAGATTTGCCATAATACCGGAAAGGCCATGAAACACGGCGACAATCCCTGGATAGGCCCACCCCTAGCGCTCCCGCCGCTAACGCCCGCCCCGCTAACGCCCCCCCAGCGCCTTGCGCATGGTCGTGCCCATGTCGGCGGCGTTCGGGGCGATGATGGCGCCGGCCGCTTGCAGGGCTTCGATCTTGGCGGCGGCGTTGCCTTCGCCGAACACGTCGACGGTGCCGGCGTGGCCCATGCGGCGGTCGGTCGGCGCGTTGATGCCGGCGACATAGGCGACCACCGGCTTTTTCGATTTCGCCGTCTTCAGGAATTCGGCGGCTTCTTCCTCGGCGGTGCCGCCGATCTCGCCGATCAGGATCACGCCCTCGGTCGCGTCATCGGCGAAAAACAGTTTCAGGCAATCGATGAAACTCATGCCGTAGACGGGATCGCCGCCGATGCCCACCGATGTCGATTGACCGAGATGCAGCGTCGTCGTCTGGTCGACGGCCTCGTAGTTCAACGTCGCCGAGCGCGACACGATGCCGACGCGGCCCGGCGTATGCGGCCGTTCCGGCATGACCCCGATCTTGCACACATCCGGGGTGATGACGCCCTGGCTGTTGGGGCCGATGAGGCGGGTTTTGGAGCCTTCGAGCGCGCTTTTGACGCGGACCATGTCGAGCACCGGTATTCGTTCGGTGACACAGATGGCGAGCGCGAGTTCCGCCTCGATGGCTTCGATCATGGCCGCCGCCGCGTTGGCCGGCGGCACGAAAATGGCGGTCGCGTCCGGCTTGGTTTCCCGCACCGCCTCGGCGACGGTTTCAAACACCGGAAGATGCAGATGACTTTGCCCGCCCTTGCCGGGCACCACGCCGCCGACCATCCTGGTGCCGTAGGCGATGGCGCGTTCGCACAATCGCGTCGCGGTGGCGCCGGTCAGCCCCTGGCAGAGGACCTTGGTGTCGGCGTCGATCAGGATCCCCATGTCAGGCGCCTCCCTTTGCGGCGGCGACCGCCTTCCTGGCGGCGTCGGCGAGATCATCGGCGAAGGTGACTTTGATGCCTTGGTTGTTGAGCGCCAATTCGGCCAGTTCCTTGCCGGTGCCGGCGGCGCGGACGATCATCGGCACATGCCCGCCGGCTTCCTTGCACGCGATGGCGATGCCCTCGGCGATGGTGTCGCAGCGCAGCACCCCGCCGCCCATGGTGACGACCAAGATTGCCTTCACCCTGGCGTCGGCGAGCAGCATCCTGATGCCGGCGGCGACCTGTTCGCGGGTGGCGACGGGACGCACGTCCATGAAGTCGGCGGCCTCGCCGCCCAGATCCTTGAGCATGTCGAGAATGGCCAGCGCCAGTCCGGCGCCGGTGACCATGACGCCGATGTTGCCGTCCATGGCGACGTAGTTAAGCTCATGGCGGTGGGCCTCGATCTCCTCGGCGGAAACCTCGGCCTCGTCCCACAGTTTTTCGAATTCCGGGTGCCGGTAGATGGCGTTGTCATCAACGATCATCTTGACGTCGAGGGCATACAGCTCGCCCGTCGTCGTGATCGCCAGCGGATTGATTTCGATCAGGCTGGCGTCGTTTTCAATAAACGCCGTGTAGACCGAGGCCATGGCCTTGGCGGCGGTGTCAGCCTGAACGCCGGAAAGACCAAGATCGGCGGCCAGCGCCTTGGCGTCGGCATCCTGGAGTCCGGTTTTGGGGTCGATCACCAGTTTGTGGATTTTGTCGGGCGTCGCCGCGGCGGCTGCCTCGATGTCCTCGCCGCCTTCTGATGAGGCCAGGAAGGCGATGCGGCCCAGCGACCGGTCGATCAAGGCGGCCAAATAAATTTCCCTGGCCACCTCACAAGCTGCTTCCACGTAAACCCGCTTGACCTCTTTGCCGAGGGCGCCGGTCTGCGCCGTCACCAGCCGCGTCCCCAACATGCCCTGGGCGGCGTCGCCCGCGGCCTTGGAGGATTTGACGATCTTAATGCCGCCGGCCCTGCCACGGCCTCCGGCATGGACTTGGGCCTTGACCACCCATGCCGACCCACCAAGGGTGGCGGCGGCCTTGCCGGCTTCTTCCGGGGTTGAGGCGGCGATCCCGTTCGGCACCGGCATGCCGTATGCCTTCAGCAGTTCCTTGGCCTGATATTCGTGCAGATTCATTGACGGCTCCTCCCGGCACCCGGCTAACTTTCGCTTAAGATACCCGATCTTGAATATTCTTGGGTGATTTTTCGCCTTTAATATTTTTTTATGAAAATAGTAGCGAAAACATATTGAACGGCGCAAGTCAGTATGGCTATAGTCTTCTGGTATACCAAATACCAAAACGTTTGATTTGCGTCTTTTAGGAGAGGTAATGATAATGACCGAAGCCTGACCCGGTCTGGGGACAGACCGGGGGTACGTGCAGGTGGTTGCCACTAAGGCGTTCGCCGAGGTCGAGACCAAGTCGACAAACGGTGGGCTTTTCACACTAGGGAGAAAAAAATGCGTAATTTTGGAACCAAAGTTTTGAGTCTGGGCCTCACGCTCGGTCTCGGTCTCGGCTTTACCGCCGTGACCGTCGATTCCGCGAAAGCATGGGAGCCCAAAAAGCCGGTCGAATTCGTCGTCATGGCCGGTAAGGGTGGTGGCGCCGATAAGGCGGTACGTTTCATCCAGAACATTATTACCAAGAACAAATTGGCGTCGAAGCCGTTTACGCCCGTCAACAAGCCGGGTGGTTCAGGCGCCGAAGCCTTGGTCCACGTCAAGGACGCCAAGGATCCGGATCACACCCTGATGTTCACCTTGAACAGCTTCTACACGACGCCGATGCTGCAGCCGAAAATCAAAGTAGATTTTTCCAAGTTCACCCCGGTCGGCCGAATGGCCGAAGACACGTTCCTGCTGTGGGTTAACAAGGATTCTGGCATCAAGAACGTCGACCAGTTTGTTAAGGCGGCCAAGGCCGCCGGCAACAAGTGGATCATGGCCGGCACCGGCAAGAACTCCGAAGACAACATCCTGACCGACTTCCTGAACAAGGCCTATGGCCTCAACATGAAGTACGTGCCGTATAAGGGTGGCGGACGCGTGGCCAAGGAACTGGCCGGTAACAACGCCAATTCGACCGTCAACAACCCGTCCGAACAGCTCGGCTTCTATCAAGCCGGCAAGACCGTGCCGATTGGCGCGTTCACGGCAAAACGCCTGCCGCTGTTCAAGGATGCCCCGACGTTTAAGGAGTTGGGCAAAGACTTCGTCTACCTCATGCAACGCTCCGTCGTTGGCGCGCCGGGCATGAGCAAGGATGCCAGTGAGTACTATCAAGGTCTCTTCAAGAAGATCTTTGACTCCGCCGAATGGCAGGGCTACTTCAAGAAGAACAGCCTTCAGGGCGAGTTCCTCACCGGTGACGCCCTCATGGCCTACTGGAAAAGGGAAAATGCCGTCCAGATGGGCATGCTTAAAACCATGGGCGTCCTAAAGTAGCCCGGCGATTTAAGCAACAACACGCAGATTGAGGGGAGAGGACACCGTTATGCGCATGGCTGAACTTGTCATGGGACTCGTAATGGGAGTCTTCTCCCTTTATCTGATGTGGAAAAGCGCCGAGCTGCCCATCGGCTGGATTGCCGGAGAAGGCCCCGGCGGCGGCGCGTGGCCGTTCTGGCTGGCGGTCGGAATGCTGATGAGCTGTATCGCCATCGTCATCCGGTGGGCAAAACGAATTACCCCGGAATCCCGATCTGAAGCACCCTTTATGGACAGCCGCACGATTGAGATGTTCGCTTTGAACACGGGCGCCCTCGTCGGCATGGTCGGCTTGTTTCATATTATTGGCGCGTACGGCGCGATCCCGGCGTTCCTGATTTTTTACTTGCGGTTCATGGGCCGCCATTCGTGGCGGCTGACGGGGATATTTGCGGTGGCGACGCCGGTCTTTATGTTCCTGTTCTTTGAAATCGCGCTTCAGAAGACCCTGCCGAAGGGTTTTACGGAACCCTTGTTCCTTCCGATTTTTGACTTTTTCTATTGAACCCTTAACCATCTTTTAGAGTTCCTTCATCCATGGAAATTCTCTCACTACTTCTAAATGGGTTCGCCGTGGCCTTCGAGCCGCTGAATTTGTTTTTAATCGTCCTCGGCTGCACTGTCGGGCTGTTTATCGGCGCCATGCCGGGCCTGGGCTCGGTCAACGGCGTCGCCATCCTGTTGCCGATGACCTTCCTGGTGCCGCCGACGGGGGCCATCATCTTCCTCGGCGCGATTTATTACGGGGCCATGTATGGCGGCGCCATCAGTTCGATCATGTTGGGGATACCCGGCGCCTCGACGGCGGTGGCGACGACTTTTGACGGGCGGCCCATGGCCTTAAAGGGCGATGCCGACAAGGCGTTGGTGGCGGCGGCGACGGCATCGTTCGTCGGCGGCAGCGTCGGGGTCATTTTGTTCACACTGTTCGCGCCGCCCCTGGCCGAAGTTGCGCTGACCTTCGGCGCCCCTGAAATTTTTGCCTTGATGCTGATGGCGTTCGCTACCTTCGTCGGCCTCGGCGGCGACGACATTCCGAAGACCCTGTTTTCGATCTGTATCGGGTTGGTGTTCGGCGCCGTCGGCCTCGATATCATTTCCGGCGAGCCGCGACTGATCTTTGGCGATATTCCCGGCTTCTTCCACGGCATCAACTTCCTGGTGCTGGCCATCGGCATTTACGGCATCGCCGAGATGCTGTGGACGATCGAGGTCTCCCAAGGCGATGTGATGATTTCGCAGGCGACCCTCAATATCAAGAGAATCAAGGCCACTCTTCGCGAACTGTTGGGGACCTGGAAGACGATGTTGATGGGATCCTTCCTCGGCTATTTCGTCGGCATCCTGCCCGCCGCCGGCGCCACGCCCGGTTCGCTGATGGCCTACGGCGTCGCCAAGACCATAGCGAAGGATCCGAGCAGTTTTGGCAAAGGTAACATCAATGGCGTCGTTGCCCCGGAGACAGCCAACAACGCGGCGTCCACCGGCGCCATGCTGCCGATGCTGACGTTGGGCATTCCCGGTTCGCCGACGACGGCGATCCTGCTCGGCGGTATGGTGATCTGGGGTCTGGAACCGGGACCCTTGGTGTTCACGAACCACCCCGATTTCGTCTGGGGCTTCATCGCCAGCCTTTATGTCGCCAACCTGTTTTCGCTGTTGATCAACGTCGCCTTCATCCCATCCTTCATCTGGGTGTTGCGGCTGCCGTTCACGATCCTGGCGCCGATCATCTTCGTCCTGTGCATCGTCGGCGGGTTTGTGCCGACCCTGGATATGCACGATGTCTGGTTGATGCTGATATTCGGCGTTGTCGGCTATCTGATGCGCAAGCTGGACTATCCGATGGCGCCGGCGGTTCTGGCCATCGTGCTTGGCCCCCTGGCCGAACCGGCGCTCAGGCAATCGCTGCTGATGTCGGGTGGTTCCTTCTCGATTTTCTTCACCCGCCCGTTCGCCGGCGTGATTATCGTTATCGCCCTGATCCTGATCTTGCTGCCGCTGCTGAAGATAATTTACGACAAAAAGAAGAAGCCCACACCCGCCGGCTAATCAGGCCGATAAAGGCCCAATAAGGAAAACAGGCGCTTCAATCGCCGGGTTGGAAGCCCTTTAAAACGGTATGTTTGGGCGTTTGACGCTTGCCATACCCGGCCTCTGGTGTACAGAATACCACGATGGTTTTGCTGCTAGATAAGGCCTCATTGCCATCCTGTCCGTGAATGAACACCGTTTGCCAAGATATTTGAATTGCCGGATGTAAGACATTGGCCTTAGCCGAAATAATTATTGAACCCATCGACGCTAATTTCAGCCTCAAGGACAAGATTTACAAGTCCTTGAAACAGGCGATCACGTCGATGAATATTTACGCGGACAACGCCGAACTGCGCCTGGATGAACGCCGGCTTTCCGAACAACTTCAAATCAGCCGCACACCGGTGCGCGAGGCCCTTGCCCGCTTGGAACAGGAAGGCCTGGTCCATATCGTGCCCCGCCGGGGCGTTTATATTGTGCGTAAAACAAAGGCCGAGATTCTTGAAATCGTTACCGTCTGGGCGGCCTTGGAAAGCATGGCGGCGCGGTTGGTCATCGACAAAGCCAGCGACGATGAAATCTCGTCTCTGAGGGCATTGTTTGCGACGTTCAAGGACGACCAGGTTCAAGCCCATATCGATGAATATTCCGAAACCAATATCGAATTTCATCAGGCGATCCTGAAATTGAGCCAGTGCGAATTACTGTGCGAGGTCGCCGAAAATCTGTTTATTCACATGCGGTCCATTCGGGCCAGAACCATCGCCGACCAAGACCGGGCCAACCGCTCGATTATCGACCATTTACATATCATCGAAGCCCTGGAAAAACGGGATTCTGACTTGGCCGCCCAATTGGTGCGCGAGCATTCCATGAATTTGGCGCTGCATATCGAAAAATACGTGGATTATTTGGAATAAGGATCGAACCGGCCGTAGAGGCCGAGACGGTCCCTCACCTAGAGAGGAACACCCATGTCGAGCAAAGGATCGAACACGGCAATGGATACAATGGCTCAAGAAATACACGATGGTCCCGAGGCCGGAACCCTGACGGACGGCTTTCATCTTATCATTGACGCGCTCAAGCTTAACGATATCAAGACGATCTATAACGTCCCCGGCATTCCGATCACGGATTTGGGCCGGTATATGCAGGCCGAAGGCTTGCGCGTTCTTTCGTTCCGGCACGAGCAGCACGCCGGCTATGCGGCCGCGACCGCCGGGTACTTGACGAAAAAACCCGGCATCTGCCTGACGGTGTCGGCTCCCGGTTTCCTTAACGGATTAACGGCGCTGGCCCATGCCACGACCAACTGCTTTCCGATGATCCTGATCAGCGGCTCATCCGAGCGCGAGATCGTCGACCTTCAACAGGGCGATTACGAAGAAATGGACCAGCTGGCTATCGCCAAGCCGCTCTGTAAGGCGGCCTACCGCGTGCTGCATGCCGAAGATATCGGCATCGGCATTGCGCGCGCCATCCGCGCCGCCGTTTCAGGCCGGCCGGGCGGGGTCTATCTTGACCTGCCGGCAAAGCTCATGGGGCAGACCATGGACGCGGAAGCCGGCGCCAAATCGCTGGTCAAGGTCATCGATGCCGCGCCGCGCCAGCTGCCCGCACCGGAAGCCATCGCGCGCGCGCTCAAGGTTTTGAAGGGCGCCAAGCGGCCGCTGATCATCCTCGGCAAGGGCGCCGCCTATGCACAGGCCGATGACGACATCCGCGCACTGGTGGAGAAAAGCGGTATTCCCTTCCTGCCCATGAGCATGGCCAAGGGGTTGTTGCCTGACACGCACCCGCAATCGGCGGGCCCGGCGCGCTCGCTCGTGCTCAAGGAATCCGATGTGGTGGTGATGATCGGCGCCCGCCTCAACTGGCTGCTGTCGCACGGCAAGGGCAAGTCCTGGGGCGATCAGCCGAAACAGTTTGTGCAGATCGACATCGAACCCAAAGAGATGGACAGCAATGTCGAAATCGCGGCTCCCGTGGTCGGCGATATCGGCTCCTGTGTTTCCGCCCTGCATGAAGCCATGGGGAAGGATTGGACGCCGCCGCCGTCTGAGTGGACCGAGTTGGTTGACTCGAAGAAACAGGCCAACCTCGATAAAATGGCGCCGAAACTGCAGAATAACAACGTGCCGATGGATTACCACGGCGCGCTCGGTGCGCTGCGCACGATCATTAAAGAGCGGCCGGATGCCATCCTCGTCAATGAAGGCGCCAACACCCTCGATTTCACACGCAGCATCATCGATATGTTTCAGCCGCGCAAACGGCTGGATGTCGGGACCTGGGGCGTCATGGGCATCGGCATGGGCACCGCCATCGCGGCCGCCGTGGAAACCGGCAAGCCGGTGCTGGCAATCGAAGGCGATAGCGCCTTTGGTTTCTCAGGCATGGAAATTGAAACAATCTGCCGGTACAACCTGCCGATTTGCGTGGTTGTCTTCAACAACAACGGCATCTACCGCGGAACCGACGTCAATCCCACGGGTGGTGCGGACGTTGCGCCAACCGTCTTCGTCAAAGACGCCCGCTACGACAAGATGATGGAAGCGTTCGGCGGCGTCGGCGTCTATGCGACATCCCCCGATGATCTGACCCGCGCCGTCAATGAGGCCATGGATTCCGGCAGGCCGACCCTCGTCAACGCGGTGATTGATGAGAAGGCCGGCACCGAAAGCGGCCGCATCGGCAACCTCAACCCGCAAAGCGTCGTGGCGAAGAAATAACGAAACGGCAACAATTAAACTCTTACTAACAGGAACGCAGAATGAAAGCTCTAGAAGGAGTAAGAATCCTAGACATGACGCACGTGCAGTCCGGCCCGACATGCACGCAATTGCTGGCCTGGTTCGGGGCAGATGTCATTAAGGTCGAGCGTCCTGGCGTCGGCGATGCGACACGCGGTCAACTGCAAGATATTCCCGATGTGGACAGCCTCTATTTTACCATGTTGAATCATAATAAACGCAGCGTAACGCTGAACACCAAGGCCGACAAAGGCAAGGAAATTTTCATCAAGCTGATTAAAGAATGCGATGTGATGGTGGAAAACTTCGCGCCAGGCGCCCTCGACCGCATGGGCTTTTCCTGGGAACGCATCCAGGAACTAAACCCGCGCATGATCTATGCGTCGGTCAAAGGTTTCGGCCCCGGTCCCTACGCCGATTGCAAGGTCTACGAAAATGTCGCCCAGTGCGCCGGCGGGGCGGCTTCCACGACGGGGGAAATCGGAGGCATTCCAATGGTGACCGGCGCCCAGATCGGCGACAGCGGCACCGGGTTGCATTTGGCGTTCGGGATTGTGACGGCGCTTTATCACCGGACTCATTCCGGCAAGGGGCAACGGGTCGAGTGCGCCATGCAGGACGGTGTGTTGAACCTGTGCCGGGTCAAGTTGCGGGACCAGCAACGCCTGGCCCATGGTCCGTTGAATGAATATTCGCAGGCCGGCAGTGGTATTCCCTTCGGTGATGCGGTGCCCAGGGCGGGCAACGATTCCGGTGGCGGACAGCCAGGCCGTATCCTCAAGTGCAAGGGCTGGGAAACCGACCCCGATGCCTACACGTACTTCATTACCCAGGCCGCCGTTTGGAAAAATGTTTGTGATGTCATCGGCAAGCCGGAATGGAAGGAAGACCCTGATTGGGCAACGCCGAAAGCCCGGTTGCCGCGCCTGGACGAAATGTTCGAAGCCATCGAAGCCTGGACCATGACCAAGGGTAAATTCGAGGTCATGGAAATTTGCAATCCGCTCAACATTCCGGTCGGGCCAATCCTGTCCATGAAGGAAATCGCCGAAGAACCGAGCCTGCGCGAGACGGGGACCATCGTTGAGGTCGATCACCCGGAACGTGGCAAATACCTGACCGTCGGCAATCCGGTAAAGCTTTCGGATTCGCCATCCGATGTGAAACGCTCACCGCTTTTGGGCGAACACACCGACGACATCCTCAGGGATATCGTCGGCTTCAGCGACGAGGAAATCAAACGCGCCAGAGAAGAAGGCGTGGTTTAGCGCTTCAGTAAGGAGGAAATAGGTATGCGGGTTATCGTCAACGGCCAACAGGCATTCGGCAAGGCCTGCCTGGAAGCGATGCTGGAACGCGGCGACGACGTCGTTGCCGTTTATTGCGCGCCGGACAAAGAAGGCAAGCCGGTCGATCCGATTAAGGAATTCGCGCTCGAAAAAGGGCTCAACCTGATTCAGCCGGCCAATTATACGGATGCAGACGTGTTGGACGAGATGCGGGCGCTGAATGCCGACCTGATGGTGATGGCCTTTATGATCATCTTCGTGCCCGAAGAAGCGCGCGACATTCCGACCCATGGCTCGATTTGTTTCCATCCGTCCCTGTTGCCCAAGCACCGGGGGCCGAGTTCCATCAACTGGCCAATCATGGGTGG
The DNA here is from genome assembly GCA_027624235.1 of Pseudomonadota bacterium. GTDB lineage: Bacteria > Pseudomonadota > Alphaproteobacteria > Rhodospirillales > Casp-alpha2 > Casp-alpha2. The sequence goes on along the minus strand of JAQBYB010000009.1, from coordinate 46,919 downwards.
CGCGACCAAAACGGGCCTGACCATTTTCTGGCCCGATGATGGTCTCGATGAAGGCGATATTCTGTTGCAGAAAATTATCGACATCTCTCCCGACGACACCCTGGGATCGGTTTATTTCGACAAGATTTTCCCGCTTGGCGTGGAAACGGTTTTGGAAGCCGTGGACATGGTTAAGGCCGGCAACCCGCCGCACATCAAGCAGAACGATGCCGACGCCACCTACGAAAGCTGGTGTAAGAAGGCGGACGCCGAAATCGACTGGTCGAAGCCGGTCGATGAGATCTACAACCTGATCCGCGGCACCAACCCGCAACCCGGCGCCTGGACGATGCATGACGGCAACGAGCTGAAGATTTTCGATTGCGCCAAAGTTGTGGCGACAGCGGACATCGACGGCGAGCCCGGCGAAGTCACCGACGTTAATGATGATGGCTTTACCGTGGCGGCGAACGGCGGCGGTATCGCGGTTAAGCGGGTTAAACCCCATGACGACAAAAAAATCGGGGCCGCCGACTATGTTGAGAAAAGCGGCCTTGCCAAGGGCGTCCGGCTGGGAGGCTGAACGCACAGATTACGATTTGAATTAAATAACGCGGATCCCGGACGAAGGCCCATTAAGTGGTCCGGTCGGGACGGAATTTGAATTCCTCATGAAGGCAACATCCAAGGATTTTTATAATGGCCAAGAGCGATATTGAAATAGCCCGCGAAGCGAAGATGCAGCCGATCGCCGAAATTGGTGAAAAGCTGGGTATTCCGGTCGAGCACCTGCACCACTTCGGCCCGACCAAGGCCAAGATTTCGTTTGAATTTATTCGCTCCCTGGAGGACCGCCCGGAAGGCAAGCTGATCCTGGTCACCGCGATCACGCCGACACCCGCCGGCGAGGGCAAGACGACGACCACCGTCGGCCTCGGCGATGCGCTCAACGCCATCGGCAAGAAAGCGACCATTTGCATCCGTGAGCCTTCCCTGGGTCCATGCTTCGGCATGAAGGGCGGGGCCGCCGGCGGCGGCTATGCCCAGGTCGTTCCCATGGAGGACATCAACCTTCACTTCACCGGGGACTTCCACGCCATCGGCGTCGCCCACAACCTGCTGTCGGCGTTGATCGACAATCATATCTATTGGGGCAATGAGTTGGAGTTCGATGAGCGCCGCGTCAGTTGGCGCCGGGTCGTCGACATGAACGACCGGGCGCTGCGCGATATCGTCATCTCGCTCGGCGGTGTCGCCAACGGTTTTCCCCGGCAAAGCGGTTTCGATATCACGGTGGCGTCTGAAATCATGGCGATTTTCTGCCTGGCGACGGACCTTAAGGATCTGGAGGAAAGGATCGGGCGGATCGTCGTCGGTTATACCCGCAAGCGCGAACCCATCCTCGCTGCCGCCCTGAAGGCGCCGGGGCCGATGACGGTGCTGTTAAAGGAGGCCCTGCAGCCGAATCTGGTGCAAACCCTGGAAAACAATCCAGCCTTCATCCACGGCGGTCCGTTCGCCAACATCGCCCACGGTTGTAATTCGGTGATGGCGACGAAGACGGCGTTGCGGTTGGCCGATTATGTGGTCACCGAGGCCGGGTTCGGCGCCGATCTGGGTGCGGAAAAGTTTTTCGACATCAAATGCCGTCTGGCCGGGTTGAACCCGAGCGCCACCGTCGTCGTTGCCACCGTGCGCGCGCTCAAGATGCATGGCGGCGTCGGTAAGGAAGGCCTGGGCGCGGAAAACGTCGATGCGGTCACCAAGGGCTGTGAAAACCTTCGTCGTCATGTCCGCAACGTCAAATCCTTCGGTGTTCCCGCCGTTGTCGCCGTTAACCGCTTCTCGTCCGACACCGACGCCGAAGTCGCCGCCATTCGCGGCGGCGTTGATGGCCTGGGCGTTGAAGTCATTGATTGCACTCACTGGGCCGATGGCTCCAAGGGCACCGAGAAACTGGCGCATCACGTGGCGGCCATGGCCGACGGTTGCAGCGGCCAGTTTGTGCCTCTTTACGACGATGCCTTGCCCCTTTGGGACAAGGTGAAAACCGTCGCCACCAAGCTTTATGGCGCCGATGACATCATTGCCGACCAGAAGGTGCGCACTCAGTTCAGCGAGTTGCAGGACGCCGGCTACGGCCATTTGCCGGTTTGCATTGCCAAGACCCAATATAGCTTTTCCACGGATCCCAACCTCAAGGGCGCGCCGTCCGGCCACGTGGTACCGGTCCGCGAAGTACGGCTGTCGGCGGGCGCCGGGTTTGTCGTTGTCATCTGCGGTGATATCATGACCATGCCGGGCCTGCCCCGGGTGCCGTCGGCCAACGCTATTCACCTCAACGATGCTGGCATGGTGGAAGGCCTGTTTTAGGGCTTTTTAGCCGCAAATTAGTCGTCGCAAATGAGGTCATTTGCTCGGGATTTGCTCTTTCTTTAGCCGCAAATTCGTCGTCGTAAATGCGTTCATTTGCTCGGGATTTGCTCTAATACCCGATCGCGCAGCCGTCCTTGCGGGGCTCGGAGGCGCCGGTTAGCACGCCTTCGTCCCAATTGATTTGAATCGCCTGGGCGCCGCCGATGGGTTTGCCCGGCGAGGCGGTTTCGTGGCCCATGGCCTGCAACGCCTTGACCGTGCCCGAGGGCATGCCGCTTTCGACCTCCACCGCCCCACCCACATTCGGGAACAACCGGGGCAGGTCCATGGCCTCTTGTAGGTCGAGGCCGTGCTCGAAAAGGTTGGTCAGGAAATAGGCGTGACCGAGGGCCTGGTATTGGCCACCCATGACCCCGAATGGCATCACCGCGCGACCGTCTTTGACCAGCATGCCGGGGATGATGGTGTGCATCGGCCGTTTGCCCGGTTGAATGCAATTTACATGCGTGGGGTCGAGGTTAAAACTGAATCCCCGGTTTTGCAGGATAACGCCGGTTTTCGGCGCCACCAGCCCGGAGCCGAAGGACTGAAACAGGGAATTGATGAAACTGACGGCGTTGCGGTCTTTATCGACGACGGTGAGGTACACGGTGTCTCCGCCCGGCAAACCAGTGGCCGCCGGGTTGACCGTCGCCTTGGCGGGGTCGATCTGGTTGCGCAGACTGGCGGCATAGTCCGCCGACAACAGCTTTTCCACCGGGACATCGACCTGGTCGGGGTCGCTGACCAGCGCGTTGCGTTCGGCATAGGCCAACCGTCCGGCTTCGATAAATAAATGCAGGCGTTCCGGCGATAACGGGTCGAGTTTATCCAGCCCCATGTCGGCCAGGATGTTCAGCATAATCAGGGCGGCGATGCCTTGCCCGTTGGGGGGGCATTCATAAACCTCATGGCCGCGATAAGACGTCTTGATCGGTTCGACATATTGGCCGGCCGCCGTGGCGAAATCGTCCATGGTATGGCCGCCGCCGAGGCTTTGCAGGTGGCCGACGATATCTTCGGCGACGGCGCCCTTGTAAAACCCGTCGCGGCCTTCCGCCGCTATGATTTCCAGCGTTGCCGCCAGTTCTGTCTGCCGGTGCAGGGTGCCGGACGTAGGCGCGCCGCCGTTGGGCAGGTAAATCCGTTTTGCCGTCGGATCCTTCGTCAGCACCCCCTCGCAGCGCTTCCAATCTGACGCGATGCGGTCGTGAACGGGAAACCCTTCGCGGGCATAGTGGATGGCGTATTGAAGTGCGTCGCCAATGGATCGGGTGCCGTGATCGTCGAGCAACCGGCACCAGGCATCGATGGCGCCGGGCACGGTCACCGCGTGGGGGGAATGTTCGGTAATTTTGCTAACGCCCTGGTCCGCGAACCATTCCGGTGTCGCCTGACCCGGCGCCCGCCCGGAGCCGTTGTAGGCGATGATATCGCCGCGACCTTCCGGCGCGTAGAGAACAAAACAATCGCCGCCGATGCCCGTCGATTGCGGCTCGACAACGCATTGGGTGGCACATGCCGCCACCGCCGCGTCCATGGCGTTGCCGCCGGACCTGAGCACATCGACGGCCGCCGATGTCGCCAGTGGATGAGATGTCGCCGCCATGCCGCCTGCCGCATGAACCGGCGACCGGCCGGGCAATTCAAGGTTTCGCATGGTTGTCCTTTCGACAAATTCCTTCGCGATTATAGCGAATTTGAGACTGGGCACTAGCCACATTTAAGAGAGTGAGGTAGTCTCTTTGTCGAGTGCAAGGGAGGGGGGGGGAAGGATTTGTTTAAAAATCCACGCCTCAGGGGATTTCCCCGTTTTTTCCTTGAAAACAAAAACAGTTTCTCTAGGGAGGACATAATGAAGAAGACCTTTATTCGCGGCCTTTTGGCCGGTACTTTTGTTGTCGCGGCTGTTGCGGCATACACCCCAAGCATCGCTGAAGCGGCCGGTACGGCGCCGAAATGTTCGACCGCCACGCTGGTCGTGCCGTGGGCGGCCGGTGGCGGCACCCAGGTGATCTTTGCCATCTTCGAAAAAGTCGTTCAGAAGATGGATATAAAATCCAAAATCAAGCTGGTGATGATTCCCGGCCAGGGCGGCAACAAGGGCGCCAAGGAAGTCGCCAGTGCCAAGCCCGACGGCTGCACCATGCTCGCCATCCACGAAAGCGCCGTCACCAGCTATCTCAACGGCCGCATCCCCTATCACTACAACAACTTCGAAACGATTTCGCAGTTGACCTCGACGCCGGACATCATGGGCGGCAGCAAAAATGTTCCATGGAACACTTTCGCCGAATTCAAGAAGGGCGTGTTGGCGGCGCCGGGCGAAATCACGGTGGGTGCGACGTTTGGTTCCACCAGCCAGTTCAATTGGTTGATTCTGGAAGACCTGACCGGCATGAAATTCAAGTTCGTTCCTTATGACGGCACATCTCAACGCATGACAGCCATCCTTTCCGGCGCCGTGCAGTTGGGCGGGCTTAATGTCGCCTCGGGCAAAAAGCATCTCCAAAGCGGCGCCCTAAAGGGGTTTGCCATTGCGGCGAATAAGCGGTCCAAGACGTTCCCGGACATGCCGACCCTGAAGGAACTGGGCGTTGACATGGTCTATACCCTCGACCGCGGTATCGTCGCGCCGAAGGGTACGCCTAGGCCGATTGTCGATTATTGGGCCGACGTCTTCAAAAAGGCCGCTTCGTCCCCTGAATTTTTGACGGCGATGGATGCCAAGGACACCGACGTTAATTATCTCGGGCCTGATGATTTCCGTAAATGGGCGGATAAAATGTACAAGGACCACGAAAAGGTCGCCATTAAGATCGGCATGTGGAAGAAAAAATAACAACAACAGACCAATCCGGTTGAATTCGGCCCGGGCCGTTATGTGGGGCCCGGGCCGTTTTCAATCCCAAGGGGGCATTCATGGAGCGTCTTAACCGTGACGCCGTTATCGCCATCACGTTGCTGTTGTTCTGCGGCGTTTTTTTCTGGGCCAGCTTCGATATCCGTACGCCTAATTATGGCGTCCTTGCGCCATCCACATGGCCGAGGGTGATTATCGGCGTTCTCACGTTCCTGTCCTTGATTTATCTGGTCCAGTCGCTTCGGGGTAATCCGGAAACCGTCACGGCGGGAAAGTCCGACCGCGAACCGGGAATCCGGGGCTGGGTTGATCACTGGCGCAATCCGCTTTGGTGTTTTGGGTTGTTTTTCGCTTATGTGGCGTTACTGCCGGTGCTCGGCATGCTGATTGACGGCATCGCCTTCGTCTATGTGCTGATGGGCGTTCTCGGCGGCTGGGACGGTAAAAAACCTCTGGTTCATGCTTATGTCTCGGTGCTTGCTATCGGCTCCATGTGGAGCCTGTTTACCTTCGGCCTCGATGTGATATTGCCGACCGGCATGTTCATGGATCCATTTTAGGGGGCGGCCATGGTTATCGACAACATCCTCGCCGCCATCGACGTGCTGGCCAATACCCATGCCTTTTTGTTGATGGCGGTGGGCGTCGCCGGCGGCTTGATCGCCGGCGCCATTCCCGGCTTCACCATCGCCATGGCGGTGGTGCTGACCCTGCCGTTCACCTTCGGCATGTCGCCGCATTTGGGGCTGGCGACCATGGTCAGCGTCCTCGTCGGCGGCCTGTCGGGCGGCCTGATGGCGGGGATCTTGACCGGCATTCCGGGCACGCCGTCCTCGGTGGCGACGACCTTCGACGGCTTTCCCATGGCCAGAAACGGCGAACCGGGCCTGGCGCTCGGCATCGGCGTGTGGTCGTCGTTTTGTGGCGGCATCATCAGCGCCGTTCTGCTAATGACCCTGGCGCCGCAGTTGGCCCAGATCGGGCTGGAATTCAACCCGTGGGGATACTTTATGCTGGTGATCTTCGCGCTCACCATCACCGCCAGCCTGGCTGGTAAAAACATGATCAAGGGTCTGATCGCCGGCGCCTTGGGGCTGTTAATCAGGACCGTCGGCGAGGATGAAGCCGCCGGCATGGCGCGTTTCGATTTCGGTACCGATGCGCTGTTAGGGGGTTTCGACTTCATCGCCGTTCTGATCGGGCTTTTCGCCTTCAGCCAGTTGTTGAACGATGTTCGCGACCCGGAAACGGCGAAAAAATCGCTAACCCAACAAGGCAACATCCGGGTCAAGATTGAACACCGCCGCGCCATCGCCGCGATTTTGAAGCGCTGGCAGATCGTCATCCGGTCTTCGCTGATCGGCGTGTTCACCGGAATCCTGCCCGGCGCCGGTGGCTCCATCGCCAATATCCTCGCCTATGATCAGGCCAAGAAAGCATCGAAGTATCCGGAAAAATTCGGCACCGGCATTGCCGACGGTATCATCGCGCCGGAAAGCTCCAACAATGCGGTCGAAGGCGGCGCACTGATGATATTGATGGCCTTGGGTATTCCCGGCGACGTGACGGCGGCGATTATGCTGGGCGCGCTGTTAATGCACGACGTTGTTCCCGGCCCATCGTTCATAAACGATGAACCGGTGTTGGCGTATTCCATCTTTATCTCGTTTTTCATCGCCACCTTCATGATGCTCGGTCTGCAATCGGTCATGCTCAAGGTCTTCGTCCGGGTCACCAGGGTGCCGATGTATGTGTTGGCGAGCATCATCCTGGGTTTTTGCGGCATCGGCGTGTTCGCGCTGCAAAACGTTACTTTCGACATCTGGACGCTGCTGTGGTTCGGGGTTCTCGGGTTCACCATGCGGCATTTCGGCTTCCCCCTGGCGCCGATGATTTTGGGCGTCGTGCTCGGCAATATCGCCGAACTGAATCTAGCCCGCGCCTTGGCGATCACCACTGACCTGACCCCCTTCGTCACCCGTCCGTGGTCCCTGTTCTTTATGATTATCGCGGTGTTCTCCGCCTTTTTCCCGCTGTTCCAGGGACATCGGGAAAAGAAGAAAGCCTGGACCCTGTTCTACTTGCCGCTGGCGTGTTTTGCTATCGCCTTGCCGCTGTTCATGATGGGCGGCACGTTCCGACCGGTCCTGGCGACGATTGTTATCGGTTTCGGTGCTTATCAATTGTGGCGGCGCCGGCAAAACGGCTGGCGGTTCGAGGCAGAAGAAAAAACTATATGAGTGGTTGGGCAGAAGACGTTTTCGATGTGCTGGTGTCGGCGGAAATTCGCCAAGCCGCCTATGTCCCCGATATGGGCCTGAAAAAACTGATCGAGATGTGTATTGCGGACGACGCCATGACCGCCGTCTCCCTGACCACCGAGGAAGAAGGCCTCGCCCTTCTCGGCGGCGCCTGGATGGGGGGCGACAGGGGCGTGTTGATGATGCAGTCGTCGGGCGTCGGCAATTGCATCAATATGTTGTCGCTGACGCGTTCTTGTGAATTTCCGCTGTTGATGATCGTCACCATGCGCGGCCAGGATCAGGAGTTCAATTCCTGGCAAAGGCCGATGGGCCAAAACGCGCAAGAGATACTGGGACTCGCCGGCGTCTGCGCGCGCATGATCGAAGAAACAGACGCCGTCGCCCCCGCCGTTGCTAGCGCGGCGGAAGAGGTATTCGCCACCAACGCCCGTATCGCGGTGATGGTGCACCAGAAGCTGATGCCGATTAAGACGTTCGGTAAATAGGGGAGGAAAAAGACATGACCGACAGCGAAACCTATCCCCTGGACCGTCGCGACGTCGCCACGGCGTTACTTGCCGGACGCGACGGCCTTGTTGTCGTCGCCGGGCTTGGCGCGTGCGCCTGGGACATCACGGCGGTCGGCGACCATGACCTGAACTTCCCCGTGTGGGGGGCTATGGGCGGCGCCGCCAGCATCGGCTTAGGCATCGCCCTGGCGCAGCCGGACCGCCGGGTGCTGGTGCTGACCGGCGACGGTGAAATGTTGATGGGCATGGGCTCGCTGGCGACCATCGCCCTGCAAGAGCCCAATAATCTGGCCGTTGTCGTGATCGATAACGAACGCTACGGCGAAACCGGCATGCAACGGACCCACACCGCGTTCGGCGTCGACCTGCCGGGCGTGGCGGCGGCGGTGGGTTTTCCGGTCACCGGTTTGGCCCGGGACCAGGGCGAACTGGACGCGGCCCTGCCGGTTATTCTGGAAACCCCGGGGCCGGTCTTTTACACCATCAAGGTCAAGGCCGAGGAATTGGCATTCGTGCTGCCGAGCAATGACGGGGTGGTCCTGAAAGACCGCATGCGTAAGGCAATGGTCGGGGCCTAGACTCTTTAGGGTTTAACAATGGGCGTAGGCGGCGGCAATATCTTCGAACAGGGCTTGGATGCCAATCCGGCCAATTTCCAGCCGCAAACGCCGCTGACGTTCCTCGATTGGGCAGCATCGGTGTACCCGGAAAAGGTCGCCGTCATTCATGGCGACAGCCGCTTTACCTATCGCCAATTCGCCGAACGTTGCCGCCGTCTGGCGTCGGCGCTGACAAAGCGCGGCCTCGGCCTCGGCGATACGGTGGCGGTGATGGCGCCCAATTCGCCGCCGATGCTGGAAGCGCATTTCGGCGTTCCCATGACCGGCGCCGTGCTGAACGCGATCAACTATCGCCTCGATGCCGCCGGGATCGCCTTTATCCTGGGCCACGGCGAGGCCAAAATTATAATTACCGACCGGGAGTATTCGCCGGTGATTTCAGAGGCGCTCCAACAATTGGGCCGGGCCATTACCGTGATCGATATTGATGATCCTTTAGGCAACGGCGGCGAATTGCTGGGCGAGAAAAATTATGAGGCGTTTCTGGCCGAAGGCGAGCCGGATTTCGTCTGGGCCCCGCCCGAAGACGAATGGCAGGCGATCACGCTCAACTACACGTCGGGCACCACCGGCGACCCCAAGGGCGTCGTCTATCATCACCGGGGAGGCTTTCTCAACGCGCTCGGCAACGCGCTGGTGTTCGGGCTGAACCGCGATTCCGTTTATCTGTGGACGCTGCCGATGTTTCATTGCAACGGCTGGTCTTATACCTGGGGAGTGACGGCGGTCGGCGGCACCCATGTCTGTTTGCGCAATCCCGACCCGGCGTTGATTTTCCCGCTGATCGAAGAACACGCCGTCACCCATATGTGCGGCGCGCCGATCATCCTGAATATGCTGGTGCATGCGCCCGACGATGTGAAAAGACGCTTCGATAGCCCCGTTGAGGTCGCCACCGGCGGCGCCGCGCCGCCCAGCGCAGTGATCGAAGCGATGGAGGCGATGGGCTTTAACGTCACCCATCTGTACGGGCTGACGGAATGTTACGGGCCGTCGACCTTTGCCGCGCCGCAGCCGGAATGGGCGGACCTGGAACCTGAGGAAAAAGCCCGCATGATAGTGCGCCAGGGCGTGCGCTACCCGACCATGTCCGGCCAGATGGTGATGGATCCGGAAACCATGGCGCCGGTGCCCGCCGACGCGGAAACCATCGGTGAGCTGATGCTCCAGGGAAATACAGTGATGAAGGGCTATCTCAAAAACCCGGACACCACCACCGCGGCTTTTGCCGGCGGCTGGTTCCATACCGGCGATTTGGGCGTCGTTCACGCCGACGGCTATGTCGAGATCAAGGACCGCTCCAAGGACATCATCCTGTCCGGCGGCGAAAACATCTCGTCGCTGGAAGTGGAAGAGGCGCTCTACAAGCATCCACACGTGATGGAAGCCGCCGTCGTCGCCAAACCGAATGAGAAGTGGGGCGAAAGCCCGTGCGCCTTCGTCACCCTGACCCCGAAGGCGGGCGAGGTCAGCGCCGAGGACATTATCCAGTGGTGCAAGGACCATCTGGCCCATTTCAAGGCCCCCCATTGGGTCGTCTTCGGGCCGTTGCCGAAAACCTCAACCGGCAAGATTCAGAAATTCGTCCTGCGCCAGCAGGCGAAAGAGCTTTAGAATACGCCGATGACCGTTTCTTTTGATCTCAGCGGCAAAGTTGCCCTCGTCACCGGCGCATCGGGTGGGTTGGGCCGTCATTTCGCCGGGGTTTTGGCCCGGACCGGGGCGTTGGTGGCCGTCGGCGCGCGCCGCACCGATGAAATCGCCGTCACCGTCACCGAGATCGAGGCCGCCGGCGGCAAGGCCATCGGCGTCAGCCTGGACGTCACCGACTCGACAAGCGTCGCGGCGGCGTTCGAATCCGTCACCGATCAGGTCGGGCCGGTAACGGTGCTCATCAACAATGCCGGGATCGCCGCGGGTGGCCTGGCCCTGGACCTCACCGAAGCCGATTGGGACCGGGTCATGGACACCAATTTAAAGGGCGCCTGGATCGTCGCGCAAGAGGCCGCCAAGCGCATGGCGGCGGCCAAAACCGGCGGCGTCATCGTTAACATTGCCTCGGTCCTCGGCCTCAGGGTGACCAAGGGCGTCGTTCCCTATGCGGTGTCCAAGGCCGGTTTGATCCAGATGACCAAGGCATTGGCGTTGGAACTGGCGGTCCACGATATCCGCGTCAACGCCCTGGCGCCGGGCTATGTGGAAACCGACCTGACCCGTGAATACCTCGCCAGCGACGCCGGCAAGGCATTGTTGAAACGGATTCCACAACGCCGCCCGGCGCAAATGAAGGAACTGGACGGGCCGTTGCTGTTGCTGGCCTCAAACGCGTCCAGCTATATGACCGGCGCCGTCCTCGCCGTCGATGGCGGCCATCTGGTCAGCTCACTTTAGGGAGGCGTTGATGGATTTCACCCTTGCCCCAAAAACAGAAGACTTCCGCAAGCGTATCCGCGCCTTCGTCGAGGAAAAACTGTTGCCGCTGGAATCCGACCCTTTGAGCTTCGATGAACACGAAAATATCGCCGAGGACGTATTGCAGGCGAAACGCGCCGAAGCTCAATCACAAGGACTTTGGGCCTTATCCATGCCGACCGCGCGCGGCGGACAAGGGCTGGATACCGTCGGCATGGCGGCGTGCTACGAGGAAATGAGCCGCTCCATCTTCGGACCGGTTGTCTTCAACGCCGCCGCGCCCGACGACGGCAACATGGTGGTGTTGAACAAGGTCGGCACCGAGACGCAGAAGGATAAATGGCTGCAACCGATTATTGACGGCAAGGTGCGCTCTTCCATTGTCATGACCGAACCCCATCCCGGCGCCGGGTCGGACCCGGCCGGGATGATGTTGACGACGGCGACCCGTGACGGCGACACCTGGACCGTCAACGGTGAAAAATGGTTCATTACCGGGGCCGAAGCGGCCGGCCATTTTATTTTGGTGGCGCGGACCAGCGATGATCCGCGCAAAGGGCTGACGGCGTTTATGTTCGACCGTGACCAGCCGGGCTGGGAAATTACCCGGCGCATTGCGATCATGGGGCCGGAGGAACACGGCGGCCATTGCCAAATGAAATTCGCAGGGCTCGAAATTCCCGACGAAAATCGCCTGATGGAGGTCGGCGACGGCCTCAAGGTGGTGCAGATCAGGCTCGGCACGGCGCGGCTGACCCATTGCATGCGCTGGCTCGGCATGGCTAAACGCTCGCTGGAAATCGCCGGTGACTATGTGGAAGAACGCGAAGCCTTCGGCCAGAAGCTGTTCGAGCGTGAAAGCGTGCAGATGAAGTTGGGCCAGGCGGCCATGAACATCCACATCGGGCGGCTTCTGGTCATGAACGCGGCGTGGAAACTGGACCAGGGTGATTTTGCCCGCAAGGAAGTCTCCATGGCCAAGGTCGCCGTTGCCGACACCCTCCATCAGGCCGTCGATACCGCCATTCAACTGTGCGGCGCCAAGGGCTATTCCAAGGACACGCTTTTGGAATGGATGTACCGCTACGCCCGCCAGGCGCGGCTGGTGGATGGCGCGTCGGAGGTCCATGAAATGGTGCTGGCCAAATTCTTCCGGGAACAGGGACTGGATTTCTGGCAATGGGGCTGATTGGCGGACGGGTTTCGGGCGCCGCCAAGGCGCGGCTTCGGAAATTCATCAGCGACGCCGCCGAGGCCCCGGTCGAGATCAATGACCTTCGCAGACTGCCGGGCGGCGCCATTCAGGAAAACTGGTTGTTGGATATTTCGGTGCTGGAAGGCGGGGCGCGGACCGGCGACTATGCCTTGGTGCTGCGCCTGGACGCGCCGTCATCGGTCGCCGCCAGCCATGGCCGGGCGCAGGAATACGCATTATTGAAAACCGCCCACCGGGCCGGCGTTGCGGTGCCGAAGCCGTACCTGTTGGCAACCGACCCAACCATTCTGGGCGGGCCATTTTTCATCATGAACCGCATCGACGGCACGGCGCAGGGGCATAAGCTGGTCAAGCGCCCGCCCGATGATGCCCTGGCCGCATCCTTGGGCAGGGAGTTGGCGCGCATTCATGCGATTACGCCGGATGCGCCCGCCGCCGCCGACCTGGGTTTTTTGACGCCCATTGACGCCGCCCCGGCGCTGGCCGCCGTCGGTCTCTATCGCCGCTATCTGGATGATTTGGGCCAGGCTCGCCCGGCGCTGGAATGGGGGCTTCGGTGGTTGGAGTTGAACGCGCCCCCGGTTGATGACAAGGCCGCCGACATCGTGCTTTGCCATCGTGACTTCCGCACCGGCAACTACATGGTTTCCGATGCCGGCGAACTGACCGGCATTCTGGACTGGGAATTCGCCGGTTGGGGCGAGGCGGAAGAAGACATCGGCTGGTTCTGCGCCAAATGCTGGCGGTTCGGTGCGCCTGAGCGCGAGGCCGGTGGCATCGCCGATCGGAAGCCTTTCTATGACGCCTATGAACAGGAATCCGGACGCCGCATCGATACCGGGCGCGTCGCTTATTGGGAGGTCATGGCGCACGTGCGCTGGGCCGTCATCGCCTGCCAACAAGCCGCCCGCCACGTCTCCGCCGAACAATTGTCCCTGGAACTCGCACTCACCCAGAATCTGGTGCCGGAATTGGAATTGGAAGTCTTGCGTCAAGCCGGGGGACGTCCCGATGCGTGATCGCCCGACCGGCCCGGAGCTTGCCGATCTCGTCCGCCGGATCAGGGAAAACGACCCCGCCGTCGAGGTACCCGACGATGCGCGCTACCGGGAATTGATGCTGGCCAGCGCACGGGCCATTGCCGAACGTCAGCAACAAATCGGCGACGCACCGGAACGCGAAGAGTTGCAGTCGCTGTCCAGAATTCTTGAAGCGAAGGGGGGCCTGGCGGACCTCAACCGGACCCTGGCGGCGGCGATCCGGGGCGGTAAATATGACCCCGATGCCCCCGGCCATGACGCGGTTCGCGATCACCTTTGGCAAACGGCACGGGACCGGGTGCGGGAAAGCAACCCCAAGGCGCTGGCAGGTGACGAATAAGCCTCCAGGGACTCGATCTGCTCCTTCAAATTGTATACAATCCGGGAAAGTCCGCTGTAAGGGAGGTCGCATCCATGAGCATCGCCAGCGAATTGGCCCGCAGGATTAAGGCATTTCGGTACGACGACCTGCCCACCGCCGCTGTCGACTGGGCGAGAATCGGGATACTGGATACCATCGGCGTTACCCTGGCGGGGGCGGGCGAAGACTGCGTCAGCATCGTCAAGCGCGTTCAGGGAATTGGCGAAAGCACGACTGGCCCGTGTCTGGTTTTCGGCGGCGGTCGCGCCAGACCTCTCGATGCGGTGTTGATAAACGGCACCGCGTCACATGCGTTGGACTTCGACGACTTTGCCATTTCCATCGGCGGCCATCCATCGGCGCCTCTGGTGCCGGCGATTATCGCGCTGGGAGAGATGACGAATGCCAGCGGCCGCGACGCTATTTGCGCCTATGTCGCCGGGTTCGAAGCCGAAAGCCGCGTCGCCCTCGGCGTCAATTTTCATCATTACGAAAAGGGTTGGCACCCGACGGCGACGCTGGGCATCTTCGGCACCGTCGCCGCTTCGGCGCATCTTCTGGACCTGAGCGAGGATGAGACGGCCACGGCCCTGGCCATGGCCGTATCCCTGGCATCGGGCGTCAAAGCCAACTTCGGCACCATGACCAAGCCGCTGCACGTCGGCCATTCGGCTCGATGCGGCGTGCAGGCGGTGCTGATGGCGAAGGAGGGTTTCACCGCCAACCAGGAAGCGTTCGAGCACGAACAAGGCTTTTTCAACGTTTTCAACGGACCTGGAAATTTCGACGCCGACAAGATCTTTGAAAATTGGGCCGATCCCCTGGATCTCATCGATCCCGGTATGGGCCTCAAGCAGTTCCCGTGCTGCGGCTCCACCCACACGGCGATTAACTGCATGCTGGAAATGGTCCAGGGTCAGGGGCTAAAGCCGGAGGACGTTGCCGACATTGAAGTGCTGGCCAATCCCCGCCGCCTTCCCCATACCGACAACCCGGATCCGAAAAACGGGCTCAAGGCCAAGTTCTCCATGCATTACGTCGTTGCCCGCGCCCTTATGGACGGCCGTGTCGGCCTCGATCATTTCGTAGGCGACGCGTATGCCGATCCGGCAGTGCGCAAGGTGATGGCGCGGGTTCGCGTCGGCGCACACCCCGACATGCCCGCCGAGTCGGACAACCAATTCGGCGCCGAGGTCATCGTCACCACCACCGGCGGCGAAAAACTTTCCGTCCGCCGCGGCCACGAGCTCGGGCGTGGACCGGCCAACCCCATGAGCCGCGATGAGCTGTGGTCGAAGTTCGACGATTGCGCTGGGCGGGCGTTACCGACCGACAGCATTTTGCCGTTGTTCGAGAAGCTGGAAACCCTGGAGACCCTCGACACGGTGGCCGATCTCACCGCCGCCATGACGCCTGACCCCGACAAACAGGAGAAAAAAGTTGGCTGATTATGACGTTATCGTAATCGGCGCCGGCAATGCCGCGCTGGCAGCCAGCGTATCGGCGACCGAAAACGGCGCGGAAAAAGTGCTGGTGCTGGAAGCGGCGCCGAAGAAAATGCGCGGCGGCAACACCCATTGGAGCGGCGGCGTCTTTCGGTTTGCCTTCGTTAACGCCCGCGACCTGGAACCGCTGCTGCCGGGCATCGAGGATCAATACCCGAACTTCTACGACGGCGTCACGCCATACCCCTATGAGGATTTCATGGGCGACCTGGTGCGCGTGACCGGCGGTCGGACCGACCCGGTGTTGTCGGATATTCTGGTCTCCAACTCCCGCGACACGGTGATGTGGATGCATGCGGTCGGCAAAATCCCCATGGAGCCGGCCATCGGTTTGTCCGGCGTCAACAAGGACGGCGTTATCCAGTGGCAGCGCGGGCTGGTGGTGCGCGCCGAACACGAAGGCGTCGGGCTGTCGACGGCCTGGTTCGCCACTGCCGAAAGCATGGGCGTCGAAATCCGCTATGAAAGTGCCGCCACGGGGCTGATCCAGGACTCCGGCGGCAGGGTCACCGGGGTCACGGTACAAGGCGCCGGCGCCTCCGAAGACATAACCGCAGGCGCGGTGGTGCTGGCTTGCGGCGGCTTTGAGGCCAACGCCGAGATGCGGCTGCAATATCTTGGCGCGCCGTGGGACCGGGCCAAGGTGCGCGGCACGCCCCATAACCGGGGCGACGGCCTGCGCATGGCGATGGACATCGGCGCCGAGAAAGCGGGCCAATGGGACGGTTGCCATTCGACGCCGATCAGCGCCGATTGGGGCGATTACGCGCCGCGGGAACTGACCGACAAAAGCAACCGGCTGTCCTATCTATATGGGGTCTTGCTCAACCGCGAAGGGCTGCGGTTCCTGGACGAAGGCATGGACGTGAATTTCCTCACCTACGCCAAGTACGGGCGGATTATTTTGACGCAGACACAAGGCATGGCCTTTCAGTTTTTCGATCAAAAGACCGTGGGTTTGCTGGAACCCCGCTATTCCACCAGTGAGCCGGTCGTCGCTGACACCCTGGACGAACTGATCGGCAAGCTCGAGATCGACGACAAGGATGAGGCCTTGAAATCGTTGGAGGCCTATAACGCCGCCGCTTGCGATCCCGGTGGGTTCGACCCCAGCCAAAAAGACGGACTGTCCACATCCGGCCTCGACATCGAAAAGACCAACTGGGCGATTCGCCTCGATGATCCGCCGTTTCACGCCTATACCGTCACCGGCGGCATTACGTTCACGTTCGGCGGGCTCAAGATCGACGCCGACGCCCGGGTGATCGGCGATGGCGGAAAGCCGATCCCCGGCCTGTATACCTGTGGCGAGATGGTCGGCGGCCTGTTCCATGATAATTACGGCGCCGGGTCAGGCTTGGTGTCGGGCGCCACCTTCGGGCGTATCGCCGGGCGCAGCGCCGCCAAGTTCGACGGGTGATGCCATGAAACAACGCAAAATTCCGGCGGTCTTCATGCGCGGCGGCACCTCGAAGGCGGTGATATTTCTTAGGTCCGACCTGCCCGACGACCACGCCGAATGGGATGATATTTTTCTCGCCGCCCTTGGCAGTCCCGATCCCAACGGACGGCAACTGAACGGCATGGGCGGCGGCATTTCGTCGCTCAGTAAGGTCTGCATCGTCGGCCCGTCGGATCGCGATGACGCCGATGTTGATTATACCTTCGCCCAGGTCAGCGTCGACCGGAACAACGTCGGCTACGGCGCCAATTGCGGCAATATGTCGTCGGCGATCGGCCCGTTTTCCGTCGATGAAGGACTGGTCGCGGTCAACGGCGATAACGCCCTGGTCCGCATCTACAACACCAACACCGACAAGATCATCCATTCCCGCTTCGCCATGGACGGCGATATGGCGGCCGTTGATGGGGATTTCGACCTCAAGGGCGTATCCGGCACCGGCGCCCCGGTGCGGCTTGAATTCCACAGCCCCGGCGGTGCCGCGACGGGCCGCCTGCTACCGACCGGCAACGTCATCGACGAAATTGCCGTTGAGGGCCTAGGCGTGATCGAAGCGTCGCTCATCGATGCCGCCAACCCGGTTGTGTTCGTCGAGGCGAAAGCGATGGGCGCCACCGGCACCGAGGCCCCCGCCGACATCGACGCCAGGGCCGAGCTGATGGGCTGGCTGGAAGATATCCGCGCGCAAGCCACGGTGATGATGGGGATTGCGAAGACCACCAAGGACGCCTCCGAAAACTTTCCGTCTTCGCCCTACGTCGGCATGGTCGCGCCACCGCAAGACGCCGAAACCCTGGCCGGGGAAACCATCAAGGCCGCTGACGGCGACCTGACGGCGAGAATTCTTTCTTCCGGTAACACCCACCGGGCGTTGCCGCTGACCGGCGCGCTCTGTTGCGCCACGGCGGTGCGAATCGAAGGCACGATCAATCATCGTCATGCGCGATCAAGACCGGAAGGCGACGATATCCGCATCATGCAGCCGTCCGGAATCGTCCCGGTGGTGTGCACCGTCACCAACGGTCCTGATGGCTGGGTGGCGGAACAGGCCGGGGTCTATCGCACCCAACGCCGCCTGTTCGAAGGCCGGGTGCTGGTCCCCGGCGCTTAAGGTTTGCGGCGTCGCGCCGGTGGTGCCGGGTTTTTTTCAATGAAGGACCGGGCCATGGGCGCCAATTTCGGGAAATGCGTATCCATCAGGCGCAGGGATTTCTTTAATAATGCCTCGTTTTTCCCCCAGGCGCCGGCTTGAACGCCCAGCCTTAGCACCCCGGCGTCGGCGGGAATGATGTTGATCAGACGGTGGAGAATGGGAACCTCTTCCGTGTAACCGCCGTTCAGGTGCAGCGCGACGACCATGGACAGCATCGAATTGATGGCGTTGGGGTCCTGGTCCAGGGCGCGGGAAAACATTTCTATGGCGTCTTCGGCTTTCCCTTGGCGAGCGAAGGTTTGCCCGGCCAGGTCCCAGAGCTGGCGGTTGTTGGTTCGCCCACACTGGTCCTTGACGATGGCGGCGGTTTCGAGTGGCAACCACTTGCGGGATGCGGGAACCGCCTCCAGGGCTTCGATGCATTTTCTGTAGGCCAGCCCCAATGCCCGGCTTTGCGCTTCGTGTTCGGGTCCGGACAGCGCCTTCAGTTTTTTAATTTCAGCCACCGGAATGGCTTCGTTGCGGCCCTCGCCGCCGGACGTCACGATGGCCACCAACCGGCCTGCTGAATCGACCAGTGCGCCGCCGGAATTGCCCGGCTGGCTGTAGGCGTCGGTGTGAAGCCGCGCCAACGGCTTGCCTTCCGCCAGCGACAGCAACAGGCGGCCCGGCGTGTAGACCCGGATGGCATGGCTGCGAATGTCGGCGCCGATGGTGAAAAATTGCCCCTCAGGGCCGGCATTGGCCGTGGCGAAATAGGCCGGGGCGTTGATCGCCGGTGCGCGGAGCAAGATCAAATCCCCGCCATAGGCGGTGGCCACTACCTGGGCGCTCACCTGACCATCTCGAGCAAGGAAAATCGTCACCTCCTTGGCGTCAGCAACGGCATGACGGTTGGTGACCAACAGGCCCGGTTCAAGCAAGACGGCGCTGGCCAGCGGATCGAACGCGGCGATCCGGAATACCCGGGAAGCGGCGGCGCAGACGGCGTCCGGCGCCAGGCAGGGGGCCTTGCCTAGTGCCGGCAAGGGCATTGTCAGCACCAGCAGCGCCAACATCCCCGCGTGAAGACAGCGAAACAGGATCATGGTTAAAGATACCCGTAACTGCGAAGCGTCGTCAGGGCGAGAAACACCATCGTCGCGCCGATGGTGGCGGGCAACATGTTGCGTTTGAATATCCAGAATAAAAAAAACCCGACCGCCAGCGCCGCCATCCGGTCGGCCAGCAGGGTTTCGGCCAGAATACCGATCGGCATCAGCAATATCCGCGAAATCAGTCCCGCCAGCATGCCGTAGGCGACGCAGGTGAACCATTGCGACACGGCACCGTTGGGGTCGATACGCTGGGCGATGAGGACGCCGCCGGCGCGCCAGATATAGGTAGACAGGCTGACCAGGATCAACAGCCCCCACATCCCGCCGATCAGGCTAAGATTGGTCATGGCGTTATTTCCCCCGGCGGCGCTTTCATGCGTTTGTCGATCCAAAAGGCGGCGCTGCCGGCGATGACGCCGCAGAACGGCAATCCCCATTCCGGAGAGATCAGGTGGAACAGCGGCCCCAGAACGGCGCCGATCAGAAGCGCCAGGATGCAGTTGCGTTGGCGTGCCCCTGCAAACACGAAAACGAAATAGACCGGATTCAGGAAAATCAGGCTGACGATGATAAAGAACGGGAAGCTGGTGGCCAGATAGTAGCCCACCGCGGTGCCGATCAGCCCACCGGTCAAGCAGGTGATGCAAAGGCCCATGTAGTAATGAAACCGTTGCTCCTGGGGCATCGCCGGGCCATGGCGGAGCGTCAGCGCCCAGGTGTTGATGGACATCAGCGCGACCAGAATATAGCGCCACCGCCAGGCGCGCTCGTCGGCCCGGAACAGCGGCAGCATTGACAGCGACATCGGCAGGAAGCGCAAGTTGGCCATGGAGGAGGCCAGCATGATCGCCAGCACCGGTGCGCCGACGGCGAACAACTCGGCAAACGCCACCTGTCCCGGCAGGCCCCAGACGGTGGCGGTGGAGACCACCGACACGCCGAAGCTCAGCCCGCTTTCCCGCGCCAGGGAGCCGAACCCCATCATCGATGCCAGGACCATGAAAAAAGGCATGCTGAGCCCATGGCCGACGCCACGGAAAAACGCCTTGCGGCGCCCGGCGGCGGCTTCGCTGGAGGCTTCGGCGGTGGGGTCGAAAACGGTAATGATGCATCCTTTCCAGGTGCTGGCGGGGGCGTTACCTTATGACGGTCAAGCGTTTAGCGAAAGGTCGTAGCGGTGGTTAGCGAAACGAACCAGAACCGAGGGCGTGCCCTATGACCAGAATCTGGCGGTAACCAGCGTATACGAGATGTCCGAGCCCCTGGATCGCTTGATCCCGTTTCCTTGGGCGGTGGAGTAGCGTTATAATCCCCGCAAATACCCCGGGAGGAAGCCCATGAGCCAAGCCGCGCCAGCGCCTCAATCTGAAGTGGAGACCGAAATTATCGCCGGCCTAGTTCGCCGCGCCCGTGCGGCGATGGTCGAGTTCGCCGACGCCGATCAGGCGCGCGTGGATGAGGCGGTGACGGCCCTGGCGTGGTCCATCTACAAGCCGGAACGCGCCGAGGAACTGGCCGAAATGGCGGTCGCCGATACCGGCCTCGGCACCGTCGCCAGTAAGATCATCAAGAACCAGCGTAAGACCTTCGGCTGCCTGCGCGACCTGATGCGGGCGAAAACCGTCGGCGTCATCGAAGAAGACAAGGCCAAGGGTCTGGTCAAATACGCCAAGCCCGTCGGCGTTGTCGCCGCCATCGCGCCGTCGACCAACCCGTCGGCGACCCCGGTCAACAAGGCGATGATGGCGGTGAAGGGCGGCAACGCGGTGATCGTCGCGCCGAGCCCGACCGGCGCCAACACCACCACCAGGACGGTGGAGTACATGCGGGCAGAGCTTGAAAAAATTGGTCTGCCCGCCGATTTGGTGCAGGTGCTGCCGCAACCGGTCAACAAAGCGTTGACGCAATCGTTGATGGAGGCCGCCGATCTGGTCGTCGTCACCGGCTCGCAAAACAACGTGCGGCGGGCCTATTCGTCGGGCACGCCGGCGATCGGCGTCGGCGCCGGCAATGTCTCGGTGATTATCGATTCCAGCGCCGACCTCAAGGACGCGGCGGAAAAGATCACGATGTCGAAGATCTTCGACAATTCGACGTCGTGTTCATCGGAAAACGCGGTGATTATCCTGGATGACGTTTATGACGCCGCGCTTGAGGCATTGAAGGCTGCCGGTGGTTATCTGGCGACGGCGGCTGAAAAGGATAGAATCCAGGCGACGCTTTGGATCGACGGTCATCTCAACCGCAAGGTCATCGCCAAGGACGCCGATGTTTTCGCCGCCGAGGCAGGTCTTTCCGAGGCGGCGGCGGGGGCGGCATTCTTCATGGTTGAAGATTCAAACCCCGGCCCGGAGTCGCCCTTCTGCGATGAAAAGCTGTCCCTGGTGCTGACGGTCTACCGGGCGTCGGATTTCGATGACGCCATGGCCCAGGTCGACACCATCATGGATGTCTGCGGTCGTGGTCATTCCGTCGGTATCCACACCGACAACATGGACCATGCCCGCAAACTGGCCGAGTGTCTGGATACGGTGCGGGTGCTGGTCAACCAGGCGCACACGTTCGGCAATGGCGGCAGTTTTACCAACGGGTTGGAGTTCACGCTGTCCATGGGCTGCGGCACCTGGGCCGGAAATTCCATTTCCGAAAATCTCAATTACCGCCACTTCATTAACATCACCCATCTGGTCACCGAGATCCCCGAGGACAAACCCTCCGAAGCCGCCTTGTTCGGCGATTACTGGGCGAAACACGGCCAATGAATTTCGAGGAACACGCCGCCAAGCCGCTGCTGGTCGTGGCCGGGATTGCGGCGCCAGAGGGCCGCTATGTCCGCACCGCTGATGACGCCGCTAGAGCACAACAGGTCATCGGGCCGTGCGTGGTCAAGGCGCAGGCGCCGACCGGCAAACGCGGCAAGGCCGGCGGCATCAAGACCGCCGACACCCCGGAAGAGGCGAAAGCCGTTGCCGAAAAAATCCTCGGCATGGACATCGCCGGACATGTCGTCGAAGGCGTGCTTGTCGAGGCGCGCTCCGACATCAAGCGCGAGTTTTACGCTGCGATCATGAACTCTCCCGCTTCCAAGGGGCCGCTGGTGATATTTTCCACCGAGGGCGGCATGGATATCGAAGACGTGGCGGCGCAAACGCCGGACAAGATCAAGCGGGCCACCGTCGACATCCGCGACGGGTTCGGCGCCAAGGCGGCGACGGCGATGTTGGCCGGGCTTGACCTGGGGGAGGCGACTGCCGGGGTTTCCGAGGCATTGGGGAAACTCTACGCCGCCTATATCGCCAACGACGCCGAGCTTCTCGAAATCAATCCGCTGGTGCTGACGGGCGACGGCGCGCTGGTGGCGCTGGACTGCAAATTCGTCATGGACGATTCCGCCATCAAGCGGCAGGCGACGCTGGCTGAGCTTGGCACCCCGGAAAAGCTGACGGCGCTGGAAGCGCGCGGCGAGGCGGCGGCGATCAAGTATATCGAGCTCGACGGCGACATCGGCATTCTCGCCAATGGCGCTGGCCTGACGATGACGACCATGGACGTAGTCCGCCACCACGGCGGCAACCCGGCCAATTTCTGCGAGATCGGCGGCGAAGCCTATACCAAGGCGCAGACGGCGCTGGAAATGGTGCTCGACAAGCCCGGCATTAAAAGCCTGGTCGTCAACTTCTGCGGCGCCTTTGCCCGTTGTGAGGTGATGATGGAAGGCCTGCTCAACGCCTGGGATGAACTCAAACCCGAGATTCCAGTATTCTTTTCCATCGCCGGCACCGGCGACGAGGAAGCCATCGCCATGCTTAAAGACCGCTTGGGCCTTGATCCGTACCCGGATATGGACGCCGCCTGCAAGGCGGCGGTGGATGCAGCCAAGGTTGGCGGCGCATGATTATCGTGCGCAAGGAGCACCGGGTTCTGATCCAGGGCATTACCGGCAAGCAGGGCACGTTCTGGACCGAGCTGATGCAGGACTACGGCACCATCGTCGTCGGCGGCGTCAATCCGAAAAAAGCCGGCACCACTCATTGCGGCGTGCCGGTGTATGCCTCCGCCGTCGAGGCCATGAAGGAAACGCCCTTCGATGTCTCGGTGCTGTTTATTCCGCCGCTCGGCGTCAAGGACGCGGCCTTGGATGCGATTGAGGCCGGGGCCAAAAACCTCTGTATCCTGACCGAGCACATCCCGGTCCAGGACGTGATGCATTTCATGGCGGCGGCGAAGGATGCGGACACCGATATCACCGGCCCCAACACGGCGGGGTCGGTTACCGTCGGTGAATGTTTTCTGGGCTTCATGCCGGCCTTTAACCAACGCATCTTTAAGCCCGGCCGTATTGGCGTGATTTCACGTTCCGGATCGCTCGGCACCCTGATGTGCCAGAATATTGTTTCCGCCGGATACGGCCAATCGGCTTTCATCGGCATCGGCGGCGACCCCATCATCGGCACCACCACCCGCGCGGCCCTTGAGGCACTGGACGCCGACGGGGGCACCGATGCGGTGGTCGTGGTCGGCGAGATCGGCGGCGAGATGGAAGAGCACGCGGCGGAGTATGCGGCCAAGATGGATAAACCGGTGATCGCCTTTATCGCCGGCGGCGCCGCGCCCAAGGGTAAGAAGATGGGCCACGCCGGGGCCATCGTCATGGGCGATCGCGGCACCTACCAATCGAAAAGCAAGGCGCTGCAAGCCGCCGGCGCCAGTGTGCTGGCGACGCCGTCCCATGTCGGCGATGTGCTGAAGGAACGGCTGGGACTATGAAGGCGGTCCAGGTCCGGGACTACGGCGGATCGGACATGCTGGCGCTGGCCGATATGGATATTCCTCAACCGGGCGATGGCGAGGCGCTGGTCAACATCAGCCGCGCCGGGATCAATTTCATCGACGTCTATATGCGCTCCGGCGTTTTCAAGAACTCCACCACCTATCCCAACGTGCCGCCGTTTACGCCCGGCATGGAAGCCGCCGGTGTTATTGAGGCGACTGGCCCCGGCGTCGAGGATATCAAGCCAGGCGACCGGGTCGCTTACTGCTTGTCCATGGGCGGGTATGCCGAATACGCCTGCGTTCCGGCATGGAAGCTGTTCAAGGTGCCGGACGGCGTGCCGTTGGATGTCGCGGCGGCGTTGCAGCTGCAAGGCATGACGGCGCATTACCTGACCCATTCGCTGTATCCGTTAAAAGACGTCGATAGTTGCCTCATTCACGCCGGTGCCGGCGGCATGGGCCAGTTGGCGATTCAGTTGGCGAAGATGCGGGGCGCTCGACCCGCTGGACCTGGCCGAGGCCGGATCGGTGTTTTTCACCCGCCCGCACCTGGACGATTATATCCCGACGCCACAAGCCCGGCGCGAGTGCTCGCAAGACCTGTACCGTCTCTATGGCGAAGGCCGCCTCACCGTCACCCTCGACCGCAGCATTCCACCCTAGCCAAGGCGGGATTAATAGTTTATATTCTGTGAATATATT
Organism: Pseudomonadota bacterium; assembly: GCA_027624235.1. Classification (GTDB taxonomy): domain Bacteria; phylum Pseudomonadota; class Alphaproteobacteria; order Rhodospirillales; family Casp-alpha2; genus Casp-alpha2. The sequence continues at coordinate 22,548 of JAQBYB010000009.1, read as the reverse complement.
AAGCCTCCATATAACTCTTTGTTTTAAAAAGACTTAAATTGCTACACGTTAAGCCCTCCACGCGAAGTCTGGGGTTGCTTGCCGCCAGACAGGCCTTGCCTTTCCTCAATTGGATTTCCCGGGTCAATAAAGAGACATTACGCGCCGACATGATGGCGGCGCTGACGGGGGCTGTTATTGTCCTGCCGCAAGGCGTCGCCTTCGCCATGATCGCCGGGCTGCCACCCCAGTACGGGCTTTATACCGCCATCGTCACCCCCATTATCGCGGCCCTGTTTGGATCGTCGTGGCATTTGGTCTCCGGCCCGACGACGGCGATTTCCATCGTTGTTTTCAGCACCATCAGCCAACACGCCGAACCCGGTTCCGCCCAGTTTGTTTCCATGGCCCTGACCCTGACCCTGATGGCCGGTATCTACCAATTGGCGTTCGGTATCGCGCGGCTGGGGAAACTGGTTAATTTTGTTTCCCATTCCGTCGTCGTCGGTTTCACCGCCGGCGCCGCCATTCTGATTTTCACCAGTCAAATGAAGAATGTCTTGGGCCTTAGCATCCCCCGTGGCGAGTCCTTCCTGCACACCTGGGTCAATATTGCAGGCACGGTGGGTGCCACCAACGTCTATGTTTTAGCGATCGCCGCAACCACCTTGGCTCTGGCCATGGCGATCAAGTACCGCTTTCCGCGGTCGCCCTATATGTTGCTGGCGATGGTGGCGGGAAGTGTGCTGAGCCTGTTTCTGGACGGTCCCAGCCACGGCGTTGTTCTGGTCGGAGAAATCCCGGCCAGGCTGCCGCCGCTGTCTTTACCGAATTTCTCCTTCCCGGTCCTCAGGGAGTTGGCGCCGCAAGCGCTGGCCGTGGCTGTCCTGGGCTTGATTGAGGCGGTGTCCATCGGCCGGTCGATTGCCGCCAAATCGCACCAAAGGATTGACGGCAATCAGGAATTCATCGGCCAGGGGTTGTCCAACATCGTCGGCAGCTTTTTTTCCAGCTATGCGGGTTCAGGCTCGTTTACGCGATCAGGCGTTAATTTTGCCGCCGGTGCCCAGACCCCGATCGCGGCGATCATGGCGGCGGTTTTCCTGGCGGTGATTTTGCTGTCGGTGGCGCCATTGACGGCCTACCTGCCGATCCCGGCGATGGGCGGCATTATCCTGCTGGTCGCCTATAACCTGATCGACTTCACCCACATCCGCACCATTCTCAAGGCCAGCCGACCGGCCAGCTCGGTGCTGATCGTCACCTTCCTGGCGACGCTGTTGCTGGAACTGGAATTTGCTATTTACGCGGGCGTGTTGTTATCGTTGACGCTGTATTTGAACCGCAACGCCACCCCCCGCATGCCCAGCATCATTCCGTGCCCGGACTCATCGCCCCGGCGCTTCATCCCGGTGGCGCCCGGTTCCACCCGGCGATGTCCGCAACTGGATATCGTTGAAATCAACGGCTCCGTATTCTTCGGCTCCGTAGACAGCATCGCCAAGCGATTGGGCCAAATCTACGAATACGATCCGGCCTACAAACATGTGCTTTTGGTCGCCGACAGCATCGGCGCCATTGATGTTTCCGGCGCGGAATTGCTCGTCGAAGAAGCCGTCAGCTGGCGGCAAAGAGGCGGCGGGCTGTATATCAGTGGCCTCAGGATCGAAGACAGGATGTTCCTGAAGGGCGGCGGCTATCTGGACATGATTGGCCGTGAAAACATATTTTTATCGAAGAAACAGGCCATCCCCACCATTAAAAAACGCATGGATAAAGAGCGTTGCGAGGGCTGTCAGCTTCGTATCTTCGACGAGTGCCGGGACTCTTTGGCGACCGCTAAAACACCGCCCTTCTGATCAAGTTCAGGCCAATCAACAACAATACGATCAACGATACCTTGCGAAAGGTGTCCTGGTCGATGCGCTCGCGGATCACTTCGCCGATGCGGATGCCGATCATGCCGGGGATGCAGGCGAAAAAGGACAGGTAAACGATATCGCCGGAAAAAATGCCGTTGCGCCAATAGGCGATGGCCAGCGGCACCGAAAATGCAAACCAGGCCATGCCGACGGTGCGCACGAAAACGTCCTTGGGCAATTTCAGCATCACGAAATACATCGTCATGGGCGGCCCCCAGATGGTCGAAATGCCACCCATCAGCCCCCCTAGGCCGCCGGCTAGCGGTCCCGCCCATTTTTCCGTCTCGGGTTTGAGCGGCGGCATGTTGGGACTGGCCAGGCTGATCAAGGAAAAGACGGCGACGAGGGCGCCCAGCAGCCCGAACAGGACATCCGTATCCATGGCGACGATTAATTCGGCGCCGATGAACAAAAACACCAGTCCGGTTGCGATCATCGGCCAGAATCTTTTCAGCGGCTCCAAAAGCGAGCCCATCCGCACGGCTTGCCACATATTGGTAACAATGATCGGCGCCACGCCAAGGCCGAGCACGGTCAGGGGGGGGAGAAAATTTAGCAGGATGGCGATCGAAATCATGGGCAGGCCCATTCCGACCACGCCCTTGACGATGCCGCCGAAAATATACGCGCCCGTAATGATCGCGATCAGGTGCCATTCCAAAGCAAACATGATTGCTCAGGCTCCCCCGGTATGGACGGCGGCCTCAATGGACAACGCCGAAAGGTCGTCGGCAAGTGCGCTTATTCCACCCGCCTTCATCAGGTTGAGTTTTACGAAAGCGGCGGCGCCCAGATCGGCGGCGCGGTCGATATCGTCCCCGGCGACGTAAAGCACGGTGTCGAAGGCGTCAACGTCGCCAAACGCCAGCTTGTATGGCCGGATCAAGGGGAGCAAGCACCGATAGAGGGTGATCGAAACGATAGGCATAGGCGATTTTATGCACAAGGAGCACCCTTGGAACACCTTTAAAGAACCTTTTATACTCAATCCCATGCCTAAAATGCTTGCAGTTAAAATCTGGCGCGGGGGGGAAGACGGGCGTTTCCAGTCCTATGATGTGCCGAGGCTCGAAAACCAGACGGTTTTAGACGTGGTTACCTACGTCCAGCGCAAGCTGGACCCCGGCCTGAGCTACCGGTTCGCGTGCCGGGTCGGGATGTGCGGGTCGTGCGCCATGACCGTCAACGGAACGCCGCGCTGGACGTGCCGCACCCATGTATCGCGCGTCGCCGAAGACGGCCAATTACAAATCGCGCCGTTGCGCAACCTGCCCGTCATCAAGGATCTGACGGTGGATATGCGGGACTTCTTCGATAAATTGGCCAAGGCGGGCGGGGCTTTTCAGGCGACCAAGACCCGAACTGACGACTTCGCCAAAATCCCGCCGTCCGACCCCCGCCGCCACCATGCCGACGCCGGCATCGAATGCATCGGCTGCGCCGTGTGTTACGCGGCTTGTGATGTCGTCGCCTGGAAGCCCGGTTATCTCGGCCCGGCGGCGCTCAACCGCGCCTGGACACTGGTCAACGATGCCCGCGACGGCATGGGCGACAAACGGCTTTCCATGGTCGCCGGCGATGACGGATGTCTCGCCTGCCATTCGCAACAGGGCTGCCAGGAACACTGCCCCATGGGCTTAAGCCCGACGGCGGCGATCGCCGGATTGAAGCGCGCCGTCTCGGTGGCGGCATTGAAAAGCAAGCTATGAATGAGGTCGTCCAGACCCGGTTGTGGCTGGCGCAAAGAATAAGCGCCGTGGTGCTGGCCGTCTGCGTCGGCATTCATCTGGCCGGAATTATTATCGCCGTCCAGGGCGGGCTTTCGGCGGCGGAAATCATCGGCCGGGTCGGCGGCAGTGGCGTGTTGGCGGCGTTCTACGGGGTGTTCGTCCTCGCCTGCGCCGTGCACGCGCCGATCGGCCTGCGTGCGGTGTTGGCCGAGATGACGGATATTAAACCGGTGTCGATCAATGGTATCGCCAGCGCCTTCGCCGCCGTGATTCTGCTGATGGGCATGCAAGCCGTGCTCGGCTTTCTCGGGCTGGGCGGCGGTTGAGGATGAACATCGGGCACCGCAATCATCCGACCTGGTGGGCGTTCGCCCTGCACCGGATTTCCGGCGTCGTGCTGGCGTTATTTTTGCCGGTGCATTTTCAGGTCCTGGCGTTGGCGCTGGACGGTGAGGCGGTGCTGGATGGGGCGCTGAAGTGGTCCGATCAGCCGTTGGTCAAACTCGCCGAGGCCGGGTTGATTTTTTTGCTGGCCGCGCATCTGACCGGCGGCATCAGGCTGTTGGCGTTGGAATTCCTGCCGTGGCGGAATTGGCAAAAGACCCTGGTGGCAGGTTCAATGGGACTGAGCCTCGGCGCCGGGCTGTTGTTTCTAGTCAATGCCTTTTGAATTTTTACTGATACCGGGCGGCGCTTTCCTGGCGGCGTTGGCGGTGGGGGCGGCGGGTTTCGGCGACGGACTGATCGTCGCGGCGGTGTGGCTGCATGTGCTGTCGCCGGTGGAAATCGTGCCGTTGGTGGTGGCGTCTGGAATTGTCATCCATTTGATCCCCCTAGTTCGTCTTCATCAGGCGCTGGATTTTTCCAAGCTGTGGCCATTCCTGATCGCCGGGACTCTCGGCGTGCCGGTGGGGAACTGGTTGTTGCAGGTAGTCGACCCGCAAGTTTTCCGCACCGGCGTTGGAGTATTTTTGGTGGTCTATGGCGGCTGTTTTCTGGTTCGTCCCCATCCGGGGCGAATTACCGGCGGCGGCCGCCCCATGGATGCGGCAATCGGCGCCATCGGCGGGATATTGGGTGGATTGGCGGGGCTTTCGGGTATCGTGCCGGGGGTCTGGGCCAACCTTCGCGGCTGGCCCAAGGAACAGCAACGCGGCGTCTTTCAGCCGTTTATTCTGGCCATGCATGCGATGTCCTTGGCCTGGCTGACATTTGGCGGCATGGTCGATGCCCGGACCGGGATCAATTTTCTCTGGTGCCTGCCGGCCATTGTTGCGGGCTCCGGGCTTGGGCTGTGGCTCTACGGACGCTTGGATGAACGGCGTTTTCACCGTATCGTTCTGGGGATGTTGTTGGTGTTGGGCGTGACGCTGCTGATTTAATGAGGTCTGGGGTAAAAAGTATGAAAATTGATTTAGACGCCGTCGAGGAAACCGCCAAACTGCTCTATATCCGGGCGCTGAAGGTGCTGCCCGACGATATCAAGGACGGCTTTCAAAGGCTTGATGCCGCAGAGACCGACGCCACCGGCAAGTCCATCCTGGCGACCATGATCCGCAATATCGACGTTGCCGAGGATACCGATAACCTGCTGTGCCAGGACACCGGCATTCCTATTTACAACATCACCATCGGGCGCGGCGTCGAGGTCGATGGCATCGATTTAAAAACCGCCATCCGCAAGGGCTGCGCCAGGGCGACCAAGGAATACCCGCTGCGCTCATCGGTGGTGCATCCGGTGACGCGGAAAAACGAACATACGTCGTGCGGTCGGCGGGTTCCCGTGATCAATGTAGACTTTTCCGGCGCCGAACAAGAGCTGGTGATCGAAATGATCCCCAAGGGCTCCGGTTCTGAAAACGGCTCGTTCCTGAAAATGTGCATCCCGGCGGACGGGGTTGCCGGCATCAAGACGTTCGTCATCGACAAGGTTCTGGAGGCCGGCGGCAAAGTCTGTCCGCCGACCATTGTCGGTGTCGGCATCGGTGGCACCGCCGACTTGTGCATGAAAATGGCCAAGATTGCCGCGACCCGGCGGTTGGGCTCCGTCTGCGACGATCGGGAAGGCGCCAAGCTGGAAGCCGAACTGTCCGACGCCGTTAACACCTTGGGCATCGGCCCGCAGGGCTTGGGCGGCGACAGCACGTCGTTCGCGGTGCATGTGGAAACGGCGGCCACCCACATCACCATGAACCCGGTGGCCGTCAACATTCAATGCCATTCGGCCAGGCGGGCGAAAGCCACCTTCACGCCCACCGGCGTTGAGATCGGGGTATAGAATATGACGGAACATGAATTCACGATGCCGGTTTCCGAAGACGACGTGCGCAAACTTCGCATCGGCGATCACGTTGTCCTTCAGGACACGTTGTTCGGTATCCGCGATGCCACCCTGATCCATATGTTTGATAAGGGGCGCAAGACGCGCCTCGACCTGAACGGCCATGCCGTCATTCACACCGCGCCTAATGTTAAAAAGGTGCCGGTCTCCAATTCCTGCCCGGCGGGGTATCAGTCCATCTGTATCGGCACCACCACAAGCGCGCGCATGGAACGCTTCACCCGGCCGCTGATGGAACGCGACGGCGTCCGCATGATCATCGGCAAGGGCGGCTTGGGCGAAGAAAGCGCCAAGGCGTTTCAGGACTTGGGCGGTGTCTATCTGGCCATCATCGGCGGCACGGCGGCGCTGGAAACGACATGGATCGAAAAAATTCTCGACGTCGATATGGATGACCTCAACCCGGAAAGCCTGTGGCAGTTTAAGATCAAGGACTTCGGGCCGTTGCTGGTCGGCATGGACGCACACGGCGGCAGCCTCTTCGAAGAGGTTAGAGCCAACGCCCAAGACAAAAGGGCCGCCGCGCTGGCCCGTATGGGCATCGACAGTTGAGCGATTTCGAAACGATTGAAACGGATGTTTTGATCCTGGGCGCGGGTGGCGCCGGTCTGTTCGCGGCGTTGCATGTCAACGAAACCGCCCCCGACCTTTCCGTCACCATCGCCGTCAAGGGATTGCTGGGCAAGTGCGGTTGCACCCGCATGGTCCAGGGCGGTTATAACGTCGCCTTGGCGCCGGGCGATTCGGTGGAGCGCCATTTCATGGACACCATCGAAGGCGGCAAGTGGTTGAACGATCAGGACCTGGCCTGGACCCTGGTGACGGTGGCCCAGGAACGCGTCCGCGAACTGGAAAACGAATTGGGCTGTTTCTTCGATCGCAACGAAGACGGCAGCGTGCACCAGAAGGCCTTCGCCGGGCAGACCTTTGATCGTACCGTCCATAAGGGCGACCTGACCGGGATCGAGATCATCGGCAGGCTGGCCGAACAGGTATGGGCGCGGGGACTGAACCGGATCGAAGACCACCGCGCGGTTGAGATGATCCCGTCGACGGACGGCCAGTCCATTGCCGGGGTGTTGATGATCGATATGCGCACCGGCAGGTTCGTTTTTGTGAAGGCGAAGGCGGTGCTGCTGGCGACCGGCGGCGGGCCGACCATGTACCGGTTTCATACGCCGTCGGGTGACAAGACCGCCGACGGCATGGCGATGGCGTTACGCGCCGGGTTGCCGTTGCGCGACATGGAAATGGTGCAGTTCCACCCGACCGGCTTGTTGGCCGGGGCCGAGACCCGGATGACCGGCACGGTGCTGGAAGAAGGCCTTCGCGGCTACGGCGCGTACCTTCTGGATGGCGACGGCGAACGGTTCATGGATAAATACGACGACCGCGCTGAACGCGCCACCCGCGACATCGTCAGCCGCGCCATGTTCGCGGAAATGCGCACCGGAAAAATAGGCCCCTTGGGCGGGCTGTACCTGTCCATGGGCCATCTGGATGAGGCCGAGGTCCGGCGTCTGTTCAAGGGCATGGTCGAGCGCTGCGCCGATTGCGGCTTTGATCTGGCCGGTGATAAGGTCGAGGTGGTGCCGACGGCGCACTATATGATGGGCGGGGTCGAGTTCACCGCCGACGGCGGCACCGAATGGAACGGCCTGTTCGCCGCCGGAGAGGATACCGGGGGCGTGCACGGCGCCAACCGGCTGGGCGGCAACGGCGTCGCCAATTCCACCGTGTTCGGCGGTATCGCCGGTGACACCATCGGCCGGTGGACGCCCGGACAAGGCTTTTTTCATGATCCCGACAATACCGCTATTGAGGCCGCCATCGGGCTGTGCCGGACGCCGTTGTCGAATCCGCCCGGTGATCTGGAACCGATCAGAATTAGGCTCGCCGATATCATGTGGGAGGACGTCGGCATTGTTCGCGACGCGACATCCCTGAACCGCGCCATGGCGGATCTGACGGCGTTGGAGGCGGACCTGGACGGCATCGGCGTCGATGGTGGGATTGGGGGCGACAACCTCGCCTATAACCTGACCTGGCACGACTGGATCAACCTGAAAAACCTGATTTTGGTATCCCGCGCCATTACCGCCGCCGCGCTTTCCCGCGATGATTCCAGGGGTGCGCATTACCGCGCTGATTTTCCCGAGACCCGCAACCTGGAAAGCTCTGCCTTTACCCGTGTCCGCATCAAAGACGGTGCAATCACGACCGAGACCCAGCCGGTCAACTTCACCCGCGTTAAGCCGGGCGAAACGCTGTTGGTGGAATAGGCGCCAGGGTGGAAATCGGCTTGCTACGTGACTAGATATACGTGAACTGAGTGGAAGCATTGAGGAGACAATTATGATCAAAGGCCTTCACCACAACGCCTATCGGTGCCGGGATTCCGAGGAAACCCGAAAATTTTATGAAGATTTTCTCGGCCTGCCGCTGGCCGGATCGCTGGATATCAGCGAAACCAAGACCGGGCGGGAAACCAAGGTCCTGCACACTTTTTACGGTATGGACGACGGTTCGTATCTGGCCTTTTTCGAGGACCAGGCGACGCCCTTCGATTTCAAGGACCAGCGCGATTTCGACCTTCATATTGCATTGGAGGTGACGCCCGAAGACCTGCAAGCCATGTTGGACAAAGGCAACGCCGAAGGCATGGACCCCCGCGGCGTCGCCGATCATACTTTTGTTCATTCGATCTATTTCCGCGATCCCAACGGCTATGTCATCGAATTGACGGCCAAGATGGACGACCATGACCGCCATATGAACCCGGCGACCAACAACGCGCGCGGCATTCTCGACGGCTGGCAGGCGGCGAAGGGGGCGTGAGTCGTTACGGCGACGCCACGTAAGTGGCGCCTTCTCCGCCATGATAAAACCCGTTTGAGAATGGCGCGAAATCGACATATTCGGCTAATTCTTCCTGACCCTCCGTGGCGGTTATCGCTCTGTCGAGGACATCGCGGAAGGTCTGTCCGACCGCGACCATGTCGATGGCATGGGGCCATACCCTGAAGGCGTTGATGCCCATGCCCTGAAGCTCGCCCAGTTCACCGATCAGGTTGCAAATCGTATGGGACAATGTCTGGCAGCCGTTGATGGAAAGAAAATCCTCGCCGTCCAGTGTTTCGACGTTCATGCCGTTCAAATCATCGGCGCAGACAAATTGGCATTTAGATTTGTGTAATCCGTGGGCACGGGCGTGATAACACCGTGCGGAAATTGCTAATGGCATGCGTCCGAATACTTGCGCTTCCACTTCGGCATTTGCGTATTTAGCTAACGCGGATAATGATTCCGACGGTAATTCCCAAGGCAGCGATATTCGGACCGCCCCCTGGTTTGCCAGGTATTCCAACGTGTCTTCGTTATAGACATTGATGAAGGGACCGATAACGTGGGGGCGTCCCATCAACAAGGCGGCGGTTCCGATGTCATTCGCTTCGATCAACAGATTGGTGTTTTTGGACAGGTCAATGACCTGTTCGATCTCCGGTTTGCTCATGATCAAGGCCAGGGTCGAGAGGATGACTTGTTTGCCCCCGCGCTGGAGCCGTTCCACGACCTCCGGCACATAAGGGGCGAAAAAGGGCGTCCGCTTGGAGCACGCTACCTCACCCACATAAACGGTATCGAAAGCGGATTCATCGGCAATGCGGAAATAGAAGTCGCGCTTTGTCTCGGCATCCCAGTGGAACAGCACCGGGCCCAGGGAAAGAGTTTTCCGATTAATGCCAGATTTTTTCATAAGCACCCGTGGTTTCGCGTCCGCCTTCGCTCATGGCGCCCAGGTCGCCGACCGCGACTGTTTCTCCCCGGCTAGCGGCATCGACGGCATTGCGGAATGTCTTTACCACTTGGTTGACGTAGGCACGGCCGCGTTGGCGTCCTTCGATTTTCAAGGCCGAGACTCCCGCCGCCGCCAGTTCGGTGAGGATATCCAAGGCGTTGAGTGAGGCAGGCTCTTCAAACAAATAAGACGGCATGTCTTGGGTCACAAAGCGGCCCTTGCATAAGGTGGGATATCCCGCCGCCTCGCCATCGGAGAATATATTAAGGGTGAAGTCACCGAGTCTGGATATCAGCTTGCCATCCCTTTTTTCATAACAGACATGGCTTGCCGGCGAGCATACACCGTCGGTGTTGGGGGATTGGCCGGTCACATAGGACGAAAGAGAGCACCGACCCTCGGCCATCACGCACATCCCGCCGAAGGCAAAAACCTCCGTTTCGACCGGGACCTGGGCGTTGAGGGCGGCGATTTCCTTGATCGTCAATACCCTCGGCAGAACCACTCGCTTGACCCCGAAGGCCCGGTGATAAAATCCGATGGCTTGCGCATTGGAAGCCGATGCCTGAACCGACAGGTGGCGGCGTAGTTGAGGGTGCGCGCGTTGGGCGTACGCCAGCAAGCCGATGTCGGCGAGAATGATGGCGTCAGCGCCCATGGTCGCCGCGTCGGTAATGGCCATGCGCCACGGGTCCGGGTTTCCGGCCTTTGGGTACGTATTAACGGCGATAAATACCCCGCATCCGCGTTCGTGGGCATAGGCAATGCCTTCTTTCATTTGGGGGCGGGTGAAATTCAGACCGGGAAAGTTGCGGGCGTTGGTGTCGTCCGCGAAGCCAGCGTACACTACATCGGCCCCGGCATCGACCGCCGCCTTCAGGCTGGCCGGGGTGCCCGCCGGGCAGACCAGTTCCAGCGCCGCCGTCATCGGGATTGCGCCTTTGCCGGGTGCGTGCGTCGGGGATGGGGCGCCGGCGCCTGTTCGCGTTGCAGTTCTTCCAGGGCCTTGCGGAGTTCCCTGATTTCGGCGGCCTGGGCTTCGCAATGCTCGGCAACAGGGGCGGTTAGGGTGTTTCTCATATTTTCGAAGTCGCGTTCCATGCGGTCGAAAACCCTTGATGCGCCGTTGGCCACCAACCTTGCCGGCCGGCTTAACGGCCCGAAGACCGATAACAGGTCACCCAATAGATCAATGCCTGCGCCATCGACGGCGTTGCGCAGCGTGACAACGGTTTCCATGTTGCCTTCGACGATGAGATCACGCGAAAAAAACAAGGCGTCGCCGTCAAGCCGCCCTTCGAGCAGTCGCATCAATGTCGCCAGTGGGCCCCGGATTGTCGCCGTTGGCGTCGTGTCCATGTCCATATCCGGGGGGGCGTCCTTGGCGATGGCTCTTAAACGCGGCGTCTTCGATAGCCTGAGCAGAAACCCGAAGGGCAGATCCATTGGGTCGATGAGGAAAGTGCTTCCTTCAATATCCGCCATACGGGCGAACAGGTCGGGGTGGCATCGACGGAGGATGGCCAGGGCGGCGTCGAGAAAAGGTTGCAGCAATGCTAGCGGTAACGGCCGCAACGCGATACCGGCCAGTAATGCGGGCGTCAACGGCGGATAATTGCGGGTCGGGCCGGGCATGACACACACTCCCCCTTCCTGGGAAATCCCTCGTTCCCAAGACAGCCGTTATATTGGCACATCGCCGGTGTGCCGACCTTGATTTATGTTAATCCTAGCCGCCGACCTGTTTGAGGTCCTGCCAACGGGTCGTGTAACACGGGCTTTTTTGGTTTTGTTTCATGGCCCAGGACCGTTGTATGCCGGTAACGGCGAAGCGGACCGTGTCGTGGCCCCAATCGGCGTTGATGCGGTCCACCGCTTTCATCAAGGCGCGGGACTTGTCCGGGTTGGTGCCGGCGGGTGGGAACAGGCTCCGCTGGGTATGGCGGGCATCTTCCAAGGCGTCCAGAAACACCCCGGCCTTTTGGTAGGGCAATCCCGGTTTATAGATTTTTTTCAGGCAATGGCGCGCTGCCTTGATCATGTCGGTGGTGTCGGACGTGGCCTCAGAAAAGACGAACCCGGCGGCGTTGGCATAGCGTTCCGATGCCGGGGCGAAGGGGCTGGTGCGCAGGCTGATCGTTAGTTTGTTCGTACTCAGGCCCTGGCGGCGGAGCTTTTCGGCGGCGCGGCTGACATAACTGGCGACGGCGGCCTCGATGTCGCGGTACTCCGTCACCCGGCGTGCGAAACCCCGGGACACCATGATTCCCTTCTGCGCCGGAACCGTCATTTCCAGGGCCAGACACGGCGTGCCGCGAAGCTCCAGAACGGTTCTTTCGACGACGACACCGAGGCGCGCGCGGATGAATTTTGGATCGGCATTTTTGAGTTCCAGCGCGGTGGTGATGCCGAGCCTGTCCAGTCGCGCCGCCAGCCTGCGGCCGATACCCCAGATGTCCCCGGTGTTGAGGTTGCCGAGCACCGGGTCAGGGTTATCGGGCATGATGAAGACTCCCTTGTGCCGGGGGTCTTTCTTGGCGATCCGGTTGGCGACCTTGGCCAATGTTTTGGTGACGCCGATGCCGACCGAAACCGGCAGCCCGGTCCACCGGAGAACGGTGTCCTTGATGTCATGGCAGTAGGCGGCGGGGTCGGCAAAACCACCAATACCGAGGAACGATTCGTCGATGCTGTAGACTTCCAGATAGGGCGTGAAGCGCTTTAACACCGAGACCACGCGCCCGGATAGGTCGCCATAGAGCGCATAATTGGATGAATAGACCCGGACCCGTTCGCGCCGCAGCACGTCTTTGACCTTGTGCACCGCGATGCCCATGGGAATGCCTAAGTCCTTGGCTTCCTGTGACCGCGCGATGACGCAGCCGTCGTTATTGGACAGCACCACCACCGCGACGCCCTCAAGCCGGGGCTCAAACAATCGTTCGCACGACGCATAGAAATTATTGACGTCGACCAGCGCGAATAAGGGGGCGCTTTTTTTAGACAAAGGAGCGGATGGTATGGATGACCACTCCCCAGATATGCAGGTCTTGGCCGGTGCTGATCTCGATCGGCGGGTAACGGGGGTTTTCGGCCAACAGACGAATGCGCCCCCGGCGCCGGTGCAGTCGTTTGACGGTCAGTTCGCCATCAATGACGGCGATGACGACATCGCCATCGCCGGGGCTGCGTGAACGGTCGACGATCAACAGGTCGCCGGAGTGAATGCCGGCCCCGGTCATGGACTCGCCGGTGACGCGGAGGAAGAACGTCGCCGCCGGGTGGCGAATGAGATGTTCGTTGAGGTCGAGCGCGCCTTCCAGGTAATCGTCGGCGGGCGACGGAAAGCCGGCCTGCACCGTGGCGGCATAAAGCGGCAAGGCCGAAGGGACAGTGGTGCTTTCGGTCCCGGCGTCCCCGGCGCGACCGCTGATGATAACATCGGAAGGCATGCATCATCATGGCGCTGGAATCCGGGCGGGTCAATGTTCTTTTTTTGTTCTTATCTGGCAAGGCGCGCCGGGGATTGACTAAAGGCAAGTTATGACCTGTGTGCCGCGTGTTAGGGTGTACCAGAGTGAATATTCAATGACAGCCACGCAACGGGAGGACACCATGACGGACAAAAATATCGGCTATGACCCTGATGTTCTGATGGCGGCGTGCATTCAGGCGGCGGCGACGGTGATGGCGGCGAAAAACCCCGAAGCCGCTACCGATCCGGTGGAAATCGCCCGCTTGGCCGCGGAAATTCGCGACGAAGCCCTGGTTCAGATGTAGCTACTCGGCGCAGATTTTATCGCGCAGCCACTGGCACAACTCGAAGCCCAGTTCCTGTTGCTCGGGTACCTTGGATTTCTGAAGATCACCGAGTTTTGCCGCCAGGTCGTTGATGATGTCGCGGTAGTGATTGGCCGTCTGTGTCTCGATCATCAAATCCTTGGTCAGCTTTTGCACTTCGACCGTCAGGTCTTGGCCCTGGTGGTCGGCAAGCATGCCGGGGATCGGCTTGGCCAGGTTTTCGCGGATGTATTTGACCCGTTCCAGAATCTTGGGGTCGGAGAGGTCGAGGGACGGCGCCATGCATTTTACTTTTTCGAAATCCACCGACCCTTCGAAGGTCTGGATGTCGGCGGCGGACAGCCGTTCGCTCAGTTCGGAGCGTTTCATCCCGAGCAGTTTTGCCGCTTTCGATACGCTTATGGCGTTATCCATGGTGCTACTCCTTCGAGCTTAAACTTCCCTATTGAACGAAGGGTCATTGTAGCGGGCAAGGAAGGCCCAGGATAGGTTGAAAATGCCGTTCGCGATTATTCGGGGGCGGCCACTTCGAACGTATTGAGAACCATGGAAATCAGCGTGTAATACCCGGCTACCGCCGTCAGCTCCAGCGTCGCTTCGTCGCCGAAAGTATCTTTGATGGCGGCAAACGTCGCGTCACCGACGTGATGGTCACGATGAAGTTCGGTGATAAAGGTATGGACGGCTTTCTCGTTATCGTCGGTAAAATTGGGTGTCCTCCCTTCGGCGATGGCCGCAATGATCGCAGGGTTTAGTCCCTCTTTCTCGGCAAAGGGAACATGGGCGTTCCATTCGTAATTCGCCCCCCAGAACCGCGCCGTCGTCAGTATGGCCAATTCGCGGAGCTTCCCCGGCAACGCCCCGTCGAACCTGATATACGCCCCCAGCCCTTGGACGAAATCGCAGATCCCGGGACTCAATAACATCGGCACGAACGGCCCCCTGACGCCGCCACGGGGCCCGGCGGTTATCTTGTCGAAGATGTCTTTTTGGGAGGCCGACAGCGTGTCGGGGTCGAGTTGCGACAATCGTGACATGCTTTTGTTTCCCTTGCTATCCGACCAGGCAACTGCGACCGCCGTCAACAGGCAGCGCCGCGCCGGTAATGAATTTGGCCTCGTCCGAGGCCATGAACAATGCCGCATAGGTAACATCCCAGGCATCGGCCCGGCGGTCGACGCAGACAACCTTCGCCCCCTCGCGGGCGAACAACAGAGACACCGCCCGACCGTTGCCGATGGCCGGCGTTTCCCCCAGCGCTTGACCGGCGCCGAAAATGAGGGCGATTTTATCCTTGAGTCGCATGCGATCCTCCCTGGCCTTGGGGCCTAGTCTAAGGCGATAGCATGGAATGGAAAGTAGGAAAGTAACTCAGGAGGGCGCCGTCGTGGAAGATGTCTAGGGCTTTCGTTTAGTCCATCGTTCCTTCAGCGGCGTCAGATCGAAGAATTCGGCTTTCTCCTCTCCGACCACAGCTTTGATCGCCGTGCGGGTAGTACGGAAGATTTTTTCGTTGGCGTCATCAATGGCCTGATTGATCATCGCCGATACCTTCTTGGAGGCTTTCTTAATGGTCAAAATCGCTTCGTCGGAGGCTTTCTGAATTTTTTCGTTGGCCTGGGCCGTCGCCCGGTTCACCTCATCGGCGGCCTGCGCCAGTGCCTTGATGACTTCCGCAGCCGCCAGCTTGGCCTTTTGCAGCGCCTCGTTGTCCTTACTGCCATCCTTCGCCGAGGTCGGGAATTTTGCGGCGGCATTCTTGCCGGCATCGGCGACTTTTTTCACCGCTCCTTTTTCGACGTCGGCTAATTCTCTGATCGCGGCCTCGGTGATACGCTGGAATTTAAACGCCGTCTCCTCCGACAGTTTGGAAAGGGCCTCAAGGGCAAGCCGGGCTTTTTGGTTGAGCTCGGCGGTCGCATTTTCGGCGTCCTTGAGGATTTTATCGGCGGTTCGGGCATCTTCCTTCGAGCCACCGCCGCCTTTGGCATCTCGAACAAGATCGGCGGCGGCTTTGGCCGCGTCTTTTTTAATTTCCTCGATGCCGCGTTCCGCTTCGGCCGTCAACCTGACCACCGCCGCCTCGGTTTCAGCATAAACGCGGGATACGATCTCATCGGCGTTTTTGGAAATTTTCTCGGTGACGGCTTTGACGTCGTCAAAAAGCCGCTTCGTCGCCTCCTCGGTGCCCGAGGTCAGGTCGCGTTCGATCAGATTGTGCAGGTCTGACAGTGACCTAACATGGTTAAGATAATCGTTCATGACACGACAATCGTTCCTTGTTTGTCGGGAACCAGTGAAACTTGGTAATCCCAAGTCATTGAAAATAGATTATAAACCGAATCTCAGTCCGGTAATACTATGGCAATAGGTAAAAAAAAGAGTTACTAAAGTTTTTTGGTCAAAAATCCTATTTTGCAGGCGCTTTATTGGCGCCGCAGGATCAGAAGCTTGATGATGTCTTTGTACAAAAAGCGTTCTTCAGCCAGGATTAGTCCGGCCGCATCCACATATTGCTCGGTACGGCGCTCGAAAGTGGCGCCGTACATCAGCCGCACCCAAGGGGCCCACAGATGCATCACAAAGCGCCTCCAGGAATTCTTGGAATAGGCATATTCAAGGATACGGATTTCACCATCCGCCTTGCACACCCGGCGGAGTTCCTTGAGCGCCGGTAGTTGGTATTCATCCTCAAGCACGCAAAACAGAAACGTGGCGATAATAAAATCGAATTGGCCGTCGGCAAAATCGGTATCGGTGACGTCCATCTCAAACAGGTCCGTGTCAATGCTTAAGGTGGCCTTGCGCTGGCGCGCCCTGGCCAGCATCGCGGGGCTGAGGTCGATGCCGGTGATTTCCGCATCCGGTGGATAAAAGGCCATGTTGCGCCCGGTGCCGACCCCGGCGTCCAGAATCACACCATCCACATCCTTAAACATGACGCGTCGGATCGGACGATACCGCCCGTATTCGAAGGGCAGGTCCAGCAGGTCGTAAAATCGAGGTATCGCGGTGTAAGGCTGTTTGTGCGGCATTGCCTATTATACCGCCTTATTCGTCTCGGCCCTATGGGAAAGGATGGCGGTAATCAGCGTCGCCGCGAAGCGGGCCTCCGGCGGGTCGGCCCGCGACGTCAGCACGATCGGCACCTTGGCGCCCATGACGACGCCGGCGGCCAGACTGCTCATGAAATAGACCATCATCTTGAACAATCCATTTCCCATTTCGATATTGGGGACGACGACGATATCGGCACGCCCGGCGACGGGGCCGTCGATGCCCTTGATTTTGGCGGCCTCGGACGAAACCGCCAGATCGAAGGCGAAGGGGCCATCGATGATGCAGTTGTTGATCTCGCCGTTTCGAGCGCGCTGGACGATTTCCGCGCCCTCGACGCTGGACGGCATCGACGGATTGACGACCTCGGCGCCGGACAGGATGGCGACCCTGGGCTCCGGATTGCCAAGTCCGTGGGCCATATCGACGGCATTGCGGATAATATCCATGCGGGTGTTGACGGTGGGCGCCACATTGACCGCGCCATCGGTAATCAGCAGCACCTTATCGCGGCCGGGGATGGTCATGTGAAAAACGTGGCTGATACGCCGTTCAGTACGCAGGCCGGCATCGCGTTGGACAACGGCCCGCATCAGGGCGTCGGTGTGGACATGGCCTTTCATGATGCCCTTGACGGTTCCCGATGCGGCCAGAGATACCGCCGCGTCCGAGATTGCCTGCTCGCCCGTCAGGTCAATGGTTTCTATGCCGGTGATGTCCCAACCGATGACGCCAGACAGCGATTGGATGATGTCACGATCGCCGACCAGCACCGGGGTTATGACACCCGCCTCGGTGGCCTGGCGGGCGCTTTCGAGGGTGACTTCGTTGTCGGCGCCGGCGATGGCCATGGGGCAACGGGGCAGGGAGGCCGCCATTGCCAGCAGATAGGGTGGAACCTCATAGGGCGCGTCGCTCAACATGTGATCGCCCCCCCTGAGCAGCTTCTACGTAGGCTGTTGCGGCTTCATGTCGCCCGGATTTATTCCCGCAACCTCGACCGGCGCCGTCATCGCATCGCGCCGGAACGGCTCGCCCAGTTCCTGGTTGAGAACGATCTCGATAAAGGTCGTCACGCCATCGTCCTGGGCCTTGCAGGCATCTTGCAACGCGGCGGTAAGTTGCGATGGCGTCGTTACCTGCACGCCTTTTAAGCCACAGCCTTCAGCGACCTTGGCGTAACTGAGTTCCGGGTTCAGTTCGGTGCCGACAAAATTATTGTCGTACCAGAGGATGGAGTTGCGCTTCTCCGCGCCCCACTGGAAGTTGCGAAAAATGACCATGGTGACGGCGGGCCAACCCTCGCGGCCGACTGATGTCATCTCGTTCATGGAAATGCCGAACGCACCATCGCCCGCGAAGCCGACCACGGGCACATCGGGGCAACCGATCTTGGCGCCGATAATGGACGGGAAGCCATATCCGCAGGGGCCGAAAAGCCCCGGCGCCAGATATTTGCGGCCCTGCTCGAATGTCGGGTAGGCATTGCCGATAGCGCAGTTGTTGCCGATATCGCTGGAAATAATCGCCTCCTTCGGCAACCCCGCCTGAATGGCGCGCCAGGCTTGTCGCGGCGACATCAGGTCGGTATCGCGCGCCCTTGAATCGACGTTCCAGGTGGTGCCGGGGTCGTCGTCTTCATGGTCCATGCCGCTCAGCGTTTGCAGCCACGCCGACTTGGCCTGATGGATGGTGGCCTTGCGGTCTTCGCGCCCGGCGTCACCGGCGGTGTCTGAAAGCTGCGCTAAAATCTGCCTGGCAACCATTTTGGCGTCGCCGCAAATTCCGACCGTAACTTTTTTAGTCAGGCCGATACGGTCGGAATTGATATCGACCTGGATGATGCTGGCGTCCTGGGGCCAGTAATCGATGCCGTACCCGGGCAGCGTTGAGAACGGATTGAGCCTAGTGCCCAGGGCCAGAACCACATCGGCCTGAGCGATGAGTTTCATCGCCGCCTTGGAGCCATTGTATCCCAGCGGCCCGGCCGCCAGCGGATGGCTGCCGGGGAAACTGTCATTGTGTTGGTAGCCGCTGCACACCGCCGCATCCAGGCGCTCCGCCAAAGCCTGACAGTCCGGGATCGCGCTCCCGATGACGACGCCGGCGCCGGAAAGAATGACCGGAAATTTGGCCTCGGATAACAATTTTGCCGCTTCTGCAATGGCTTTGGTTCCGCCAGCGGGGCGTTCCAGCCGCACGATCTGCGGCAGGTTGATGTCGATCACTTGCGTCCATAGATCGCGGGGCACATTGATTTGCGCCGGGGCCGATCCACGGATCGCCTTTTCGATGACGCGGTTGAGGACTTCCGCCATCCGGGACGCATCGCGCACTTCTTCCTGATAACATACCATGTCCTTGAACAGAGCCATTTGTTCGACTTCCTGAAAGCCGCCCTGGCCGATGGTCTTGTTGGCGGCCTGGGGGGTGACCAGCAGCATCGGCGTGTGATTCCAGTACGCCGTCTTGATCGGCGTCACGAAGCCGGTGATGCCGGGTCCGTTCTGGGCGATGGCCATGCCCATTTTTCCGGTCGTGCGGGTGTAGCCGTCGCAGATCAGGCCGCCGTTAGTCTCATGCGCCACATCCCAAAATGTGATGCCGGCTTTTGGGAAAAGATCTGATATCGGCATGAACGCCGATCCGATAATGCCGAATGCATGCTCGATGCCATGCATCTGCAAGACCTTCACAAAGGCTTCTTCTGTCGTCATTTTCATGATCTTACCTTCCCGGTTTCATGCGGCGCAGACCCTTGTGGCCGACCGAATATTGTTTGTTGGCTATAGTTTTAAACGCTTGGCCATTAGGCGGCAATGGCATCTCTTGGGGCAACGAATTCATAACCCAGATCGTCGGCTACCGCCTTGTAGGTTACCTTGCCCCGGTGCACGTTGAGACCGTTCATCAGGTGCGCATCATCCAGCATGGCCTGCTTGTAGCCCTTATCGGCGAGCGCCAGCACGAAGGGAAGGGTCACGTTGTTGAGTGCGTATGTCGATGTATGGGATACCGCGCCCGGCATGTTGGCGACGCAGTAATGAACGACGCCGTCGACGATGAAGGTGGGATCGGCGTGCGTCGTCGGGTGTGAGGTTTCAAAGCAACCGCCCTGGTCGATGGCAATATCCACCAGGACCGCCCCCTTTTTCATTTTTTTGACCATGGCCTTGGATATCAGCTTCGGTGCTTCGGATCCTGGCACGAGCACGGCGCCGATGACGAGATCGGCGGCGAGAACCTGCTCTTCGATGGTCAGGCGCGTCGAATAAATAGTCTTCAGTGCCGGGCCGAAACGGACAACCAACGCCCGCATGGTATCCACATTGCGGTCGAGCACGGTGACATCGGCACCCATGCCGAGCGCCATGTAGGCGGCATTTTCGCCGGCCACCCCACCGCCGATGATGACGACCTTCGCCGGTTGGACGCCGGGCACGCCGGCAAGGAGCACACCTCGGCCCCCTTGCGCCATTTCAAGGGCGTGCGCGCCGGCCTGTACCGACATCCGTCCGGCGACTTCGGACATGGGCGCCAGCAATGGCAGCCCGCCATGATCATCGGTGACCGTCTCGTAGGCGATGCAGATTGCACCGCTTTCGACCAGATCCTTGGTCTGCTCGGGATCGGGCGCAAGGTGCAAGTAGGCGAACAATAACTGATCCCCGCGCAACATTTTGCGCTCGCCCGCCTGTGGTTCCTTGACCTTGATGATCATGTCCGCCTTGGCGAAGACCTTTTTTGCGGTGCTTGCGATCTCGGCGCCCGCCTCTCGGTAGTGATCGTCCGTGGCGTCAATGCCGAGGCCTGCCTTCGTTTCCACCATCACCTCATGACCGTGGTGCACGGCCTCGGCGACGCTGGCCGGGGTCATGCCAACCCTGAATTCGTTGTCTTTAATTTCTTTCGCAATGCCGATCAACATTGTGTGGGCCTCCCTGGACCAACGCATAAAAAACACTCTCCCGCGCCGGGCCGCCTCGAAAGGCGGGCGTGACCGGTTGGGGGACGCCTGCCATAATCATCGCCTCAAAATACCTTAGCCTCCCGGAGGAACCCCATGCAATACACCGCCAACACGCTTGAAAACCAATGGATGCCGTTTACCGCGAACCGGGATTTCAAGGCCGATCCCCGGCTGATGGTTAAGGGCGAGGGGATGTATTACTGGGACCACAAGGGCGGCAAGATTCTGGATGGGTCATCGGGGTTGTTCTGCTCCGCCGCCGGTCACTGCCGGCCCGAGATCGCCGACGCGGTGAGCGCCCAGCTTCGAGAAATTGATTTTGCGCCGCCGTTCCAATCCGGTCATCCGGGCTCGTTCGAGTTGGCGGCCAAGGTGGCCGCGCTGACGCCGGACGGCATCGATCATGTTTTTTTCACCAACTCCGGCTCCGAAGCCATCGACACGGCGCTCAAAATCGCCATGGCGTACCACCGTGCCAGGGGCGAAGGCCAACGCACCCGCTTCGTGTCGCGCGACAGGGCGTATCACGGCGTCAACATTGGCGGCACGTCGTTGGCCGGTATGGTCAAAAACCGTGAGACCTTTTCCGGTTTGATGCCGGGCATCGTTCATATGCGCCATACCTGGCTGGAGGAAAACCGCTTCGCCAAGGGCCAGCCCGAACACGGCGCCGATCTCGCCGATGACTTACAACGTGCGGCGGAAACCTATGGCGGCTCGACCATCGCGGCCTGTTTTGTCGAGCCCATCGCCGGATCGACCGGGGTTCTGGTGCCGCCGAAGGGGTATCTGGAACGGCTGCGCAAAATCTGTGACGCGCACGGCATCCTGTTGGTCTTTGATGAGGTCATTTGCGGCTTCGGGCGCACCGGCAAGGCCTTCGCCGCGCAATCGTTCGGGGTGACTCCGGATATCATCACCATGGCCAAGGCGCTGACCAACGGCGCCGTGCCGATGGCGGCGGTCGCCGTTCGCGATGAGATTTATGACGCCGTCGTCAATGCCAGCCCGGAAGGCGCCATCGAGATGTTCCACGGCTACACCTATTCCGGTCACCCGACGGCATGCGCGGCGGGGCTGGCGGCGTTGGCAATTTACGAAAAAGAGAACCTGTTCGAGCGTGCCGCCGAGTTGTCGCCGTATTTTCTGGATCAGATATTTTCGCTCAGGGATATGGACGTCGTCACCGATATCCGGGGCTACGGTTTGATCGCCGGTTTCGATGTCGCCGCCGGCGCCGCACCGGGCCAGCGCGGCACCCAGTTGCAAAAGGATTTGTTCTGGAGCGGCCTGCACGTGAAGTTCACCGGCGATACCGGCATCGTCGCGCCGCCGTTTATTGCCGAAAAGGAACACATCGACCAGATCATCGGGCTTCTTCGGGAGAAGCTGGCGGAACTCTAGAGATGCGGGCGTTGTTGCAACGCGTAACCGAGGCCAGCGTCAGCCTGGAGGGGGAGGTGCTGTCGGCGATCGGACCAGGGCTGGTCGTTCTTGTCTGCACCGAACGGGACGACGATGAGGCCGCCGCCGATTACTTCGCCCGCAAGATCGCCAAGATGCGCCTGTTCGCCGACGGCGACGGCAAGACCAATCTGTCGATCCTGGACGTCGGCGGCGAGGCCCTGATCATCAGCCAGTTCACCCTGGCCGCCGATTGGCGCAAAGGCAACCGGCCCGGTTTTTCCGCCGCCGCCAACCCGGAAACGGCTGAAAGACTTTACGAATATCTCTGCCAACGGCTGGCCGGGGAGGGGGTGGCGGTGAAGACCGGAAAATTCCGCTCGCACATGGCGGTTAGTTTGGTCAATGACGGCCCGATGACGATCTGGATGGACGGCGGGGAAAATAGTTTGGGGCTGTACCAGATAACCCATAAAAGGTGTTATCATGGGCAGTATGAGAAAAAGCCGCTTAAGCCAACATAAACAAGACCGTTTACAAGAGCA